>CAZNGJ010000001.1:0-55209 GCA_964572615.1 uncultured Bacteroides sp.
GGGCCGCTCGGCCAGCCATATCGCTCTTGAGTGTGCTCTCCAGTGCCAGCCCAACGTCTGCATCATCAGCGAGGAAGTTGAAGCCAAGAACATGACACTCGATGATGTTGTCAACAACCTCGCTCAGGTTGTAGCTAACCGTGCCGCCGAAGGCAACAACTATGGCACAGTCCTTATTCCCGAAGGCCTTATCGAGTTTATTCCCGCAATGAAGAGCCTCATTGCCGAACTCAATGACTTCCTGGCTGCCAATGCCGAGAAGTTCGCAGCAGTTGAAAAGTCTGCTCAGCGTCAGTTCATCATCGACAACCTCAGCGAAGCCAACGCCAAGACATACGCATCGCTGCCCGAAGGCGTTGCCCGTCAGCTGACACTCGACCGTGACCCCCACGGCAATGTGCAGGTATCGCTTATCGAAACCGAAAAGCTGCTCAGCGAAATGGTAGGCAAGCGTCTTGCCGAGATGAAAGCCGAAGGCAAGTACAACGGCAAGTTTGCTGCCCTGCACCACTTCTTCGGTTACGAAGGCCGTTGCGCTGACCCCTCAAATTTTGATGCCGACTACTGCTATGCACTCGGCTTCAATGCTGCATGCCTTATCCAGGCAGGTGTCACCGGTTACATGTCGTCGGTTCGTAACCTCGTAAAGCCCTCAGTTCAATGGCAGTGTGGTGGTATACCCATCACTATGATGATGAACATGGAACGTCGTCACGGCGAGATGAAGCCCGTTATTCAAAAGGCTCTTGTACGTCTTGACGGAGCTCCCTTCCAGAAGTTCGCTTCGCAGCGCGACGACTGGGCGCTCAATACATGCTACATCTATCCCGGACCTATCCAATACTTTGGCCCTGCCGAAGTATGCGATCAGCCCTCGCTTACGCTCCAATACGAGCACAAAGGTAAGTAAGGGAACTTTTTTCAATATCCTTTTTTACAGCTTGCAGGATGGCATCCCACTTTCGGGGTGCCTTCCTTTTTTACAATCGGTTTATTATCAGCGAATTGTGGTTTAATGGATAAATTTTATGTTGGGAGATTTTGTGGAGTCGGATTTTTTTTATAATTTTGCAAAGTCTTAAGGCGAAAGCCTCGACAAAGATGGCGATTTAGTGTAGTGGCCTAGCACGCCACCCTCTCAAGGTGGAGACTCGGGTTCGATTCCCGAATTCGCTACACGATTTTTTCAACGGGTGTCATAGTCATGGCGCCCGTTTGCTTTTTAATTCCCCACCCCTAACCCACTTATAATGGCAAAACAAGATTATATACAGCGAAATAGAGAATGGCTTGAACAAAAAGCCACTGAAGCAGGTGTTCTGCCTCTTGACAAGGGTGTATATTACAAGGTTTTGCGAAAAGGCGATGCCAAGTTGCCTTCGCCAAACAAGGGTTCGGTGGTGACTGTACATTACGTCGGTAAGACTATCAATGGCAAAACGTTCGATTCGAGTCGTGGTGGGACAGCACCGGCTTTCCGTTTGCGCGAACTCATTCCGGGATGGATTATTGCTTTAACCAAGATGCACCCCGGCGACCGTTGGGAGGTTTATATCCCCGCCGAACAAGGATACGGTCGATTTAACCAACCTGGAATACCGGGTGGGTCGACATTGGTTTTCGACATCGAACTACTTGGAGTCATGTAGTCTATGGGAAAGAAAGATAAGCCGAGATCGTATAAATATCCTTTGCTGTGTTTTGATTCAGAAACTACAAACCACGGCGAACTGCTCGAGTTGTCGGTTTTCGATCTCTCCGGCAATGAAGTGTATCACAAGTACTTCAAGCCACGGGCAAAGAAATGGCCAACCGATATCCATCACATAACTCCTGAGATGGTGGCAGACTGTAAGCGGTTTGCGGAGCATCGCAGTGAAATCCGGGAGTTGCTCAACTCCACCCGTTATCTTGCCGGTTGTGCACTTTCTAACGACCTTAACAATCTTCGACGTCATGGAGTGCGTCTTAACGATGGACACACGGTTTTCGAAATTCAGAATTGGTATTGGTTGCTAAACGATCCAAGCAATCGCCACGAGAAACAGCAGGCGGGCCTGGCCGCTATCGCAGAACGCTACGGTCTGACCTTTGGCGACGAGCACGCTCATTCAGCGACGGCGGATACAAGGGTTACATTAGAATGCTTTAAGGCTCTCGCCAGTGATTTTGACGTACAGTTTTCGGACGACCGTGCACCCTCAATTGAACCTATGCTGTCTGCCGATTCTGATGTCGAGGTTGCTACAAATGCTCTGACCGCGCTTTACAAACGGTATTCCAAGGCTTTCCAATATGCCATGCAGGTATATAGGATGAATAACTCGGCCGGATATATCAATGTAGTTCGCCGCGAGCAGGGCTTTTCGCTCAAATACACCCGTTTTGAACAGACCGGCAACGAAAATATATTATTTAGTGTTCCTGTCGAGGACCGAGTCAAGGCTGAAACAGATTTGCGCAACTATTTCGAGCCCATTCAGATCAAGGGTTTTACCGGTATTTATCGGATGAAGTCAAAAGATTTCGACTATATTAAAGAATATCGGAACACCATTGATATCGAGACTTTTATTGCACGACAGAAAGAAGCGCAGAAAACTAAGCAGGCCACCATGGAAAGAGCTCGCAAGTCTATTGCAGCGAAGAATAACAATACTGCATCCAAGGAGACGGACTCGACTGCAGAGGTTGCCAAGGCAACCAGGAAATCGGCTGCTTCCTCACGTCGCAAGACGAGATCGAAGGCAAAGACAAAGTCGAAGACGCGCGCAGCCACTCATGCCATGCGTACAGCAAAAAAGGCGACCAAAGATAAAAGTGCAAAGAAAGAGTAACAGAGCGCTTTATCGTGCCCTCGAATCGGCGTAGCTCTCAAAGCGCCCGATTAGTTTGGTCATATCCTCGGGTATAGGCGCTTCGAAGAACATCTCCTCCCCCGTTTCAGGATGGACAAACCCTAATGTGCGGGCATGTAGCGCCTGTCGGGGACAGATTTCGAAACAATTGTCGATAAACTTCTTGTACGACCCTGTACGTTCGCCACGCAGAATTTCGTCACCACCATAGCGTGCATCGCTGAACAATGGGTGACCAATGTGCGACATGTGCACACGAATCTGATGAGTCCGACCGGTCTCAAGTACGCACTTTATCTGGCTGACCGGTCCAAAGTTACACACGGTCTCATAATGCGTAACGGCGTGTTTGCCAATACCGGAGTCAGGATCAAAAACTGCCATCTTGAGTCGGTCCTTGGGTGAACGACCGACATTGCCGATAACTGTTCCCGAGGCGGGACGAGGTTCACCCCAAACAACAGCCACGTATTCGCGACGTGTTGTCTTATTGAAAAATTGCTTGCCCAAGTCGGTCTTGGCATCCGGCGTTTTAGCCACGACAAGCAATCCGGAGGTGTCCTTGTCGATGCGATGTACCAACCCCATGCGAGGGTCGGTAACGTCGTAGTCCGGCGAATCCTTGAAGTGCCAAGCCAAAGCATTGACAAGAGTGCCGTCGTAGTTACCGTGACCGGGGTGAACAACCATTCCGGCAGGTTTATTGACAACCAGGACGGCATTGTCTTCGTAAACGATATCGAGAGGAATATCTTGAGCGAGTACCTCGAAGTCGTACCGCGGACGGTCCATAACGACTTGCACCACATCGAGAGGTTTTACGCGATAGTTGGATTTGACGGGTTTGCCGTTCACAAGGATGCAGCCGGCCTCGGCGGCCTGCTGAACTCGGTTACGGGAAGATTTTTGCAGACGTTCGACAAGGAACTTATCGACACGCAGCAAGGCTTGCCCCTTATCGGCGACAAAGCGAAAATGTTCGTAAAGTTCCCGCTCGCCGTCAACTATGATGCAAGGACTTTCGGCAACTTCCTCGTCGGAAATGTCTATGTCAAAGTCTTCGTCAGCCATAAGGTGTTACTCGGTAATTCCGAATGTGTTCTTCACGATGCGTTCTGCTTCGGATACTTCGGGGTCGTCAAACTCAGTATCATCAACAGTGATAGCAGCTTCAATAGCCGAATCCAGCGCGTTATCGAGGCCGTCAGTGTCATCATATACAGGCTGTGGTACCTGTCCGACTTCGAGAACGATGATGTCGTCGACGGTGACACGGCTTCCAACCGACAGGCTGCGTCCTTTGCACTTTACGTCGACAACCAAATCGGGGAATTGCGAGGGAACATAACGTTTCTCGACACGCAGGCCTTTCGATTTCAGGTAGGCTTCGGCTTGCTTCCACGAAATATCGGTCAGCAACATGTCGATGGTTACGGTTTCGGGCGAGAAAGCAATGATAGTTACATAAACTTCACGACCGGCCTTAACCACTGCTCCGGGTTGGGGTACAACGTCGACAACCGAACCCGGAGCACGATCTTTACTGTAAACCGAGTCGGCGATAACGACATCAAGGTCAGCATCCTCCAATGTAACGATAGCATTATTGTAACTCATGCCTATTACATTGGGAACACGGGTTGTCGAACCGTGATGTGTCCACAGGTCGAGGAAGCATATAGTAAGAAAGCCGAGTACGATCAAGGATATTACAATGGCAATAGCATTCCAAAGTATGGGATGCTTGCTGCGTGTTTTGCCTAAGAATTTATCTTTATCTGCCATAGGGGTAGTTTCGGGTTAGCGATTACAAAGGTACAACAATTCGCTGAAATATTGTGGTTATCACGCAATGATTTTGTAATTTTGTGCTGTTGAAGCCGCGTCAAGCGCACTTCAACCGTATATCTGCACATTTTCCAACCATGCAAGCATCTATTTTTCAGCTGTTCAGCACCTTCTTTAAGATCGGCCTGTTTACCTTCGGTGGCGGATGGGCCATGATCTCCATTATCGAGCGTGAGATTGTCGATAAGCATCATTGGCTTGAGCGGGAAGATTTCCTCGATCTGCTCGCTGTGGCCCAGTCTCTTCCCGGAATTCTTGCCGTGAATATTTCCGTAGCTGTAGGTGACAAAATCCGCGGTCGGTTAGGAAGTATTTTTTCTGCTCTTGGAACAATCCTTCCGTCCTTCCTTATTATTTTGGCTATCGCGATCTTTCTCACTCCTGATACCATAAACGGTAACCCTGTGCTTGTCAAGATTTTCAAGGGCATCCGACCTGCCGTAGTAGCGTTAATCATAGCACCGGTTATCACCTCGGCGCGAGCAGCCAAAATAGGTTGGAAAACCGTGTGGATCCCCGTAGTGGTAGCCCTCGTGATATGGAGCAACGCCCCGGTCGTGTCCAATCCAATACTCTGGATAGTATTAGGAGCGATCGGCGGAATTATCGTATATAAGCGCTCGATGAAGAACCGCGATGCACTTGTTGACAACACGAAAGGAGGTGAGGCATGATCTTCCTGCGACTTATCTGGAGTTACCTTAAAATAGGACTTTTTGGATTCGGCGGTGGTTATGCCATGCTATCGCTTATCGAAAACGAGATTGTCGATCCCGGATGGATAACAGAAAAGATGTTCACCGATATTGTGGCCATCTCGCAGATGACCCCCGGCCCGATTGGAATCAATTCCGCCACCTATATCGGCTATGTTGCCCCGGGTGAGGCCGGATTCGACGGTTGGTGGTGGGGACTGCTCGGTTCAGTGATATGTACTTTGGTTGTTGTTTTGCCATCATTCCTGTTAGTGACCTATACAAGCCATTATATCCGTCGGCATCGTGAGTCGCCTGTCGTTAAGGGCATGTTCAGCGGCTTGCGTCCTGTAGTTGTCGGCCTGATAGCATCGGCTGCGTTGTTGCTGATGAATGGAGCCAACTTTGGAACGGATACTTACGATGTGATTTGGAGTATCGCACTGTGCATAGCGGCATTCTGTGTTGTTTTCTTTACGAAGATTCATCCTATCTTGATTATAATTGCCGCCGGAGTTGCCGGCCTATTGATTTATTGACATGGACTATAAAGACACACTCGATTTTCTGTACAATCGGCTGCAATCTTTTCACAATAACGGTGCGGTGGCTTACAAACCGGGTCTGGAAAAGGCCCTTACGCTATCTGCCGCTTTCGGCAACCCCCACGTTGCCTTTCAATCCATACATGTCGGAGGGACAAATGGTAAAGGTTCGGTGTCACACTCGTTGGCATCGGTGCTAATGGCCGCCGGGCTTAAGGTTGGTTTATATACATCACCGCATTTGGTCGACTTCCGCGAACGGATACGTGTTGACGGTGTGCCCATCAGAGAGGAAGAAGTAGTGGACTTTGTCGAACGTTTCAAAGCCATGAATCTCACCGGCACCGATCCGTCTTTTTTCGAGCTGACAACTATAATGGCATTTGAGCATTTTGCTCGACATAAAGTTGACGTGGCAGTTATCGAAGTCGGACTTGGTGGTCGGCTTGATACAACAAATATAATAACTCCCCTACTCTCGGTAATCACCAATATATCTTACGACCATACTGCATTGTTGGGTAATACGTTGGCCGAAATCGCTCGGGAGAAAGCGGGAATTATCAAGCCCGGTGTTCCGGTGGTGATTGGTCGACGACACCCTGAAACAGATACAGTGTTCATCTCGAAAAACACCGATACGATATTTGCGCAGGATGCCCCGGTGTTTGAAAAAGTTACGGAAAACGACGGTTTGTTAGAATATACCGGCACGCCTTATGGAGTGTTACATAGCTGTCTGACAGGTGATTGTCAGCCCGAGAATATGTCGACAATACTTACCGCTCTCCCCCTCATAGGGAAATCCCTCGGACTGAAACTCGATAACACGATTGTAGATCGTGGTCTAAGACAAATTGTAGAGCGTACGGGTTTGATGGGCAGATGGATGAC
The DNA here is from genome assembly GCA_964572615.1 of uncultured Bacteroides sp. GTDB lineage: Bacteria > Bacteroidota > Bacteroidia > Bacteroidales > Muribaculaceae > CAG-873. Next base: position 6,841 of record CAZNGJ010000001.1, read on the forward strand.
AGTACGAACCATTCCTCACGTAGTTGCTGATACAGCCCATAATGTGGATGGCTGGAAGTATATCTCCCAAAGACTTAAACGACACTTACCCCGGCCACTCTATCTGGTGCTGGGGTTCGTGTCGGATAAAGACTATTTGCATATTTTAGAGATGCTACCACGTGACGCTCATTATTTTATCGTCCAACCGTCTGTGAACCGTGCTGCTTCGAGTGAAGCTGTGGCCGCAGCTGCCCGCAGTTGCGGACTGACGGTAAGCGTTTATCCAACAGTAGCCGATGGATATCGGGCAGCATTGCGCCAAGCCGGAGACGATTCGGACGCGCTTATCTATGTAGGTGGTAGTACCTTTGTAGTGGCAGACCTCCTGACGGTGCTTAAAGCTTGATTGTCAGTTCCTGGCCCACATTGTGGAAGCCATGGAATTTGGTCTTGGTGTCAGCGAGAACATCGTATGTGCGAAAATCCGTAGCCTGCTGAGTCTTGCCATGGTAGTGCATGGGTATGAAGTTTTTGACATCAATGTGCTCGACAAAATACTTTGCACCCGAAGCATAGTCGGGTCCGACTTCCGGATCAACAGCCATGAATGCTAAGTCGACCGTAGGATATTGTTCGGCAATGCGATCGACGACAGTACGGAATTTCTCTTGTACAGCTTGAGGATTGTCTTTCTTTGGCTTTTCGTCAAGATGGAAGGGAGCCAGGTCGCCACCATGGAAGATGGTGTTGCCGTCTTTCGTTTTTACCATAAAGGATACACCCGATTCGGTCGAACCGAAAGCCTCGACCGTGGTACCTGTGCCGAGTACATCTTCAATCTTGTCACCGGCGGTGAGTGTAGCCGTGTTTTCTTCGGTATCACCGATTCGGCTGACAACCTGATTGGCGCTGATATATGCGCGCTTATGGTTTTGGGCGAGGTTGAAAATCTCGGGGTTATAATGCGAGGTATGAGGACTCGATGCAAAGAAGATTACGGGGAGTCCGGGGTTGTGTTCCAGTTCTTTGACCAAGCGATGAGCCGGGTCGCGATAGTAGTCGAATACGTAAAATGCATCATCGGTTTTGACGATAAAACCGGCATTATCAAGATATGTTACTTTTGCCATGATAGTGTGTTTTGTTAGTATTAGTGTTTGAAATTAGAACGCTTCATGGCAGCTATGAGTTCAATAGCCGGCGATAAAGATCATAGTATTGCTCGTTCATAGCCTCAAGGGAGTTGACATGTTCCGGCAATTTATACTCGTCGAGACGCTCTATTGCACGGAGTACTTCGGTCGGTTTGGAAAAATCTACAGCAAACGATTTATCGGCTAATTGTTCCTCGGGACCCGTGCCTGAGCGGACAATGGCGGGAGTTCCTGTGGCCAAAGCTTCGGCTACGGTAAGGCCGAAAGCCTCTTCGTGCGAAGCGCTTAATAAGGCGCGGTGTCGGCGTAATACATCGGCTAATATTTGCGGATTAGAAATTGCACCTAAATTTTTGATTTTTGGGTGCTTTGGTACGCTTTTTCCAACAAGGGAGATATACTCACCATCCGGCAAAACGTCGGCGAGCCGAAGTATATCGTCAATGCCCTTTGTCCTATTCCATCTGCCGGCTATTGCTATAAGACCCTGCCTTTTTTGAGTATTTGAGGGCGAAAATATATAGGGGTCGATACCATTGGGGATAATTGTAACGGTTCGATTCGGCACTCTGTCGGCTATCCAACGCGAAGGAGCAACCAATGTGATGTTGTCAAGAAAATCAAGTTTTTCCGAAAGGCGTGATTCGCTCTTCAGCCATTTTGCAGGATAACGTCTTGGGAAAGGGCATTCCCGGCAAGCATTTCGTTTCAGTTCGGGACAGTCCCCATTTGGTGGATAGGCGCAACGACCGGTAGTCATCCATAAGTCGTGCAGGGTAAGCACCACAGGAATATTCAGTCGATCGAGAGTGTCCTTAAGAGTCGTAATGTCACAGTAGTAACCATGGAGATTATGCAGGTGCACCAGGTCGGGATGTAGCGCCTGAATGATTCGGCATAACGCTTTTGAAGCCGATGAACGGAGGAACCCGTCGTCAGCAAACATTCGGGACTTAAGTACATTCAAGTAATAAGACGTGTCTGATTCGACAACATAATCGCTGTCCGCAGGGTTGCCATAGCCTGCGATTATTTGCGAACGAAATACCTCTTTCGTAGCAGCGGTGGCAAGAGCGCGAACTATTTGCCCTACCCCGTTTCGAGGGTCTGCAACGGTATTGATATGTAGTACAAGCGGTCGTTTGGTCATATTGCGCTACAAAAATAGTAAAAAAATACTAATATATTCGATTCGTGGGGTAAAACCCTTGGAGGTTTGGCAAAAAATAGCTATATTTGTAGATTATGAAAATACGAAATTTTTTGCTCACTATCATATTTCCCGCAGCATTGGCCGGACACGCTGAATTAACCGTTCAACGTTCTAATTTCATATCTGTTATTCCGGCTAAGACCACGGGGCTTGAAGCTGTGCTTGTAGTCGAAGATTTAGGTCATGCACGTCTCGTATACACCGCTGCATCACCCGATGCAGCTCAAAAGGTTCGTTGGAAGCGATTCGGCAGTGCCGGTGGCGGTTACGCTGAGGATATACCCGGAGTTGCTGTCTCGGGAAATGAATCAGCTATTCTCCCTCAAGCGGGCGATATGGGTTATATCGTCGAAGATGCAGGTCGTCAGTTGGCGTGGTGGGTAGTGGATTATGCCAAGCATCAACCTACTATGACGGCTTTCGCAGTCAGCCCCGACAGTGATTGCGGGCGTGTCGTGTTCGATGCCACGGGTGGTTTTGACCGCATCAATTATTACTCAATAAACGGAGCCCCCACCGAACTTAATCGAGGCATCACCCTTGAGTATAACGACCTGGATTTTGCTTCAACGGACGATAACGAAACGGGGACGTGGCAGCAAAAGATGCAGAAAGTTGATTTTGCTGACATCTCGGGAGTTTTCTCCACTGTTGCTCCTTTATGCGATACAGAGTTTCATTTGTCTGGCGATCGTTTTGCACAAGCTTGGGGCTTTCCGGTCAATCTTTCCACTCCGACTTATCAGACCAAACGTGTCGAGGCACGGACTTGGGCGGTACAGGCGGAGCGTGATAACAACAACGAGCAGAATAACTCGACGTCCGGGCTTGGTGGTTCGGCGCCGTGCGACATAACATTCAAGGCTACAACTACAGACGCTGCTGTGTTCAAGGAATGGCAGTTCTCGGCTACGGAGGATTTTTCGGACGTCCTGTATCGCTTTAATGAGGAGGAGTTTACGTACACCTTTACTGAATATGGCACGACGTATGTTCGCTTCGTTTGCGCCGACGCTTCGGGCGAATGTACCTACGAGGGCGATGTCTACACGGTTATGGTAGGCGAATCCAAGTTGCTGTGTCCTAATGCTTTCAGCCCTCAAAATGAAGATGGCATCAATGACGAATGGAAAGTTAGCTATGCTTCTCTTGTTTCCTACGATTGCCATATCTTTAACCGTTGGGGCAAGCAGCTGTTTTCATCCACCAATCCTGCAGAAGGCTGGGATGGTCGTGTCGGCGGGAAGTTTGTTCCCGCAGGTGTGTACTTTTACGTCATCAAGGCCGAAGGAGCCGATGGCGTCAAGTATAACCTCAGTGGCGACATTAATATAGTAGGTTCCAAAATGCGACCCAATACGGGCGGTAGTGAAGAATAAACCTAAAGAAGATTCAGATGAAAATATATACTAAGTTTGCGGCACTGCTCTCTGTCAGTACCGCTGTTGCAGTAATGACTTTGCCGACATTTGCCGAGCCTGCACACCATGAGGCATTCACCCCTGTTCCTAATCCCGAAATTCCTTCGCAGTTCAAGTTTTGCGGAGAGTCGGTAGATTTGAATCGTGTGGACATGTTTGAGCGTTTTGATCGCGAATTAACCTCGTTGATTTACGGTCACGGAAATACATTATTGATGCTCAAACGGGCTAATAAATATTTTCCGGTGATGGCTCCCATACTCAAAGCCAACGGTATACCGGAAGACTTTCTTTACCTGGCTTGCGTTGAGAGTACACTGAACCATCGTGCATACTCGCCTGCTAAGGCTGCCGGTTTCTGGCAATTCATTCCCGCAACGGCTACTCAGTATGGCCTGGAGGTGAGTGATGAGGTTGACGAGCGTTATAACCTCGAAAAAGCAACCGCAGCAGCTTGCCGATATTTCAAGAACGGTTTTGCCAAGTATGGTAATTGGCCTACAGTGATGGCATCATTCAATGGTGGCATGGGGCGCATTTCGAGTGAGCTTGATAAGCAGATGCAGAAATCGTCGTTCGACCTTTATTTGACCGAAGAAACATCGCGTTATGTATTTCGCATCATGGCTTTGAAAGCCATTTTTGACAATCCCGGCAATTTCGGTTTCAAGCTTAATGCCAATCAGTTATACCAGCCGGTGGAATATGAGGCTGTATTGGTGGACGGTCCGGTTGAAGACTGGCCTGCGTGGGCAGCTCAATATGGAGTCAGTTATGCACAACTCCGTGAGGAGAATCCCTGGATACGTGCTAAGAAACTGACAAATAAAGCCGGTAAATCTTACATAGTACGCGTGCCAAAGGTTGAAAGCCTATCGCGCAAAACAGCCGAAAAGCATGTTTATAATCCTGCTTGGCTCTCACATTAATTATTAGTTGATATTATGAATACACACGATATAGATATAGAGAACACTGCTGCTGATGACGGAACCGAGGTAATCGACGTTATCGGTGCGCGTGTCAACAACCTGAAAGATATTGATGTTACCATTCCCCGGAACAGCTTGACTGTAATCACCGGACTCAGTGGAAGCGGCAAATCGAGTCTGGCCTTTGATACTATTTTTGCCGAAGGTCAGCGCCGCTATATAGAGACTTTCTCGAGTTATGCCCGCAATCTGTTGGGCTCGATGGAACGGCCTGATGTCGACAAGATTACCGGTCTCAGCCCCGTTATTGCCATCGAGCAGAAGACGGTAAACCGTAACCCTCGATCGACGATAGGAACGACAACCGAGATATACGACTTTCTGCGCCTTTTGTACGCACGCGTCGGTACTCCGCGCAGCTATCTTACGGGTAAGGCTATGATAAAGTACACACGCGAGAAGATTGTCTCGCTTGTGCTAAGCAAGTACGAAGGTCATAAGATACTTGTCCTTGCACCGTTGATTCATAACCGAAAAGGTCATTATAAAGAACTGTTCGAAACTCTTCGCAAGAAGGGTTATCTCAATGTCCGCGTCGATGGCGACTTGCGTGAGATTACGCAGGGCATGAAGTTGGAGCGATATAAGAATCACTCCATCGAGCTTGTCGTTGACAAACTCAAGGTGTCCGCGAAGGATGAAGACCGTTTGCGCGACACCATCGAAACAGCTCTCTCACAGGGTGATAAGCAAATGATGATTTACGACGTAGATTCGGACGACATAGCCCATTTCTCCCAAAGTCTTATGGACCCGGAGACTGGCTTGTCCTATCGCGAACCGGCGCCTCACAATTTTTCGTTCAATTCTCCCCTGGGTGCATGCAAGTGTTGCAACGGACTTGGCTTTGTCAACATAGTTGACCGCGACAAGGTGCTTCCCGATCCGAAAGTGTCCATATATAATGGCGGAATAGCTCCGTTGGGCAAATACAAGAACTCAATGATATTCTGGCAGATAGGAGCTATTTGCGAGAAGTATGGCTGTTCACTAAAGACACCTGTCGGTGAACTTCCGGAGGAATGTCTGGAGGCTATTCTTAACGGTACAAACGAACGACTTGTAGTTAAGAACGAGACCATGTCGACGCAAAACTATTTTGCTTCGTATGAAGGCGTAATCAAGTATCTCGAGATGCAACAGGACGATGAAGCCGGTGCGTCGGCCAAGAAATGGGTAGAACAGTTCTACTCGCGGGCCGTTTGTCCCGAGTGTAACGGTGACCGACTTAACAAAGAAGCCCTCCACTTCTTTATCGGGGATAAGAATATCGCCGACTTGACGCGTATGGATATAGCCGATCTCTACGAATGGACAAAAACGGCAAATGACCTTATAGATCCGCAACTTCAGGCCGTGGGTGCCGAGATATTCAAGGAAATTAATCATCGTCTGAAATTCCTTTGCGATGTTGGTTTGGAGTATCTTCAGTTGAGTCGCGGCTCGGCTACTCTTTCAGGTGGCGAGAGTCAGCGCATCCGCCTTGCCACACAAATGGGTTCGGAGTTGGTCAATGTGTTGTACATTCTTGACGAACCAAGTATAGGTCTACATCAGCGCGACAACCGCAGGCTAATTGATTCGCTCAAGAAGTTGCGCTCGGCTTCAAACTCGGTTATCGTTGTCGAACATGACAAGGATATAATGCTTGATGCCGATTATATTGTCGACATTGGTCCCAAGGCCGGACGTTTTGGCGGTCAGGTAGTATTCCAGGGCACGCCTTCTGAAATGCTTGAATCTGAAACGTTGACGGCGCAGTATCTAAATGGTGAGCGCAAGATCGAAGTTCCCGCCGTGCGTCGCAAGGGCAATGGTAAAACCCTTAAGCTGCTCGGAGCCAAAGGCCACAATCTCAAAGATGTCAATCTTGAGATTCCTCTTGGCACATTGACTTGCATAAGCGGAGTTTCCGGTAGCGGTAAATCGAGTTTGGTAAACGGCACACTTGTGCCGGCCCTGTCCAAGCATTTCTATCGATCTCTTGCCGAGCCTCTGCCATACGATAAAATCGAGGGTCTGGAGAATATAGATAAGATTATCACCGTCGACCAGTCGCCGCTGGGTAAGTCTCCTCGTTCGAATCCGGCAACTTATACCGGAGTCTTCAGCGATATAAGGTCGTTGTTCGTTAATCTGCCGGAGTCGAAAATTCGAGGTTATAAGCCGGGACGTTTCTCTTTTAATGTTTCGGGAGGTCGTTGCGAGGCGTGCAACGGTAACGGTTACAGAACCATCGAAATGAATTTTCTGCCTGACGTTCTTGTGCCCTGCGAAGTCTGCCATGGCAAGCGCTACAACCGCGAAACCCTCGAAGTGCGCTTCAAGGGCAAATCGATTGCTGATGTGCTCGACATGACTATCGACCGCGCTGTCGAGTTTTTTGCCAATGTCCCCGTAATACTCAAGAAAATCAAGGTCCTGCAGGATATAGGTCTGGGGTATATCAAACTTGGTCAACCGTCGTCAACTCTTTCAGGTGGCGAAAATCAGCGTGTTAAGTTGGCAACTGAGTTGGCGCGCAAGGATACAGGCAAAACTCTATTTGTGCTCGATGAGCCTACAACGGGACTGCATTTCGAAGACATCCGCACCTTGTTGGGCATTTTGCAGAAGATTGTCGAGCGAGGGAATACCGTGCTTGTAATAGAGCATAATCTCGATGTAATCAAATGTGCCGATTACATTATTGATATGGGCCCCGGCGGTGGTAAGAACGGCGGCGAGATTATCGCCTGCGGTACTCCCGAGGAAGTGGCAAAGGCCGACTCCCCCACATCTGAGTTCCTCAAGGAAGAGCTGCCCTGTTTGTAATGAATTATAGGACTTATAAGTCTTATAGGTCAAATAATTATTTGGTAATTAGAGAAAAAAGTTGTAACTTTGCGCTCGGTTTGGGCGTGTTGTGCCCTGCCGAGTATATAACAAATTATAAATCTATCATTTAACCACAATGAAGTACGAAACCGTTTTCATTTTAAGTCCCGTTTTGTCTGATGTACAGGCAAAGGAAGCGGTAGAAAAGTTCGCAAAGGTGCTGACAGATAACAAGGCAACCATCGTGAACACCGAAGACTGGGGTATGCGCAAGCTCGCTTATCCTATCGACAAGAAGTCTACCGGCTACTACACTCTCATCGAGTTTGATGCAGAACCCACTACCATCAAAAAACTCGAAACCGCTTATCGTCGTGACGAACGCGTAATGCGTTTCCTCACTTTCCGTCTTGATAAGTACGCAGCTGAGTACGCCGAAAAGCGTCGCTCGCTCAAAGCTAACAAACCCGCTGTTGAACCCGCCGTAGAAGCTAAGGAGGCTTAATCGATCATCATGGCACAGAATTCAGAAATCCGCTATCTGACTCCCCTGTCGGTAGACGTTAAGAAGAAAAAATACTGCCGTTTCAAACGTAGCGGTATCAAGTATGTTGATTACAAAGATCCCGAATTCCTGAAGCGCTTCCTCAACGAGCAGGGCAAGATCCTGCCCCGTCGTATCACCGGCACTTCTCTGAAATTCCAGCGTCGTGTGGCTCAGGCCGTTAAGCGTGCCCGTCACCTGGCTCTGCTCCCCTATGTAACCGACTTGATGAAATAATCCGCGAAAGCACAAAGTACACAAGGACAGTATGAAAATTATTCTGAAAGAAGACGTAAACGGCCTTGGATACAAGGATGACGTCGTCGAAGTTAAAAACGGTTACGGCCGTAACTACCTTATCCCCACCGGTAAGGCTGTCATCGCAACCGAATCGGCTCTGAAAGTTCTCGCCGAAAACCTGCGTCAGCGTGCTCACAAGCTCGCCAAAATCAAAGCCGACGCCGAAGCCGCTGCTGCTGCTCTCGAAGGTCTGCAGATCGTTATCGCTGCCAAGGCTGCCGAAAACGGCGCTATCTATGGCTCGGTTGGCGCTGCTCAGATCGCCGAGGCTCTCGAAAAACTCGGTCAGACCGTTGACCGTAAGATTATTGAGGTTACTCCCGCCAAGACTCTCGGCAACCACACTGCCAAAGTTCGCTTCCACCGTGACGTTGTAGCCGAACTTCCCTTCGAAGTAGTTGCTGAAGTAGAAGCTGAAGCCTAAACCGGGTTGCTGAGTTTTTCAGCAACTGAATTTATACACAATATGACCCTGTTCGGTATACCGTCACCATGGTAACCGTGCAGGGTTATGTTTTCAATCGCTTTTCGATATGATACAGGAAATTCTCGAATACAATGACAAGTTTGTCGCTGATAAGGGTTATGAGCGTTTTGTGACGAGCAAATACCCGGATAAGAAAATTGCAATAGTAACGTGTATGGATACGCGTCTTGTCGAACTTTTGCCTGCGGCACTTGGTATAAGCAACGGTGATGTCAAGATGATCAAGAATGCAGGAGGTGTTATCACAAATCCTTTTGATTCGACGGTGCGTAGTCTTCTCGTGGCCATTTATGAACTAGGTGTTAATGAAATAATGATAATAGGTCATACCGAATGTGGTGTTCAGGGTATGGATGCCGACGAGATGCTACACTTGATGCGTCAGCGCGGAATCGACGAAGAACACATTAATCTTATGATGCATTGTGGAATTGACCTGAAGAGTTGGTTGCATGGTTTTGAGGAAACTCCTGCTGCTGTGCTCGAGACTGTTGATTTGGTTGCCAACCATCCGCTTGTGCCCAAGGATGTGACTGTACGCGGATATATCATGGATTCGACTACGGGCCGTCTCACACCTATCGAAAAGTAACAACCCTACTCCTTTCTCCAATGTCGAAAAAAATATTTGTAGCTGCTACTTTTACTTTTGTCTGCCTCTTGGCTTGTTTCTCGCAATCGCGAGCACCGGAGATTAAGATCGCTCCGCGTGTTCCCGACAGGGCGGAGACTGACAGCCTGAATTTTGACGAGCGCCCGTATTTTCTGCTGATAGAGCAAAGCGAACAGGCCCTCGAGAAGGGCGATTACGAGGCAGCGGCACTGCGTTTGGTCGAAGCGATGGGCGTTGAGCCTGACAATGAACTCAATGTTGCTCTGCTGTCGAATCTTGGCATGATATATTATTATAATGAGCAGGATTCACTGGCGCTCGTAGTGCTTGACAATGCCATCAGTCGTTCACCGCGCTTGATTGCCCCCAGGCAGTTTCGAGCACGCGTTCTCGTCGGAATGAACAGAGACAAGGAGGCTTATCGCGAGTATGAGAATATTCTGAGCATTGACTCGATTAATACCGAAACACGCTTCCTGCACGCCATGATGTCACTGTATAACGGCAAACTGCAAGCGGCACAGGAAGACATTGAAGTGCTCGAACGAGTAATTCCGGTCAGTTCGAAAACAATACTTGCTAAGGCGACAATGTATTCGATGACAGGACTGGAAGTTGAAGCCATTTCGCTGTTTCGTAAGTTGATAGAGCTTGATCCGGCGCCGGAATATTATGGACGTCTGGTTGCATGTCAGTTGGCTGTTGATTATTTGGATGATGCATCCGAGAGTATCGGTAAATGGGCTCAGAAATATCCAAATGATGCTGAAATGTACTATTATAGGGCGATATTGAATAAGAAACGATACTTGCCGGAAGATGCTCATAACGACGCCAAACAAGCAATACGGCTCGGGGCCGACCGCGAAAAAGTATTGTCGATTTTTAAGTAATGTATTCCGGCTATGAAGACGTTATAAGTCAGCAGTTTGATAACTACCCCAAAAATTTTTCTCGGTGAGAATTCGTTTTTCCGACAAACTATTCGTAACTTTGCGGTATGAATTTAGTGCTACAACATATCGAATACCTCATGAGCACCCATGACTGTGTGGTTGTGCCGGGGCTTGGCGCATTCCTCGCCCGGGACTGCAGTGCTGAGTATTTCAGGGATGAGGAGTTGTTCGTAGCACCTTCCCGCAAATTTACATTCAACCGCGACCTTAACGTTTCAGATGGTCTGTTGGAAATGTCTATAGCCCGTGCACTGTCTATGAAATACGAGACGGCTGCACAGACAGTTGATCAAGCTGTAGACTCAATAATGAAGGAGCTTGATGCTGCCGGTGAATGTACTATAGGTCGCTTGGGACGACTTGAAAAGAACTCGGCTGGAGAGATTTCGTTTGTTGGTTATCCTACAGACTATCTGACAGCTCTTTCCGGTTGGCTTGGTTCGATATCAATCAGTGAGATGTCGCGTCATACTAAAAAGCTGAATCAGAATCCCTACACGGGTCGTAGCGGTTACGATCGTCCGCGTCATGGTCGCGTCTCTCGTCACTTCAAGAGCGCTTTAGGAGCAGCTGCAGCAATTCTTATTGCTCTTGTTGTCTCAACTCCGGTGGCAGTCAAAAATACATATAAGGCCAGCACTACGCCCACGATAACAGCACCGCACTCAGTTGAAGTTCCCGTGGCAACTCCTGTCGAGGAAGTAAAAATCGAGCATAAAGAAGAAGCAAACACCCCTGAGGTAATTAGTGAAAAAGCTCAGAAACCGGTTGCTGTCAAGCAGGAAAAGAAGTCAGACAGTGTAATGCGTTTTGACGATTCGGATCCTTACATTCTAGTGGTTGCATCCTTGACTTCGCGCGAGGATGCAGACAAGTTTATTGCTCAACATTCTTCGATGAAGGGTGTTGAATTCGGTGTGGACAATTCGGGTCGCTACCACCGTGTATATGTTGCTACCGGTGCGTCAAGCAGCGATGTCATGGCAGCCTACGCTAACTCGCCCGTCTCGGGTCGCTTTGACGGCGCATGGCCTACGCGCCGTTGAGAATTTACAACCAAGCCGTCTCTCAGAACGGCTTTTATTATTTTGTAAACTACTGTAAAACATAATATCCATGGATTTTCATAAACTGTTACTTGAACGCCATTCAATACGACGGTATACGGATCAACCCATCAATGCCGACGACGTAAAAACCATTCTTGAAGCCGGTCTGCTTGCACCGTCGAGCAAGTCAAAGCGTCCGTGGCAGTTTATTGTGGTAGACGATCGAGAGACACTCGAAAAACTCGCCAAGGCAAAGAAGGTTGCTTCGCATCCTATTGCCGGGGCTGCTATGGCCGTGGTAGTGGTTTCTAACCCTGAATTGAGTGATGTTTTCATCGAAGACACTTCTATTGCAGCCGTTTTCATGCAGTTGCAAGCTGCCGCTCTCGGACTGGGTTCGTGCTGGATACAGATCCGCAACCGTTTCAGCGAAGACGGTGAGCCGGCCGAAGTAATGGTGCAACAGCTTCTCGGCATACCCCAGTATCTCCCCGTAGAATGCATCGTTACTTTTGGTTATAAGAATGAAGATCGTAAACCGGTTGATCCTGAAAAACTCCTTTGGGAGAAGGTGCATATTGGTACGTGGAAGGACGTAGAAGCAAAATAGTAGTTCTTGGGTCGGGTAACGTTGCCACGCATATTGCCAAGGCTCTCGATAAGGTCGGCGATGTGGAGCAAGTCTGGTCACGCAGTTATGACAATGCCCGGACATTAGCTTCGTGTCTCAAAAACTGTCAGCCAATTAATGCGGCTTCCGACATTGTCAGGGATGCAGATTTCTACATTATTTCGGTGGTAGACGATGCCATTGCCTCCGTGGCTGAAATGCTAAAAGGTGTTTCGGGTATAGTGGCTCATACTTCCGGTTCGTATCCTCTCGACTCGTTGTCTGTCATTGTTCATCCTTCCGAAGCCGGGGTTTTCTATCCATTGCAAACCTTTTCCAAAGATGCACAGGTTGATGTAGGAGAAGTCCCGTTTCTGATTGAAGGTTGTGATGCCGCTACGACAGACGCGCTGCTCGAATTGGCTCGTTCAATATCTACCAATGTGCATCCTGCTGATTCGTCGATACGTGGCCAACTTCATGTTGCCGCTGTTTTTGCAAACAATTTTGCCAACTATGCCTGGGACCTGGCAGACCGGTATCTTAAAGAGCATACAGACTTTGATATAACTGTCTTCAAACCACTATTGGCAGAAACACTCAGGAAAGCAATGGCTATTGGGCCGCATAATGCTCAGACAGGGCCTGCGCGACGTAATGATACCAAGGTTATAGAGGGTCATATCAGCAAACTCGATGATGAGATGGCAGATGTTTACCGCACGCTGACAGAGCATATTATAAAAGATCATTCAAATAATACTTGAACTGAAACCGATGAGCAAAACAGACTATGACCTTTCAACGATAAAGGCGGTAGTATTTGATGTCGATGGCGTGCTTTCGCCTGTGGTTATTCCACTTGACTCCGACGGAATACCGCGACGCATGGCCAATCTGCGTGATGGGTACGCTATACAGCTTGCCGTGAAAAAAGGCATTAAAATTGCAATAATTACCGGTGGTAATGATCCTGCCGTGCGTATTCGTTTCGAGGCTCTGGGAGTTGGCGACATATTTATGACACACGGTGCTAAACTTCCGGTGTTAATGGATTGGATTTCGCAAAACAACCTCAATACTTCCGAAGTTGCCTATGTCGGGGATGATATACCGGACTATGAGTGTATCAAAGCTGTCGGTTTAGGGATTGCTCCCAATGATGCTGCCCATGAAATTCGCGATGTAGCCCGATACGTTACGATGGCAAACGGCGGCTATGGGGTAGCACGCGAGGTTCTCGAACAAATACTGAAAGTGCGTAACGAGTGGCCAATGACAGCCAACGCAAACGGCTTGTGACCTATGAAAAGTCCTGTAAACAAAAAGATTATACTTGCATCAAACTCTCCCCGACGCCGTCAGTTGTTAGGGGAGATAGTTCCTGAGTTTACCCTGGCCCCAAAGCGAGATATCGACGAGACATATCCCGAAGTTCTTAAAACAGAGGAAGTCGCTCCATATTTGTCTCGCCTTAAAGCCATGGGGTATGCATATTTAGTGGATGCCAACACCATAGTCATAACAGCTGACACCGTGGTAATTGTTGACGATGAGATACTTGGCAAACCTCACAATGCAGAGGAAGCCGCAGCAATGTTGCGCAAACTTTCAGGACGTATTCACAAGGTAATGACCGGCGTGACCCTCAAATCAGCCGATAAAACAGTGACTTTTGCCAATACTACCGAAGTTCGCTTTGATGATCTTAACGATGCCGAGATAGAGGCTTATATCGAGGAATTCAAACCATTTGATAAAGCCGGTAGCTACGGCATCCAGGAGTGGATCGGTTGCCGAGGTATCAAAAGTATCAACGGTTGCTTTTATAACGTTATGGGGTTGCCGCTCAACGATCTTTACAACCATTTGTCGCAATTCGCCTGAACAGATAAATACCCGTTGCGGTGAGTAAAACACTTAGCGAAACCATGGTTATGCTGTTTGTGCCGACGGTATTGACGGAGGCTTCGGATGCCGAGCCGGCAAAATGAGTGCCGGTGACGTAAACGGTGTTGTTGAATATATGGACTATAATGGGGATCCAAAGGCAACGTGACCAATAGAGAAGGTAGCCGAAGTAAGCTCCGAGAAGCAACCGCCCGAAGAAGCCGTAGAATTGAAGGTGTCCGGCACTGAAGATAAAGGCTACCAACCAAATGGCAACATGAGTATTGAGGCCTCCTGTGCTAAGCAAACGTTGGAATGTACCGCGAAAGAACAATTCCTCGCTGAAGCCGGCTAATACTCCGACAATCAGGATGCTGACAATGAGTGCGCCAATTGATTCCCCACCGAGAAGCATTCCTATTGAGTCTTGAGCTGTTTGTTCGGCTTCGCGCATCATCCGTTCGATTTCGGCAAGAGGTGCGGGCAGACTGATCGATTCGTTCCAAACCACAAGGGCGTTCATGGCCGGAAGTGAAAGAAGCAGAACGAAGCAGGCTAAAACCCACTGAGAGGTTCGGGGACGCGAATCGATGGCAAGGAAACGAGCCGGTAAACGGGTTATTAACACTGCAGTTACCAACGCGGGTATAATAAATGCGACAACATCCTGAATCACAGCAGATATGCGCAACATAGACGGAGAGGCCCCCTTGATATGAATGAGCAAGCCGTTGATGGCGCCGGCGATAATGAAACACAGTACCGTGACACACAGAAAGAGTATCAGTCTGCGGCCAAGGGTTAGGCTAAGGTTTGGGCTGTCGAAGCTATTTGTCATAGTTTGAGATAATATTCTTTAGTCAGTTCTATATAATCATCATGCCACGATCCGTCGGCATTCCGGATAACTATGTCTTGACGTTCAATTGTTTTACAATCGTTGCGTGCAAACTCCATGATCACTCTAAAAGGAATTCGGTCGGTCTTGCTTTTAATGTAGCAAAGTCGAGTAAGTTTGAGCCCTGCCATTTCGGCTGCAAAAACTATATCACTGTCTTTAGCCAAATCGGTTATTATCAACAGTTTGCCGGTGTCTGTGAGATGGCGAGAAGCGTATTCGACAAGAGTTATCGCATTCAGTGTGTCACCTTGCCGGGCCAACGTTCTGGTCTCGCCCTTAGCGGCCAGCGAACCCGTAAAAAACGGCGGATTGGAAATGATGAGGTCAAACGATCCTTCGACCGACTTAAAGTCAGCATTGATGCAAGTAAGGCGATCGGCCCAAGGTGAATTGACGAAATTCCTCACGCAGTCCGAGTAAGCTCCGGAATCCAGTTCGACGGCAGTGATTGTCGTGTCGGGAGTGCTCCTTTGCGCTAACATGAGGCTGACGAGTCCGCTGCCGGCACCGACATCGAGTATGCTTCGCACACCGCACAAGTTGGCATAGGCCCCGAGCAAAACACCGTCGGTGCCAACCTTCATGGCGCAATTTGTGTCGTCTATGTGGAAGTGTTTGAACGTAAAACTCATTTCGAGTGCAAATTTAAGCATTTTTTTGACTTTACAATGCTCGTGGACATGGTTGTTCGCGAAATTTTGGGTATCTTTGTAAGTTAATTGTTATCGTTCAATCTAATATGGATTTCAAGATAAATTCAGCATACTCTCCTACCGGCGACCAGCCTCAGGCGATCGAGGAACTGTCGCAGGGTGTTCTTGCAGGCGAGCCGGCCCAGGTACTTCTTGGTGTAACCGGTTCCGGTAAGACATTTACTATGGCCAACGTTATCGAGGAAGTGCAAAAACCGACACTCATCCTTAGCCACAACAAGACGTTGGCAGCCCAGTTGTACAGCGAGATGAAAGGATTTTTCCCCGACAACTCGGTACAATACTTCGTCAGCTATTATGATTATTACCAGCCCGAAGCATATATACCGTCTCAAGACAAGTATATCGAGAAGGATCTGATGATCAATGAAGAAATCGACCGTCTGCGCCTGGCCACCACTTCCGCCCTACTCTCCGGACGGCGTGACGTCATCGTCGTGTCGTCGGTGTCGTGCTTGTATGGTATAGGCAATCCTGAGGATTTCCACGCCAATGTGATTCGCGTGGCAGTAGGCGATAAAATAGCCCGTAATGTATTCCTTCGAAAATTGGTTAGCGCATTATATTCGCGTACTGAGCTCGAACTGACTCGCGGTACATTCCGCGTCAAGGGTGACACCGTTGACATCCGCCTTGCCTACGAAGATATTGTGCTGCGAGTCACTTTCTGGGGTGATGAGATTGAATCATTAAAAACCTACCATCCTGATGATATGGTCAGCCTCGGCGCTCACGATTCGTTCAATATCTACCCTGCCAATATATTTGTTACGTCGCCGGCCCGTCAGGCTTCGGCTATTGCACAGATCCAACTCGACTTGGGTCAATCCGTTGCTGCATTCAACGCCGACGGCAAGCCTCTCGAAGCCCAGCGTCTGTATGAGCGTACTACATACGATGTCGAGATGATAAAGGAGATAGGTCATTGCAGCGGTATCGAGAATTACAGCCGTTACTTTGACGGTCGCGAACCCGGGATGCGTCCGTTCTGCCTGCTTGATTACTTCCCTAAGGATTTCCTGACCATAATAGACGAAAGTCATGTAACAATTCCCCAAATTCGAGCAATGTACGGTGGCGACTTCTCGCGAAAATCCAACCTTGTAACATACGGTTTTCGCTTGCCGGCAGCCATGGACAACCGCCCTTTGAAGTTTGAAGAATTCGAAAGCCTCACCCCGCAGACCATTTATGTTTCGGCTACTCCCGCCGACTATGAGCTGGAGCGCAGTGAAGGCGTCGTGGTTGAACAAATCATCCGACCCACCGGGTTGCTTGATCCTGAAATTACCGTGTTGCCCTCGCTGCGCCAGATCGACCGACTGCTCGAAGAAATACAGCAGAATGTCGAGCGAGGCGAACGCACTCTTGTCACTACCCTGACCAAGCGTATGGCTGAAGAACTGAATGACTATTTCTTGAAAATGGATATCAAGTCAGCTTATATCCACAGCGATGTCGACACGATGGACCGTATCAAGATTCTCGATGATTTACGAGCCGGTGTCTACGATGTGCTCATTGGTGTCAATCTGCTCAGGGAAGGTCTTGACTTGCCTGAAGTTTCGCTGGTTGCTATCCTTGATGCTGACAAGGAAGGATTCCTGCGTAACCAGCGCTCGCTTATACAGACGGTTGGCCGCGCTGCCCGAAACCTCAATGGGCGCGTCATCATGTTTGCCGACCGAATTACCGATTCGATGCAGAAGACTATCGACCAAACTGAGGATCGTCGCCGTCGTCAGATGGAGTATAACGAAGAACACGGTATTACACCTACCGCTATCATCAAGGCTCGCAACGTCATTGTCGGACGCGAGGACGAAGACGACATCCCCGCTGTTGACTCGAAGGGACATCATCTTACTGCTAAAGAAAAACGTGACAAACGCGAGCAGGCCCGTAAAGCGGTTCCGTATAGCTCGGAGTACGACTCGATTGGCGATATTGCCGCCGATCCCGTTGTGGAATATATGTCGAAGCCGAAGTTGGAGGCATATATTACCGAAAAACGTTCCGAAATGATGAAGGCTGCCAAAAAGATGGAGTTCATGGAGGCTGCCCGCTTGCGTGACGAGATTATCAAACTGGAGCAACGTCTCGAATCATTGGCTTAAGCGATTATGAGCAAGGATCCCAAAGATTTCTTACCAACCTCTGTCAAGGAGATGAAGGCTCTTGGATGGGACTACGTTGATGTAGTTTTGTTCTCTGGCGACGCATACGTTGACCACCCCAGTTTCGGTGCCGCTGTAATAGGACGCACACTCCAGGCAGCCGGGTATCGGGTTGCCATTGTGCCCCAACCAAACTGGCAGGATGACTTACGCGACTTCAAGAAATTTGGCGCTCCGAGGTTGTTCTTCGGGGTTTCTGCCGGAGCCATGGACTCAATGGTCAATCACTATACGGCCAACCGACGACGTCGCAGTGATGACGCCTTTACGCCTGATGCGCGCCACGGAGCCCGTCCCGACTATCCGACCATTGTTTACAGCAATATCTTGCGTGATCTTTTTCCCGATACGCCTATCGTAGCAGGTGGTATCGAAGCATCCCTGCGCCGTGTCTCACACTACGATTACTGGCAGGATCGCCTCCGGCCATCCATTCTTTGCGATACCAAGGCCGACATGATTATATACGGCATGGGCGAAAAGCCGATTGTTGAATTGGCCAAACGACTTGAGGCTGGGGAGAAGATTTCAGATATTACCGATTTGAGGCAAACAGTGGTACGCCGACCTCTTGGCGAACTACCCGCAGAATCGGATAAAGAGAACGTAGTACTTGCAGATTGGGATACGGTGAGACGCGATAAGACAGCTCAATCAACAAATTTCCGTTTTGTCGAGTCGGAATCCAATGCCCGAGACGGTGGCGCAACGTTGTGGCAAGCATATCGTGAATTTTCTATCAAAATCAACCCTATGTATCCGGCAATGAAACCGGGTGAAATCGACGCTTCCTTCGATCTGCCTTATACTCGAGTTCCCCACCCTCGTTATAAAGGCAAACGTATCCCGGCTTACGAAATGATTCGTCATTCGGTCAATCTCCACCGCGGTTGTTTCGGAGGTTGTGCTTTCTGCACAATCTCGGCTCACCAAGGCAAGTTCATTGCTTCCCGGTCCAAGGCTTCCATTATGGCGGAAATCGAGAAGGTTACTAAAATGGACGACTTCAAGGGTTATATCTCCGACCTCGGTGGCCCGTCGGCCAATATGTATCGTATGGAAGGAAAGGATACCTCCATTTGCGATCGTTGTCGTCGGCCGTCGTGTCTGCACCCCGCCGTTTGTCCCAATCTTAACACCGATCACCGCGCATTGCTCGATATTTATCGTTGCGTGGATCGTATGCCGGCTGTCAAGAAGTCCTTCGTAGGCAGCGGCGTGCGCTACGACCTGGCTATGCACAAGACCGGAGATAAGTCTGTAGATAAAGTTAACACCGAATATATTGAGCAGTTGATCCGACACCACGTCAGCGGTCGATTGAAAGTTGCCCCCGAACATACAGAGGACAGTGTGCTCAAGGTTATGCGCAAACCGTCGTTCGACTTGTTTTACGAATTTAAGTCGATCTTCGACCGAATAAACGAACGTGACGGCCTGCGCCAACAGCTGATACCATATTTCATCTCAAGTCATCCCGGTTGTCGAGAAGTCGATATGGCCGAACTGGCTTGTAAGACCAAGGATTTGAACTTCCATCTCGAGCAAGTACAGGATTTTACGCCGACACCCATGACCGTAGCAACCGAGATTTATTACTCGGGCGTGCATCCATATACCGGTGAAAAACTTTTCACGGCAGTTCGACCGGAAGAAAAGTTGGCACAGCGCAAGTACTTCTTTTGGTACGATACGACATACCGCAGGGATATTCAGCTGTCCCTTAAACGTTTGCATCGCGAGGATTTGTTGGCAAGACTGTTTCCCGCCAATCAGCGACAGTGGCATCCGACACGTCCCGCACCGGACAGACATACCAAACCGCAAAAATCACGAAAGAAAAATTCTAAATATTAACTAACAAACTATGCTTAAACCAATTATTATGAGTGCGACAGTGCTATTAGGTTCCGGACTGTCAGCATTGGCTGCCGAAGCAACTGCTGATGCAGCCGACGAGGTTATCATCGAGAAACCTTCCTTCAAGTCTGCCTCAGGCATCTTCGATATAGATGCTCTCGAAGCCTTAGGTCGTGTGGGTTCGCCGGTAGTCTCGCCCGACGGTAAGAAGATTCTTTTCGGAATCGGTTATGAAAGCGTCGAGCAGAACAAATCCAACACCGACCTTTATACAGTCGACGTGGACGGTACGAACCTGACTCGCCTTACCCGCACACCCAAAAGTGAATCAGGTTATGTGTGGATTGACGGCGGTTCGCGCATTGCCTTCATGTATCCCGATGCTAATTCCAAACCCCAGATGTGGGTCATGAATGCAGACGGTAACGACCGTGTTCAAGTTAGCTCTGTGGAGAAAGGTATCGAAGGATTTCTGCTTTCTCCCGACCAGTCAAAAGTGATTATTGTATCGACCGTCAAATATGCCCGTGCAGCCGACGAGTTGTATCCCGATCTGCCCAAGGCTACGGGTCGCGTCATCGACGACCTGATGTACAAGCATTGGGACGAGTGGGTTACTGAGATCCCCCATCCCTTTGTAGGCAACTTTGACGGGAAAGCCGTTACTGACCTCGAAGATATCATGATCGACGAACCGTTCGAAGCGCCCATGCGTCCGTTCGGAGGTGTCGAATCGTTTGCGTGGACTCCCGACTCGAAGGGTTTGGTATATGTTTCACGCAAGAAAAAAGGTATGGATTACGCCCTGTCGACCAACAGCGACCTCTATCTTTATGATCTCGAAAGCAAGCAGACCCGCAACCTCACCGAAGGTATGATGGGTTACGATACCAACCCTGCTTTCTCGCCCGACGGCAACTATCTCGCATGGCTTTCGATGGAACACGACGGCTACGAAAGTGACAAGAACCGTTTGTTCGTTATGGACTGGAAGTCCGGCGAAAAGACCGACCTGACTGCTGAGTGGGACTATACTATTGATGCGTTCGCCTGGCGTCCCGACTCGAAAGGCATGTACTTCATTGCTTATCAGAATGGCGGTGCGCCTATCTTCTCGATGGATCTTAAAACACAAGCTGTCAAGACCGTTGATGCCGGTCAGTATGACTACGCCGGAATTTCGGTTATCGACAATAACCGTATCGCAGCCATACGCCACTCGATGGTTCGCCCTAACGAAATATATCTGGTAAATGCCGCTCCCAAGAGGAAACAGCCTGCCGTTACAGTCCTTACCGACATCAACGGAGACATCTTCAGCCAGCTCACCATGCCCGAGGTTAAACCCAATTGGGTTCCCACAACCAATGGAGAGCAAATGCTGACTTGGACTGTTCTTCCTCCCAACTTTGATGCTTCAGCTACGGCCAAATATCCGGCTCTTCTCTATTGCCAGGGAGGTCCACAAAGTGCTGTGAGCCAGTTCTGGAGCTACCGATGGAATCTCGCCCTGATGGCCAGCAACGGTTACGTCGTAATCGCCCCCAACCGTCACGGTCTACCCGGATTCGGTCAGGCATGGCTCGAGCAGATCTCGAAGGATTATCCCGGTCAGAACATGCAGGATTATCTCTCGGCGGTTGATTATGTGAAGGAGAATGTTCCCGCTGTCGACGGCAAGCGCATCGGTGCTACCGGTGCAAGCTATGGCGGTTTTTCGGTATACAATCTTGCCGGTATCCACAACCACCGTTTTGCTGCACTTCTGGCTCACGCAGGAATCTTCAATCTCGAGGCTCAGTATCTCGAAACGGAAGAAATGTTCTTTGCCAACTGGGATTTGGGCGGAGCATACTGGGATAAGGATAATGCTGCCGCTCAGCGTACTTTTGCCAATTCGCCCCACAAGTTTGTCGACAAATGGGATACCCCCATCATGATTTCGCACGGCGAACTCGATTACCGCATCCTCGCTTCGCAAGGCATGGCCGCTTTCAATGCCGCCAAACTTCGTGGCATTCCTGCCGAAATGGTTATCTTCCCCGACGAAAACCACTGGATTCTCAAACCTCAGAACGCTGTGCTGTGGCAGCGCCTGTTCTTCCGATGGTTTGACAAGTGGCTCAAAAAGTAACTTAACGTAGCAAAACTCTCCACCATCAATGTCCAAAACGCAACTTAAGAAGGAGTTGGCCCGGCTCGACCATGATCAGCTTGCACAATTGATATTAGATCTGTATTCCGCACGGAAAGAAGCCAAAGATTACTTTGAGTTCTTTCTCGATCCTGATGTTACCAAACTGATGGAGAAGTACCGCGCTGCCATCGAGAAAGAAATGTCGCGCGGCAAGTACGGCAAGATTACCGCACGAATGTCAAAGGTGCGGGCTGCTGTCAAGGACTTCGCTTCGTACGGAGTAGAGTCTGAGTCGGTGGTCGAGTTGATGCTTTATGCTCTCGGAGTCGGTGTGGTGATGAGCAGAACACGCTTTATCAGTACAACATTCCTGAATGGTATGTCTCGGTTGGCCAACGATATACTTAAGTATGCCGACAAGCATTGTATCTTCGACGCAACCCACCGTCAGTTGTCTAACGTGCTGAATGGCTCGGTAGGGTCCATCCGATTTGTCAATTACCTGCGCGAGTCGCTCGACTGGACATTGTTGTCAGCAAGATAAATTTCTCTAAGCATTAAAAAAATCGGGAGACAGACTGTCGTAACGGACAGTACTGCCTCCCGATTTTTAGTATAATTTGTGAATATTATTTGTCAGCTTCGTTTTCCATCTCAGCTATTGCTTTGGGTCGGAAAGAATAAGCGGTGAGAGCGAGGGTGAAGCCCCAGTAGATGAATGCGATCGAGGTCAGGAACGATACCATCCACATGTTCTGTACCCAACCTGCTTCGAGGAAGAAGTAACCGATGATACAGAGCAGGATGCCGTTGATAAGACGCAGCCACCAGAGTTTGCCACCCATAGCGCAGCGGGCAAACGCCTCAATGCCCCAGAAGATAAATATGAATGCTAAGAAATAGGGGAATACAACTTCGCTGAGTATGATGGAACGTACCAGCATGAAGCCGATGAAAATGTCGAGAACGCCACCGACAAGCCACCAACCCCACTGCTTGGCGTGGTTAGGACCGACGGCTACACAAAGTTGAACTATACCGGCCAGGATAAGGAGCCAGCCAAAAATCTGAGAGGCGATAGCGTAACCTGCTACCGGCCAGAACCAATAAGCAAAACCGCCCAGCACGAGCAGGATGCCAACGCAAAGCACCAGCCACCAAAGACGAGTGTCGCCAATCATTCTTAAATCGGGAGTTTTCATAATAGATGTGTGTTTTATGTTTATAGTAATGTTTTATATCGTTTGTTTATTTAACGTTTTTAAGAGTAGATAAGTTGACTCGACGTTCTTAATTCTCCACTTTTTTAATGACACTGCTTATCCGGTAGCGACGTATACCAAAAAAAATTCGTAACTTTGTAATTAATTTTTAACGGTCGTCCCCATAATCGGCCGCAATGACAAGAGCTATTGATATGAAACATATACGCAACTTCTGCATCATCGCCCATATTGACCATGGCAAGTCGACACTTGCCGACCGTCTTCTCGAATATACAGATACTGTTTCGGCAAAAGACATGGAGGCACAGGTACTCGACGATATGGACCTGGAGCGCGAACGAGGCATCACCATCAAGAGTCACGCCATACAGATGGAGTACGAACTCGATGGAGAAAAATACATTCTCAATCTTATCGACACTCCGGGACACGTTGACTTCTCTTACGAGGTGAGCCGATCCATTGCGGCATGCGAAGGTGCCCTGCTCATTGTCGATGCCAGTCAGGGTATACAGGCTCAGACAATCTCCAACCTGTACATGGCTATAGATAACGACCTTGAAATTATTCCTGTCATTAATAAAATCGACCTCGATTCGGCAAAGCCCGAAGAAGTCGAGGACCAGATAGTCGATTTGCTCGGTTGCGATCCCGACGACATCATCCGTGCTTCCGGCAAGACCGGCGCGGGTATTCCGGAGATTCTCGAAGCAATCATAAAGCGTATACCCGCTCCCGTAGGTGATCCTAAGGCTCCTCTTCAGGCTCTGATTTTCGACTCGGTGTTCAATCCCTTCCGTGGTATCATTGCCTATTTCAAGATTGTGAACGGCACCATCCGAAAGAATGATTTTGTGAAGTTCATGGCAACGGGTAAAGAGTATCATGCTGACGAAATAGGAGTGTTAAAACTCGATATGTCGCCTCGAAACGAATTGTCGGCCGGTAATGTAGGGTATATCATCTCCGGCATCAAGTCTTCAAAAGAAGTAAAGGTTGGTGATACGATTACCCATGTTGATAATCCTGCCGCCGAACCTATTGACGGTTTCGAAGAGGTAAAACCTATGGTGTTTGCCGGTGTGTACCCCATCGAAACAGAAGACTTCGAAAACCTGCGCACCTCGCTTGAGAAACTGCAACTCAACGACGCCTCGCTTACCTTCGTACCCGAATCGTCGGCAGCACTTGGTTTCGGTTTCCGCTGCGGCTTCCTCGGTCTGCTCCACATGGAGATTATTCAGGAGCGTCTGGGGCGCGAATTCGACATGGATGTCATAACCACCGTTCCCAACGTATCATATCGCGTGTATGACAAAAAAGGTAACATGACCGAAGTTCATAACCCCTCGGGACTGCCCGACCTTACACTTATCGACCATATCGAGGAACCGTATATTCGCGCTACGGTTATTACCGCTGCCGATTATATCGGTCCGATAATGACATTGTGCCTTGGGAAGCGCGGTGAACTTGTCAAACAGGAATACATATCAGGTAACCGTATGGAATTGACTTTCGACATGCCACTTGGTGAGATCGTGATTGACTTCTACGACAAACTGAAAAGTATATCTAAAGGTTATGCGTCGTTTGATTACCACTTACATGATTTCCGCGAGTCCAAACTGGTCAAACTCGACATTCTCCTCAACGGCGAGAGTGTGGATGCATTGTCGACATTGACACACGCTGACAATGCCGTTACCTTTGGTCGACGCATGTGCGAAAAACTTAAGGAACTCATTCCACGCCAACAGTTTGATATTGCAATCCAGGCTGCTATCGGTGCTAAGATTATTGCTCGCGAAACCATCAAGGCTGTCCGAAAGGATGTGACGGCTAAGTGCTACGGCGGCGACATATCGCGTAAGCGCAAGTTGCTTGAAAAGCAGAAAAAGGGTAAGAAGCGCATGAAGCAGATCGGTTCGGTCGAAGTTCCGCAGAAGGCATTCCTGGCAGTACTCAAACTCGACTGATCATAACGCGTATGGTTGTTTTCCCCAATATCAAGATTAACCTCGGACTTGAGATACTCCGAAAGCGCCCCGACGGCTATCATGACATTGCTACTGTGATGGTGGGCGTTGATTGGTGCGATGTCCTTGAGGTTGTGCCGGCGACCGGTGAAACAGACAGTCTCGTTACTACCGGCTTAAGTGTCGCTTGTCCGCCTGAAAAGAATCTTGTCATGAAAGCACTCCGTGCCGTGCGTCAAAGTTGCGGAGTCAAAGTTCCTCCCGTCGATGTCTTTCTCCACAAGAATGTTCCTGACGGAGCCGGTCTTGGTGGGGGATCGTCTGATGCTGCGTACATGATCATTGCCCTCAATCGATTGTTCAACCTCGGCCTTAGTGATGAAGAAATGGCTCGGATTGCTGCCGGAATCGGTTGCGACTGTCCCTTCTTTATATATAATGTGCCGATGTTTGCAACCGATCGCGGTGATATCCTGACACCGGTTGCCGGACTTGACCGGATTTTGAGAGACTACAAAGTGGTTGTAGTTAAGGCCGATGATGTAGCGGTGTCCACCCCGGAGGCATACGCCGGTGTGATCCCGTGTGAAAAGAATGTTAGACCAACCGAGATTATATGCCTTCCTGTTGACGATTGGAAAGGTCGGTTGATAAATGACTTCGAGAAATCCATATTTGCGAAGACCACTCGCCCCGAACTCATCAAGGCTGCTATGTACGACTTAGGAGCTTCATACGCATCACTGTCAGGCTCCGGTTCGGCTGTGTTTGGCATATTCCGCAAGGACTTGGCAGAGTCCACAGATTTCCCGGCGATTTTTCCGGATTGTGCCATTCATGAGGGTGAATTTATCCTCAAGTGAACGATATTCGGCGGTGTTTGTTGTATTTTTAGATTGTCGGATGTCGGAAACGACAGTTTGGCAGACTTTTTGCAGTAACGAAGAAATAAAATACAACATAATATTATGAGCAAGAATTATAACGACGAGGCAGCAAAGAAGGCAGCTGAGAAACTGCATGATGATCTCCACCGCATGGACGATGGCGAAACCGCTACCTTTGATGACATTGAAGATACCCCTGCAGGCGACGTACAACCTGCCGGAGAAGATTACGAGTTTGTGGCCGAACAGGACGCCATGGAGGAAAACAATCTGGCAATCCAGCTTGAGGAGGCCAATAAAGCTCTTGAAAAAGAAAAGAAGGAATATCTTTTCCTGATGGCCGACTTTGACAACTTCCGCAAACGCGTTGTTAAGGAAAAGGCCGAACTCATTAAGAATGCTTCCGAAAAAGTACTTAAAGGGTTGCTCCCCATTGTTGATGACTTTGAGCGCGGTCTCGATGCAACCAAGGATGCGACCGATGCATCGGCCGTTCGCGAAGGCATGGAACTTATCTACAACAAACTCGTCAAGTACCTGTCGGATAATGGCGTGAAAGCCATGGAAACTACCGATGGCGATTTCGATGCCGAGCTCCACGAAGCCATTGCCAGTGTACCCACCGGTGACGACTCGAAGAAAGGAAAGATTATCGATACAACTCAAAAAGGCTATTTGCTCAACGATAAGGTTTTGCGCCACGCTAAGGTTGTGGTTGGCGAATAAAGTCTTTAACTATAAAACTGCAGGACAATGGCGGAAACAAAACGAGATTACTACGAGGTGTTAGGTGTTGCAAAAAACGCCACACCCGACGAGATAAAGAAGGCTTATCGTAAGTTGGCTATCAAATACCACCCTGACCGAAATCCTGACGACAAAAACGCCGAGGAGAAGTTCAAGGAAGCTGCCGAAGCTTACGATGTGCTCAGCAACGAAGAAAAACGACAGAAGTACGACCAGTTCGGTCACAACATGGGTCCCCAGGGATTCCCAGGTGGTGACGGCGGTTATGGTTTCCATGCCGGAGGTATGTCGATGGAGGATATCTTCTCGCAATTCGGCGACATCTTCGGTGGAAGCTTTGGCGGAACAGGTTTCGGTGGCGCAACCGGCAGCCGTCGTCGTTCCGCCCGTCAACAAGCTCAGCGTCGAGGCAGCGACTTGCGAATTCGCGTCAAGCTCTCTCTCGAGGATATTGCCAAGGGCGTAACCAAGACTCTTAAGGTTCCCACATTCGTAAAGTGTGAACACTGTAACGGTACTGGAGCCAAGGACGGAGTAGCCTTTGCTACGTGTCCCACGTGTCATGGCACGGGTAGTATCAACCAGGTGCAGAATACGATTTTCGGTGCAATGGAGTCGCATGTCACCTGTCCACAGTGCGAGGGCTCCGGTAAAATCATTACCGAAAACTGTACTTACTGTCGCGGCGAAGGTGTCGAGAAGAAAGACCAGCAGGTCAGCTTCACTATACCGGCAGGTGTCAGCGAAGGCGAAGTCTACACAATAAAGGGCAAAGGTAATGCTCCCCGTCATGGTGGCATAAACGGAGACCTCCTTGTTGTAGTTGAGGAAATCAAACACCCCGAATTGATTCGTGACGGTCAGGATGTCATTTACAATCTGATGCTCGACATCCCCACTGCCGTACTCGGCGGTTCGGTCGAAGTGCCCACCATTACCGGTCGTGCACGTCTGAAGATTGCTCCCGGTACACAACCCGGCAAGGTGCTCCGTCTGCGCGGTAAGGGTCTGCCCTCTCCCACAAGTAGTGGCGTTGGTGACGAACTCATCAATGTTATGGTTTACGTTCCCGAGAAACTGTCCGATGCCGAACGCTCGGCCATCGAGAGTCTTAAGGATTCCCCTAACATTCAACCTACCGAGGCAGAAAAGCACCGCATTTTCTCAAAATTGAAACACATATTCGGGAACGAGTAAGTAATTTCTTGGCGCATTAAACTATCGGGTCGATTATTCGTCTAATTTGTAGTTGTGCATTAGAATTTTTTTACTAACTTTGAATTCTAAAGTAATTCAAACCTCAAAAACGCAAACGACTATGAAATCAATTGACATCCCACGTCTGTTTGGACGAATAACACCGGTGCTCTGTGCCATGGTCGGTCTCTCCGCAACCGCAGTAGCACAAGATTTCGACGATATCTATTACAATCCCGCCAAAGATAAGGCTAAAGAGCAGGCAAAAACTGTCAAAGCCAATAATCAGGCTGCCCGGCAATACAATCCTGCCACGTTTACTCCGACTCCGGACTATACGGCAGCCGGCAGCTATGACTTCAACACAGGCTCGACTCGTGATGTCGACGAATACAATCGTCGAACACCGGTGTCGTCTGCCTCACAACTTGCCGACTCGACTAAGAACGAGAGCGACGATTTCGAGTACACACGCCGTATCGAGCGCTTCCACAATCCCGATATTGTGGTTGAAAGCAACGACCCGGATCTCATAGAATACTATTATACTACCGAACCTGCTTCGCCCTCGGTAGTTAATATCTATGTAAACAATGATCCGTGGTGGGGATGGAATCGTCCTTATTGCAGCACTTGGGCTTGGTCGCCGTTCTACTACAACTATAATACCTGGTGGGGACCGTCATGGTCGCTCGGTTGGTATGATCCCTGGTATTCCTGGAGCTGGGGTCCCTCCTGGGGTTGGGGGCCTTCGTATGGTTGGGGTTGGAGCGGCCCGTGGCATCCCGGTCCTCGTCCTCCCTACCCTGGTGGTGGCTGGGCCGGCACCTGGCATCCGACTCCTTCGTCTCCCGGTGCGAGTCGTCCCCATCAGTGGGTTGGCAACGGAAGCACCAATACCCGACCCGCGACATCAGGGGGCGCGATCATTAACAATGGTTCGTCTGTAACACGACCCGGCTATACCGTAGGTTCACTCTCCGGTGCCAATGCTTCGGCTGCACGTCCCGGAAGTACTGTACGTGGCCGTAATGTTAATGCCTCCGGTAATACTTATACCCCTTCGGCTACATCGACCAATACTCAGCGTCGTAACACATCGACGAACTATAACAACAATAGCAACAGCTACAATAGCAACCGTTCGTCCTCGTCGAGTTTCTCCACTGGTAGCAGCAGCTATCGTTCGTCGGGTGGCAGTTCGGGTGGTTACCGCTCGTCCGGTGGCGGCAGTGGTACCGCTCGCGGACGTCGCTAACTGTTATAAACGATTTTAATAATTCCCTAAGATAATTCGCACATTATTCAATCTTGACATGAAAAAAAATATTCTGTCATTTGCCCTAGTAGCATCGCTGACTGCCGCTTCGAGTTTGACAGCTCAGGCACAGAGCGCTGTTGATGCACTTCAACTTACTCAACGAGACTTTAAGGGAACGGCACGATTCATGGGTATGGGCGGTGCGTTCACTGCTCTTGGTGGCGACCTCTCGGCTATCGGTATCAACCCTGCCGGTATCGGTGTGTATCGTTCCAGCGAGATTGCCGCAACTCTCGACATTGATTTTCAGAAATCAAATGCTGTTTCGCCCGGTATATCGTCGACCAATACCCAGACCAAGGCGTTCTGCAATAATTTCGGTTATGTAGGCACGGCTCGTCTTGGTGGTGCGCTCAAGACTTTCAGTTGGGGTGTAACCTACAACCGTCAGGCTTCTTTTGACCGTCTTGTAGGTGGCCGGATATATCCCGTCGGAACTTCGTTGACCAACTACATAGCATCGTTTACCAATGGTGTTAAGGCTGCCGACATGGAATTCGGAACCGGAACAAACAGCTATAATCCTTATATGGACAGCAGCATTGACTGGTTGTCAATTCTCGGTTATTCAAGCTATCTTATCAATAACGTTCCCAACCGCGACGATCAATACCAGGGATTGTACAATTCCGGCACGGAAAGTGATGCCGAGATGAGTGTCCTCGAAAAAGGATATGTCGACAACTACCAGTTTACGTTCGGTGGCAACGTTCAAGATGTCTTCTACTGGGGTGTCGGTCTCGGTATCAACGACTTGCGTTATGTTCGCCACACCTATTTCAGCGAGAGCATGGCTGACGCTTCGGTTTATTCTCCTCGCGGCGTAACCTTGGGGGCAGCAGAATATGCCTTATATAACGACAAGATAGTAACCGGCACAGGTTGGAACTTCTCTGTAGGTGCCATCCTTAAGCCCGTTCAGTCGCTCCGTCTCGGCGTGTCGTTCATAACCCCGACATGGTATAGCCTGAACGAGTCGTATATCGGTTCGGTTGATTATGCCATGCAGCCTAACGGCGGTCAAGCATACAACGGTACGGAAGATTCCGACGAGGCTTACTTCCCCTGGCATCTTAACTCCCCTTGGCGCCTGAATTTTGGTGTAGCCGGTGTAATTGGCAAACTCGGAATTATTTCAGTTGATTACGAGTTGCAGGCTTACGACAACATGAAGATCAAGGTGCCGTATTATGACACCTACGGATATGTTAATGGTTTCAATGATGCCACTTACCTCAATCAGGACATCAAGGATTATACCCAGATGGCACATAACCTGCGTGTCGGTTTGGAATACCGTATCTCCAACCGTGTAAGCGCACGACTCGGTTACAACGTGCAGCTTACAAATATCAGCAGCGAGTATCGTGACGGAAATGGTGAGATACTGACCTCGGGAACCGACCCGTCGTTCTCGCTTGACAAGACAACGTCCTATATTTCTGCCGGTTTGGGCTACCAGTATGGCAACTTTGCTATCGATGGTACATACGTCCACAAGAACCGAAAATCGACGCTCCATCCTTATACTTCGTATGGCAACGTTCAGGCCCCCTATTTTGACGTGACCGACAATAACAATTCGATTGTATTAACCGCGCACTTCAAGTTCTGATGCTAAATCTGAAGAAATACCTTGCCATAATGTACGTAGTCGTATCGGCTACGGCATTGGCAGGTGTGCCCGCAGGATACACGAGTTCGGTATTTGACAATGCTACTACGGGTGCTTCCGTGGAGTTCGGTCTTGTCGAACCGGAGTCGGAGGATCCCACATCCGAGTTTCCCCTCTTCGTATTGTCAGGAGTCAGCGACGATTACGCCTCGAAGTTTGCTAACGAGCTTGAAAGCTTGCAACTTCCGGCATACGTTTATTTTGTTCCGGCGACTGACGTTCAAATGGTATCAGTAACATTGCGTACTCAGCGTGTCGATCCTGACCGTGTGTATCTGATTGGGGAAAATATCACCCCTTATTCCGAGGTTTTTACGGCAACGGTAAGCTACAATACTTCTGCTGAATCCCCTGTGGTTTACACTTCATCGTCTGACACCAAAGGCGAATCGTTTGGTGGATCGTTGGGAGAGTTGATCAACTACCTCGCGGAACTCAGTCGCTGACCGGCTTGCCTTTGACAAGGTGCAAGATGCGTTGATTTGAACTTCCGCGAAAGTGTAATGATTCATCTTTGAGTTTTTCGATGAACGGACCATCGACCAGAACGTCAATCTCGGCGAGTAGTTCCTTATAGGATGGATGTTCAGCAATTTCCTCGTAAGTGAAACCTGTATAACACCAGATAGTCTTACCCAATTTACGAATAGCCTTGGCAAGTTTTGTCAAGGCTTTTGCTTGATAAAGAGGATCTCCACCCGAGAAAGTCACGTTAAAGTCGTTTTCAATAACGACGTCCAATATCTCATCTATGGGCATGTCATGCCCGGCCTCGAAGTCCCAAGTCTGAGGATTGTGACAACCCGAGCAGCGATGGTTGCAACCTGCGAAGTAGATAGATGTACGGAGCCCTGGGCCGTCAACCGAAGTCCCCTCAACGATTTCGATAACTCGCAGCGTCTCCATCATTTGTGGATGACGCGATCATTGAGTTCGGCGAGTTTTGCCTTATTCCAACGGTCGGTGGTTCCAACGAGGTAACCCGTGATGCGCTGCAAACGATCGATATTCGAACTACCGCATTTCGGACAAACCTCAAGTCCTTCCTTTGCATCCTCATGACCGCAATCCATGCAGCGGTTGCGGTTGTGGTTGACCGATCCGTAACCTATGTTGTACTTGTCCATCAGATCAACGATGTCCGATATGGCTTCGGGATTATGGGTAGCATCACCGTCTATTTCGACATAGAATATATGACCGCCACGTGTCAGGTCATGGTACGGAGCCTCAATTATCGCCTTATGTCGAGGCGAGCAGTGGTAGTAGACCGGAACGTGGTTCGAGTTGGTGTAATAGTCGCGGTCTGTAATGCCGGGGATTACGCCAAATGTCTTACGGTCGCCGCGGGTGAAGCGTCCGGCAAGACCTTCGGCGGGAGTGGCCAGGATAGAGAAATTGTGTTGATAGCGTTCGCTGAACTCGTTGGCTTTGTCGCGCATGGTGGTAATGATGCGGAGTCCGAGTTCTTGCGAATCCTCGTCCTCGCCGTGGTGCTTTCCTGTCAGCGCAACCAGACATTCAGCGAGTCCGATAAAGCCGATGCCGAGTGTGCCTTGATTGATGACAGCCTCGATGCTATCGGTTGGTCGAAGCATTTCTGCTCCGTTCCACAGGCGCGACATCACGAGCGGGAACTGCTTGGCGTATGCTGTTTTCTGGAAGTCGAATCGGTCGTTGAGTTGATTGGCTGTAAGTTCGAGCACTTCATCAAGCTTTTTGAAGAAAGTGGAAATGCGCACATCCTTATCCTCGATTTTCATGCACTCGAGTCCAAGACGCGGCAGGTTGACAGTGGTAAAACTCAGGTTGCCTCGGCCAATGGAGGTCTTCTTGCCGAATCGGTTCTCGAAAACGCGGGTACGGCAACCCATGGTGGCGACTTCGTTCAAGTAGCGCTCCGGATCGTCAGCGCGCCAATCTTCGTGCTGATTGAACGTAGCGTCCAGATTGACAAAATTCGGGAAGAAGCGACGGGCTGTCACCTTGCATGCCAGTTTGTAGAGGTCGTAGTTGCGGTCTTCGGGCAAGTAGCTTACTCCACGTTTCTTCTTCCATATCTGAATGGGGAAGATGGCAGTAGCTCCATTGCCTACGCCCTCGTATGTGGAGTTTAGTAACTCGCGGATAATGCAACGACCCTCAGCCGATGTGTCGGTGCCGTAGTTGATGGACGAGAAAACAACCTGGTTGCCGCCTCGGCTGTGAATGGTGTTCATGTTGTGGATAAACGCCTCCATTGCCTGATGCACGCGCCCAACGGTGCGATTGATGGCGTGTTGTAGCAAACGGTCTTCACCTTTGAGATCGCCAAGCGGTTTGAAAATATAATCCTCAACCGGATAGTTATAGAGGTGCTCCAACGAAGTGTCTTCGAGGGCTTCAAGCGTTTTCAGCTCTTCGACGAACGAGGCGCGGACGTATGGAGCCAGATAGAAATCGAAAGCAGGGATAGCCTGGCCGCCGTGCATCTCGTTTTGCGCTGTCTCAAGAGAGATACAGGCCATGACGGCTGCAGTCTCGATTCGTTTGGCCGGACGTGATTCGGCGTGTCCGGTAATGAAGCCGTCTTTCAGAATTTTATTTAGCGGATGCTGAACACAGGTCAGACTTTTAGTAAGGTAGTAATCTTTATCGTGGATATGAATGTAGCCGTGACGTATCGCCTCTTTCGTTTCGGGCGAAAGCAGATAATCGTCCACGTACGGTTTAGTCGACTCGCTGGCAAACTTCATCATCATGCCTGCAGGCGAGTCTGCATTCATGTTGGCATTTTCGCGGGTTATGTCGGTATTCTTAGCCTCGATAATTTCAAGGAAAATGTCGCGTGTCTTGGCACGACGAGCAATCGAGCGTTTGTCGCGGTAGGCGATATATTTCTTGGCCACTTCCTTGCGGGGTGACTTCATGAGTTCGAGCTCGACGCGGTCTTGAATTTCTTCGACTGTCATCTGTTCTTTGCCGGTAGCACCGATGCGGACAGCTATTTTTTGAATAAGGGCTTCGTCCTCGCCAAATTCGGTGGTGAGCATAGCCTTACGGATGGCCGATTTGATTTTTTCTTCGTTAAAACCGACAATTCGGCCGTCACGTTTTACGACAGTCTGTATCATGATTGGTAGATTTGGTTGGATCTTTGTTTTTATTGCGCTGCAAAGATACTACCTTTACCCAATTCTACCAAATTATTGTGTCTTAAAATTATCAAAAATATCGTTTTGGACAACTTTAAGGCGTTCATGTGTTGATTAACTATTTGACTGATAGCAAAGTAACGAAATAAAACGGGAAACTTTGTGAGATATTATTTATAGTTGATTTTCTTTTTGTCGAATACTTCAAAGTCGTATTTACGCAGTCCGCATTTCATTAATGGTACTTTTTCATTATAGTCGTTGAGATAAAAACGAGGTCGTTCGACAAATTCAGGGGATGCAATCGAATAGCTTGCATCATAAAAAGGCGACTTAACCCCGGTAATATCGAGGATGGTATGGAATAGCGACGTTGTAGAGGCAATGTTCTTGTCACGGTTGGCAATCAGGGCTTGCTCTATTTGCGGATGGCTCTCGCGGAACTCATCGGAAAGCCAAACAACCATCGGGACATGAATCTGATGGAAGGTTGGAGTTGGCGAAGAATGCAGGAAACGCTCGCGCTCGTCATCGAATATGTCTTCGCCGTGGTCGGACAGATAGACCATAGCAGAAGGCACATTGAGGCTGTCGAGGGTATTGATTACGTTATTGAGCAATGCGTCGGTGTACCGGATGGTGTTGTCGTATGCGTTCATCAATTGAGGACGGTTGCTTTGCATAGCTGTTGAGTTCGCATCAGGTGTGAAGTATGCCATTTCGGCCGGATATCGCTTGCGATACTCGAAGTGTGAGCCGTAAGTATGCAGAACGATAAACACTTTGTTGTTCGGCGACTCATCAATTATCCGAGCCATCGGTTCGATAAGGTTGGAGTCACGTAGGGGTCCACCGTTATCCGAAAGGAATTCAGAGAATTGTGCCTCCTCGCCATAGTAGTCTATGTAGCTGTGGTTGCGACGTTGGTTGGAAATGAAGGCAGTACGATAGCCCAGATTATTGAAGGCTGAGAAAATGGAGCGAGTGTGAGCCACCGAGTCCCCAAAGTTTTCGGGTTCAAGGTACGAAAGCAGCATGGGAACAGCTTTGTGCGTAGTGTTTATCTCCGACAGAACCTTCGCAAATCCAAACAGGCCTTTGCGGTCCTTAAGGTTAGGATTTGTAGGACGGTCGTATCCGAACAATTCCCAGTTGTCGGCACGGGAGGTCTCCCCGATCACCAATACAAATACCTCGCGTTCGTTCTTGTCGCGTGTCATGACCGGCGAGTAAGTGAAACGATGGGATGTATTATGATAATGAATAGACTCGTTGGTACGACGCACTGCCGTAACCAGATTCTCCACTACATTATAGGGGAACAACTCGCGGCGCGCATTGAAGTCGTCAGGGAGTATAAGAGCGAGAATAAAGGTTACACATCCCACAGCGAGCAACGGATACGAGCACTTGCGCAGCAAGCTCCGCTTGGCGATGTCCACATACTTGTGCTTACACACAAATACGATACCCATTATGATTGCAGGCAGGTAAAGCACTATTACTGTCAGAATAGCCACCCAAAGATTTCCAAGCAGTTCTGTCGCTTCGGACACGCTCGTAGTCAATACGTTGACGTACATGTCGATAGCAATGATGCTCTCGCCATAGAGGAATAGTAGAACGATTTGGAATGCACCGAAGAACATTACCGGGAAGAAGTAAAGAATCGTCCGTCCAACCTTTCGTGACAGTGACATCAGTAGGGCATAAAACCCGAGCGGCAATATCATATTGGTTAACTTGGCCCACACTGAGTTGT
Source organism: uncultured Bacteroides sp. (assembly GCA_964572615.1). Taxonomy (GTDB): domain Bacteria; phylum Bacteroidota; class Bacteroidia; order Bacteroidales; family Muribaculaceae; genus CAG-873. Next base: position 42,585 of record CAZNGJ010000001.1, read on the forward strand.
ATTCAGTAATGGTCAGGCCAAGGTTAGGCGCGATAAGCAATATCGGTGTGAACCACATCCAGAAGACGGGGTTAACGAACCAGCTGAAATATCGTTTCACTAAGGTGGTATTTGTTTCAGGATTGATTTTTTTCATCAGAAAGCTTCGTTGATTGAGAAATTAAAGCCCTTTTCGCCGCGGCCTACACCGACATCGAGACGGACATTGACGCGTGGTTTGAACTGCCAACGGTAACCGACGCCAAAGTTGGGCAATACGTGGTTCCATTTGAACGCCGAAAAGCGTGGGAACACCGAGCCGGCACCGGCCCAAATGACGATACCGTTGCGACGCCATACGTGTTGACGCAGTTCGACAGTGAAGTCCATTTCGCACTTGTCTCGGTAGCGACCCTCGTAGTAGCCGCGCATACGTGACGAGCCGCCAAAAGTTGGCATAAGACCCCACGGAGTGTTGCCGTATGTTATATCGGCATGAAACATAGCAGCAAGTACACCGCCTTTCCATACGCTCGTATAACCCGACGTGGACAGCACACTTTGCGAAAATGCGTATGTGTTACCCATGAAACGGGGATTGAATAATTGATCGAACCGCAGTAAGACACCCTTATATGCGTTGAATGGCACGTCGCGGGTATCATACATGACCGTAAAGCCGATACCGGTGGTGAATGTTCGCAATTGTTGGCCCTCGAATAGCTCAGGGCGGTCAACTCGGGTAGCGTTTACATAGCTGAACTGCGCAAGCGGTCCAACATAGAAGCGTCCACCAAAATTGAATACGAAGTCGGCTTTCAGCTGAGCCTGCAGGCGCTTGAATACACTTTCGTTAGCGTCGTCAATGGCGTTGTCGTAACCAATACCCCAGAACTTGTCCTTGAAGGTGTAGAAATAGCCGTCGTAATTGATGCGGTATTTGTCACCACCAAATATATGGTAACCCTCTGCCCCTATTTTATAAAGCTGACCGGTAGTTACGTCGGCTTTCAGCGAAACTGTCGAGGGAGGGGTCTTTGCATCCGGTTGACCGAGCGAATCGCGTTTCGCGTAGTATATACCGGACCCTACTATGCCGAGGCCAAAGCCCGACTCGCTTGAGTAATGAGGACCTCCGATAAAACTGATATCGAGCTTGCGTTCAGGGTGTACCTTATTGGCGTCATTGAAGTAATCAATGACGCGGTGTATAAAACCGGTCAGACCTTTGTGCGTTTCGGTGGAATCGGTTGTCTGAATAACGTTTTCTGTCTGAGCATGCAGGCAGAAAATTGATGTTAATATGCTGATTATTGCGATGAATTTTCTCATAGGGAATATGCAAAGTTAGCTATTTTTTTTGAGAAAACAATTCGCTCAGTTTTGAACGAGCTATCTTTCCGTTAGCAGTATGGGGTAACTCGTTAACAATTTGCCATTTACGAGGACATTTCTTGGTATCACTCAGCATTGATCTAACCTTTGCTGAAACAGCTGCAACGTCAACAATCGCCTCTGTAGCTATAAGGCATGCAGCTTCACAACCCCATTTCCCGGAAGGGAGACCGGTTACTGCTACTTCCGAAAATGGAATTTTCAGTTCTTTTAGGGCTAATCCGACTACACCCTCAACTTCCTCAGGATGTATCTTCACCCCTCCGGAATTGATGACATTGTCAAATCTACCCAACCATAGGAAACTCGTAGGGGTCAAGACTTCTGCGATGTCATTTGTTACAATTGTATCATTGTCACGCCCCGGTGCGTTAATGACCAGGCAACCGCGACCGTCAGTCTTAAAAGTTATCCCGGGCAGAGCATGATATATCGAGTCTCCGACCTTGGCAAGCGCAACATGACTCGCCGTTTCGGTCATGCCGTAAGTCGAAAAAGCATTAATGCCGGCTTTGAGCAAAGCGTTAGTGCGTTCATCGTCGAGTGGAGCACCCCCGATTATCACATTGCGTGTGCGCGCTATCAGAGCCGGCGACGCTAAAAGACAATCAACCTGACTAGGTACGATAGCGAGCAGGTCGGCAACCTCGTCGAACCAAAACAGGTTGGAAGCAGGCAAATCGGTGAGCCGTCCGCCTCCTACTTCGGCACGTACGAGCATCATACGCGCGCCTATATACTTAAAATCCATCGGGCAGACGTAGTTGGCGTTTTTTCCTAAGCCGAAGAAAGCATTGGTGGCCTCGGCAGACATTAACATGTCGTGCTTGGACAGTCTCAATGTCTTGGGTTTTCCCGTTGAGCCGGAAGTCTGCACCTCCACCCAAGGGTTATCATCATGCCATATCAACGCAAATTCTTTGGCAGTCATAAGTTCAGATATAAACGTTCGCCAACCAGCCGAGTTGAAGCCGGCGTGTTGTTCAGGTAAATCTGCCCCGTGCCAAGGCCCTGCGGTATATCGAGGGCTTCGGGATACTTGCTCAGCCATTGTGCAATTGCTCCGAGACCGACATTGGATTCAAGAGCCGACGTAGCCCACCAGCGTATGTCGAGTTGGTTGGCAATCCGAATCCAACTGTCGGCAGCTTCGAATCCACCAACAAGTGACGGTTTCAGAACGATATAAGCGGGTCGAATCCGCTGCAACCAATCATACTTTCGCTCATCCTCCCACCAACGCTCTATCATATCCTCGTCAAGTGCGACAGGTATCGGCGAGTTACGGCATACTTCAGACATCTCGGGAGTATCTCTCGGCAGAGGCTGCTCGATTGAGTGCAAGTCGAATTTGGCAAGAGCTTCTAATTTCTGCATGACGTTACTCGGCGTGAACGCTCCGTTGGCGTCAACACGCACCTCCAATATATCTGCGGGAAAGTCATGGCGAACCATTTCGAGCAATTTCACTTCAGCGTCAAAGTCGATAGCGCCGATTTTCAGTTTCAGACATTTGAATCCGGCGTCGAGTTTTTCGGTAATCTGACGACGCATAGTTTCGGCATCGTTCATCCACACAAGTCCGTTGATACGAATGCCCCCGCTTAGTGTTGCGAGTTCTTTGCTATCATACAGCTTCCCGGCGCCTCCATGTGCCAGATCTCTCAGGGCCGTTTCCACTCCGAAGCGAATCGCGCTGTTACGAGGAAGCTCGCGACCGGTGGCATAATCGTTTATGTAGCTTGCAACAGTATTAAGTTCTTCGCGGAAATTCTCCGGCGCATCGAAGGATGGTTGCAGAGACGGGAATACGGCTACCTCCCCTATTCCACAGACTTCGGGACACCTATCATCATAGACACGAAGAAAGAATGTATCTTTCTCCGTGAAAGTCTCGCGCGATGTGTGTGCAGTGAATGCGAATCGCAGAGTGTATGGATCAACGGTAGCTCGCAGCATCAGTCGGGGAAGGCCGGGAATTGGTCGAAGTCGGGATCGCGCTTTTCCAGGAAAGCATTCTTGCCCTCCTGTGCTTCGTCCATAAGGTAGTACATCAGCGTGGCATCGCCGGCAAACTCCATCAAGCCGGCCTGGCCGTCGAGTTCGGCGTTGAGGGCACGCTTGATCATGCGGATAGCAAAGGGACTGCGCTTGATGATGGTTTCAGCCCACTCTACCGTCACGTCTTCGAGAGCCTCAAAAGGCACAACCTTATTGACGAGACCCATATCGAGAGCCTCTTGAGCAGTGTACTGACGGCAGAGATACCAAATTTCATGAGCCTGCTTCTGGCCGACACATCGTGCCAGATAGGACGGACCGAAACCGGCATCGAAACTGCCCACCTTGGGCCCGGTCTGTCCGAAGCGTGCATTGTCCGAAGCTATCGAAAGGTCACAAACAACATTGAGGACATTGCCACCGCCGATAGCATAGCCGTTCACCATGGCAATCACGGGTTTGGTGATGGAGCGGATGGCCTTGTGGAGGTCGAGCACATTAAGACGGGGTACCCCGTCCTCGTCGCGATAACCGCCGCGGCTCTTGTAGTTCTGGTCGCCACCGGAGCAAAAAGCCTTGTCGCCGGCACCGGTGAGGATGATTACTCGAATATCCTTTGCGTCGCGACAATAGTCCATCGCGTCGAGCATCTCCGTGTTGGTTAGCGGACGGAAGGCGTTGTACACTTCGGGACGATTAATAGTGATTTTGGCTATACGCCCGTACTGTTCAAACTTAATATCTTTATATTGACGGATCGGAGTCCAGGTTCGTTCTTGACTCATTTTGACTTGCTTTATTTAATTCGTGAAACAAATTCCTGTATATAGCGGCATTGTCGGCATTGGTTGTTATGATTTCAAAAAGGTGCGGACATCCTCCGGTCGAGCGAATACTCCGACAAGCCAAGTTAAGTTCGGCTTCATGTCTAATCTCGGCGTACTGGTAACCGAAAGCCTCAGCCAGGCCCTTGAAGCTGACTTGTTGCGGAGCGGCAAGGTAGGACTCACATTCCGGTAAGGACCTGGTGGGTTGGATGATGCGGAATATCTCGCCGCCGTTATTGTTGATTACGAAAATAGTGAGACGCTTGGCCATACGACCAATTGCGAGACCACCCAAATCGTAACGTGCCGATGTGTCGCCGGTGATGAGTATGGTGGGACGGTCGCAGTCGATGGCCGCGCCGATAGCTGTCGAAGTCGACCCGTCGATGCCACTGCAACCGCGATTACATTCCACTCGGTGTACACGCTGGTATGCAGCACATTGGGCATAGCGGATTGCCATACCATTAGACAGGTGCACGTTGGCATTTGTTGGAATCAATTCAAACAGCCGTCTGACAGCCCACAGATCCGACCATTGGCTACACCAGTCCTCTCCCTTTAAGCACTGGTTCACAATCTCGACCTTCTTTTCCCAGAACTGTTGGTAGCCGGTGTGGCGCGTCTGGTAATGTTTGATGATGCCCGAAAGAGACTTGATAAATTTTGAGGCATTTACATCAAGAATTGCGGTCAGATGTTGGAAACAATCCACCAATTCCGTCTGGGCTTCGGTCTTAATGTACCAGTGTTCCACCTCAGGTGGTAACGAGCGAAGCCACTGTTTGAGAGGTTGTGAAACTATCGATCCGCCTATCGAAATTATCAAGTTGGGATAATATACCGACTTCTCTTCATCCGTCACTGTACGCAATGTCGCATCAATTGCACTGACACTAAACCTGAGCCCACGGATATTTGACTGGGCTTCATGAAAGACGATTACGTTCGGATTATTATTAAATATGGCTAAGGCGTTATTTAGCGCTGCATCCGGACGTGATGTTCCCACGATAACCATAATCTTGCTATTGATGTGCCGCTTGGCCAAAGGCTTGATCTGCGGTTTATTTAATTCAAGAAGAGGTGTGACAACCTTTATTGGTTTGACAAGGGTTGACAAATCGGGATAGGGTACCTCAGCACCAAGAGGTGCATCGAGGTGAATGTTGATATGAACGGGACCCTTAGGGCGGCCGGTTGCTTTGAGGATGGCCTCGTTGACGGTACGGTTGACGAGCCATCTGAAATCGCGAATATTTTCGTCGGAAGGAATGACATAACTTCCAAGGACAATATTGTTAAGTGCTCCCGGCTGCCGAATGGTTTGGCTGTCATCCTGATCAACCCAGCGAGCCGGACGGTCAGCCGTGATGACAATCAACGGAACTCCACGATAATAGGCTTCGGCAACGGCAGGAGCGTAGTTGAGCATGGCTGTTCCCGAAGTACAGATGAGTGCAACCGGTTTTTCGGTTCGGATAGCCATGCCGAGAGCTACAAATGCGGCAGTGCGTTCGTCGACGACGCTGTGCAAAGTCAGTTCGCCACAGCGCTTGGCAGCGACAATTAGCGGTGCATTGCGCGTACCCGGACTGGCAACCACATTCTTTATCTTGTTGGCTACCAAAAGTTCGGCTATAATGACCGGAGCGAGGTGCGCTGTTGTCGTTTTAGCTTTTTTCGTGATTTTGGGCATGCTCAGTTTTCGATTATACCGTGTTCGGCAAGATGTTTGGCCATTTCGCCGGCCAATTTGGCTGCTTCGCGGGCTGCTGCTTCGGCAAAATCCTCGCCCGAGGAAGCATAGATGATGCCACGCGAAGAGTTGACTAACAGGCCACATTCGTCTATCATAGCATACTTGACAACCTCGTCCAGACTGCCGCCTTGGGCACCTACGCCGGGAACAAGCAGGAAGTGGCGGGGAGCAACAGCGCGAACTTTCTCGAAGAGTTCACCTTGCGTAGCACCGACTACATACATCATGTTTGTGGGATTGGACCAATGCTGGCTGCGCTTAAGCACACGTTCGAATATGGCGTGACCTTTCGGATCGGGAATCATCTGGAAGTCGTGTGAACCTTTGTTCGATGTCAGAGCCAGTAGGATTACCCACTTTCCGGGATATTCAAGGAACGGAGTTACACTGTCCTCGCCCATGTACGGAGCTACAGTGAGAGCGTCTACATCGAGGTGCTCGAAGAACGAGCGCGCATACAGTTTCGACGTATTGCCTATATCACCACGCTTGGCATCGGCTATGATAAACTGGTCGGGATAGTTCGTTCGGATATAACGAATGGTGTCTTCGAAAGCTTTCCAACCGTCTACACCAAGACTTTCGTAGAAGGCAAGATTGGGTTTGAATGCCACGGCGTAAGGTGCTGTAGCATCGATAATGGCTTTGTTGAATTCGAACAGGGCGTTTGGTCTGTCGCGTAAGTGTTCGGGAATCTTGTTGATATCCGGGTCAAGGCCAACACAAAGGAAAGATTTTTTCTTGCGGATATTCTCTACGAGTTCTAAGCGTTTCATATCTGATGATTGGTTGAGGATTAGTCTTATAATGCGGCTTCTTTGAGTTTTTCGGCGTTTTCGGCCACGATAAGATGGTCGATAACGTCCTGAATGTCACCATCTACAAACGACTGGAGGTTATAGATGGTATAGTTGATGCGGTGGTCGGTGATGCGTCCCTGGGGATAATTGTATGTACGGATTTTTGCTGAACGGTCGCCGGTAGACACCATCGTTTTCCGCCGCGAAGCTATATCGTCGACATACTTCTGGTGTTCGCGGTCGTAGATAAAAGTTCGAAGGCGGCTCAGGGCACGTTCCTTGTTCTTCGGTTGGTCGCGTGTTTCGGTACATTCTATCAGAATTTCCTCGCTTACTCCGGTATTGGGATTCTTCCACATATAACGCAGACGTACTCCCGATTCGACCTTGTTGACGTTCTGACCACCTGCGCCACCGCTGCGGAATGTGTCCCACTTGATCTCGCCTTCGTTAATCTCGACATCAAAAGGCTCAGCCTCGGGCAGAACGGCCACCGTAGCTGCTGAAGTGTGGACGCGTCCTTGGGTCTCCGTCGCGGGAACGCGCTGAACGCGATGAACACCGCTTTCGTACTTCAGGGTACCGTAGACGTTTTCTCCCGAAACGGCCACAACGACTTCCTTAAAGCCGCCGGCAGCGCCTTCGCTGGCTGAGGTGACAGCCCAAGACCAGCCGCGCGTTTCAGCATACTTCTGATACATTTTATATAGGTCGCCGGCAAATATGGCTGCCTCGTCGCCACCAGTACCTCCGCGAATTTCGAGAATAGCGTTCTTCGAGTCCTCGGGATCGGCCGGAATGAGCATCAATTTGATTTCTTCTTCAAGGACGGGCATCGCTTCGGTGGCTTTCGCTATCTGCTCCTTGGCCATTTCGCGCATCTCGGGGTCGGTTTCGGTTTCCAGGATTTCCTTGCCTTCGTCTATGTCGTTTACATAACCGCGATACCGGCGTGTTGCCTCGACAAGGCGTTCGAGATCCTTGTACTCCTTGGTCAGGTGGACATATCTTTTCATATCAGCAATGACATCGGGATCGGTAATGAGGGTTGATACTTCCTCAAAACGCGATTCGATGCCATCAAGCCGATTAAGCAGAGAGTTTTCGCTCATACTTATTTTGTATAGTTGTTCGTTCTTAGTTACTTATCTGACTCCTTGTTTTCATCCGGTTTATTCGACTGGTCAGAGTCGGACGTCGATTTTTCTTTTAGAGTAGAGTCATATTTCGCCGAATCGAAAACAGGAGGCTTAGCAGAAGTGCCGGGAACATCAAACTCAGCTGACGTGTCGACCTCTTCCGGCGTAATATCCTGCGGGGTGATGTCTTTATCGAGTTTGGCTTCGTCGTTAGCATCTTTCTGAGCTTCGTTGAGAGCCTTAATCTCGTCGGCACGCGACACCCAGGCGCGTTTGCCGAATACGGCCTCGACATCGGCAGTGAAGATTACCTCGCGAGTCTCAAGTTCTTCGGCCAACTTATGGTGACCTTCGGCATACTTGGTTAGGATGTCTTTAGCGCGTGTATATTGTTCGGCAAGGATACGCGAAACCTCTTCGTCGATAATCTTTGAACGCTCTTCGCTGTAAGGTTTGCTGAAACTGTAGTTACCCGACGAGTCAAAGTAACTGATGTGGCTGAGTCGTTCGCTCATGCCGTAGTAAACAACCAGTGAGTAAGCAATCTTGGTGGCGCGTTCCAGGTCGTTGAGTGCACCGGTAGTAACCTGTCCGATGAAGAGGTCTTCGGCAGCCCGTCCGCCTAACAACGAGCAGATCTGGTCGAGCAATGCCTGGCCCGGGACAAGCTGACGTTCTTCGGGCAGATACCACGCTGCGCCGAGAGCTTTGCCACGCGGAACGATGGTGACTTTGACCAGAGGATCACCGTATTTAAGATGCCATGATACGGTGGCATGACCGGCTTCGTGGACAGCGATACCGTGCTTTTCCTCCTGCGTTGTGATTTTGTTCTTCTTTTCGAGACCACCAATGATACGGTCGACAGCGGCATTGAAGTCTTCGGTCGAAACGACCGTCTTGTTGTTGCGAGCTGCATAAAGCGCAGCTTCGTTGCATACATTGGCGATGTCGGCACCGGAGAAACCGGGAGTCTGGCGTGCCAGTAATTCTATGTCAAGGTCAGGATCGACTTTGACGTTGCGGAGGTGAACCTTGAATATTGCCACACGGTCGTTGACATCAGGGAGGTCCACGAAGATCTGACGGTCAAAACGGCCGGCGCGTAGCAGTGCTTTATCGAGTATGTCCACTCGGTTAGTGGCTGCCAGGCAGATCACGCCCGAGTTAGATCCAAAACCGTCCATTTCGGTCAGCAGTTGGTTGAGTGTATTTTCGCGCTCGTCATTGCTACCCATATTAGGATTTTTGCCACGGGCACGACCTACGGCGTCGATTTCGTCGATAAATATAATACAGGGAGCTTTCTCTTTGGCCTGTTTGAAAAGGTCGCGTACTCGCGATGCACCCACTCCGACAAACATCTCGACAAAGTCCGAACCCGACATCGAGAAGAACGGCACATTAGCCTCGCCGGCAACTGCTTTGGCAAGCAGCGTCTTACCCGTTCCGGGAGGGCCAACGAGCAGAGCCCCCTTAGGAATCTTGCCACCAAGGTCAGTGTAACGTTTGGGATTTTTAAGGAACTCAACAACCTCTTCGATTTCGGTCTTGGCTTCGGACAGACCGGCCACATCCTGGAATGTTACGCGGTTGGAATTGTTTTTGTCATATATTTGTGCTTTGCTCTTGCCGACATTGAAAATGCCTCCACCTCCGGCACCGCGGCTACCCATATAGCGGAAAATGAGGAACCACATGGCAACCAGAAGCAGAATCGGGCCAAAAGAATAGAGGAACGTGGTCCAGCCACCTCCGCGTTCGTAGGTTACTTCGCCGCTGAATGCTCCGCTTTCACGCCAGCTGTCAATCATGTTGTCAAGACGGTCGACCGACGGAATTTCGGTTGTCACGCTGGCATCGCCTAACGTTACTCCGGCAGGCAGATTCTTGAACTTGACTTTTGCAGCATCTTTGGTCAGGATAGCACGTGCTTCCTTGCTGTCGGTGTTGACTACTATCTTAGTGGCGGCTCCGGAACCGACCAACGACGTAAACTCGCTGTACGGCACTTCTTCCTGTGCGGAACCTTTGTCATCCATGTAAAATATGGCACCGAGCACGACAAGTACGATGACATACATCCAGAGCATGCTGAAGCCAAAAGGATTTTTCTTTCCCGGGCCGTTAGAGCCCTTGAATAATTTATTGGGAGGGGGAATAGGCATAATGTTGGGTGAGTTGTAATAATCAGGGGTTAGTCCACATTGGGGAGATCGTTAATAACAGCGTCGCTCCACAACTCTTCGAGTCGGAAACGCTCCCGGGTCTCGGGCAGGAATACATGTACCAGCAGATGGCCGTAGTCTATCACTATCCATTCGCTTGCGGTGTATCCGTCGTAATTGTAAGGCTTGATACCGAGTTCCTCCCGGACAGTTTCGCGGATATGGTCGGCGATTGCAGCTACGTTGGTTTTTGACGAACCTTGGGCGATAATGAACTGAGACAGAGGCGCCGACTCGATGTGCGTCATGTCGACAATCGTGATGTCCCGGCCTTTTCTCTCGGTAATAGCTTCGACGATAACGTCCTGCAAGTCGTGAGTGCCTGACGGTACGCGCGTTATGGTATGGTTGTTTTCTTGTTGTATCATGTTTATATTTTCCAATTTGCAAAATTACTAATTTTATTCCAAACTAATAACAAATGCCGTGCCAAAAAGGTTAAGAACCGATTCCGAAACTATGTTCGAGACCGGTTCTTACCTGTAGTTCAGTTGTTCAGTAGTTCAGTAGTTCAGTAATTCTGTAGCTCTGTAGTTAATTATTATGCTTGATGAAGCGGAGTCATCTTGTATCCGAGGGCTTTCAACTCCATGGCCATACCGGCCAGATAGAGCTGATGGAGCGCGCCAAGGTAGCATCCGAGCGCAGCTTCTGTCCCGGGCTCAACATGTTCATGTGTAATAAGGCTGTAAACTCTCGAAGCGCAGTCGGCTACGACATCCGAGAGCATGTCGGCAGCTTCGCCCTCATATTTAAGTATGTCATAAACCACCGTATCGTCAAGATGGTCGTAACCGCGAGGATCACGCAGACGTGTGTAAAATTTGCCTTCTTCGGAGTATTTCACCCAGTCTTCATCCCAAAACTTAGCCATGGCCATGCCTATGAACATTACCCAGCCGAGGGATACGCGGGGATAATCCGTAAACTCGCGTGCGCCGTCAGGCAGATAATCGCGCACTATTTCAGGCCAAAGATCCTCAACGTCGGGACACTGTGGAACGTGTTTGTCTATCTGATCACTCTTGACCAAGTAGCCGAACAGGTCGGTGTGTACTTTATCTTCGAAGGCTTTTGCAACGGCGCGAGCCTCGTCGGTAAGTTTGATTTCTTTATCCATGGTTAAACCTCCTTATTGGTTATTTTTGTATTGTGGCAACAGAGGTACGGGGAACTTGGAGAACAGCGTCTTAACTGCCTGTGCTATTCCCGTCAGGTTGCGGAACTGACCGCTACCGGGGTTGATGATTGTTGCAACCGATGCGCTGTAAAGAGGGGTCTTGGTATCGATGTTGACAAAGTCCATAGTCAGCACACCTTCTTTATATATGCCGGTGATGACCTGAGCGTTTTGATAATAGGATGGTGGGAAATAGTTCCAACGCGGATACATCCAGTAGGGACGGTAAGGACCATAAAGCGGAGGCATCGGATAGCCTGCGGGATAAGCAGGAGCTGTTTCAATCTCTTTCTGGGTGGTCAGACCGATGTTGATGAGCAGAGGCGAGTTGGGGTCTTCGGTAAAGCCGCGCTCTACCATCTGTTCGCGGATAGCTGCTGCGATGTTGTAATATGTAACCATCTGCATCGTAGGCGGAAGTTTGTTTTCCGAGTCGGGGGTAACGATTCGGAAAGTCTTGTACGAGGCAAGGTCGGCGTTGTTGTATGTTTCGCTGTTTACCAAGGTGAACGGGCTACACGAGGTGAGCAGCATCGTCACGATAGCCACTAAGGCCGGCATAAGGAATGAACTTTTGTGTTTCATAGCATTGTTGTGTTAATTATGTTATAAAATAATAACGCTCGGACTTGTGAAAGGTTTTACTATACAATGTGAAAAGTGGTTAGGGAGGTCTTTTAACGTTATATAACAATAATATTAAGTGCGGTTCGGTTAATTATATGTAGCTTTGAACGCCAAAATAGAATTATGGACATAACAGAATATTATACAACACTCTTAGAGCAGTTCCGATCCGTCAAATACGCCGAGCAGGAGTTGCGTCGTCAGATGGATGACGACCCTGAACTCGCACGGGAATACGCGGATTGGTGTGCCGATTGCGAACTTGAACCTCGACATGCCCTTCGGGAGTTTGGCGAGCAGTATATGGAGCAACGCGAAGAGCGTTGGGAAGCACTTAACGATTATGACAACATCGACTGATACACAACCACTTCGCTTTCCCGCCGAGTGGGAGCGAGTGGGAGCGGTGATGGTAGCCTGGCCCCACGCAAAAACGGATTGGGAGTATATGCTCGACAATGTCGACGCATGTTATGTGCGCCTCCTGGAGGCCATAACAGCGCGCAGTACCGCGATTATTGTGACACCCGACCCTACGCGCCTTCTGCCACTGATAATGATGTCGGATATAAACATTGACAATGTCCAATGGTTTATAACGGATACCAACGATACGTGGACACGCGACTATGGACCTCTTATTACGACAACAGGACCGGACGACTGGCAGATCAATGATTTCAAATT
>CAZNGJ010000001.1:55309-77804 GCA_964572615.1 uncultured Bacteroides sp.
ATCCCTATCGGCTTGTTCGCCTTCCCCTACCCGCCCTTATATTTGATGAGGAGGGTCAACGACTCCCGGCAACATACGCCAACTTCCTGATACTCAACGATGCGGTACTGATGCCGACCTATCGACAGCCCGAGATAGACAAAAAGGCTGTTGAAGCACTCACAGAAGCATTCCCCGGCCGTGAGATTGTGCCGGTAGATTGTACAGAACTGATTTATCAACACGGCTCGCTGCATTGTGCCACAATGCAGTTGCCTTTTCAGATTTTACCATTATGTCAAACACCCTTAGAGTAGGAATAATCCAACAACATAATAACGATAATATGACTGACAACCGCACACGTCTTGCTCAAAAGATCCGCCAACTGGCTCAAGACGGTGCGCAGCTGATTGTTAATCAGGAATTGCACGACTCGTTGTACTTCTGCCAGACTGAAAATGTGGATCTCTGTTCGTTGGCAGTTGCTATCCCGGGTGAAGTGACGGAGTTTTACGCACAGTTGGCGCGAGAGACGGGGTGCGTAATCGTTACTTCGCTGTTTGAGCGCCGTGCACCGGGTTTGTATCACAATACTGCCGTGGTCTTTGAAAAAGACGGGACGATAGCCGGTCGATACCGTAAGATGCATATACCTGACGATCCGGCATATTACGAGAAGTTCTATTTCACCCCTGGCGACCTCGGGTTCGAGCCGATTGATACCTCGGTTGGCCGTCTCGGTGTATTGGTATGTTGGGACCAGTGGTACCCCGAAGCTGCCCGTTTGATGGCTCTGAGAGGTGCTGACATACTGATATATCCCACGGCAATAGGTTGGGAAAGCAGCGATACCGAGGCAGAGAAAAAACGCCAACGCGAAGCCTGGATTACAATTCAACGAGCACATGCAATTGCAAACGGACTTCCGGTTGTCTCGGTGAACCGTGTGGGTTACGAACCTGATCCCTCCGGAGTTACGGGTGGTATAACATTCTGGGGTAGCAGTTTTGTTGCCGGTCCTCAGGGTGAATTTCTATACGAAGCTCCGTCTGACGAGGAAGCAACCCGCTGCATCGATGTCGATATGACACGGTCGGAAAATGTGCGTCGCTGGTGGCCGTTCCTGCGTGATCGTCGTATTGATGCCTATGCCGGTCTAACTCGTCGTTTCCTCGATTGAGAAAAAATTCGTAACTTTGCGCGTTTTTACGACCCACCGTATCATATTCTATGAATAAAGACGAATCCAACGAAACAAAAATATCCGGAATGATTTCCATCAATCTTCACAAAGGCGACGGCGCCGACTCGAAGATTATGGATCAGTTCGACCCCAATCATACTCTTGTATTGCCGACTCGCAACCTGGTGCTTTTTCCCGGTGTTGCACTCCCCATCCAGTTAGGTAGGGAGACTTCTACCGCGGTAGCCAATTTTGCCAAGACTGCCGGTGTTCCTATCGGCGTTTTCTGCCAACGGGACGCATCGGTTGATTCACCGAAGCTCGAAGATCTGTTCTCTAACGGAACATTGGCGAGAGTTATCGACATCATAGAATTGCCTGATGGTGTAAAAACTGCTATTGTCGAAGGATTATCGAAGGTAAAACTTGTTTCCCGGTCGGAGGCCAAGACTCTCCCCGGAGTATTGGCTGTTGGTGTCAGTCCCGTCGAAGAAAACAGGCCTTCACCGTCTTCCAAATCGCGTTTCGACTTTATTGTCAATAAGATAAGGAGCATTGCCGGCAAGATGGCCGAGCACGGGTTTGACAAGAATTTCGAGTTTCATCTGCCCCAGATTGACAAGACGTCCGACCCAGTGGATCTTATCAACAGTCTGTGTGTCTATCTGCCACTTTCGGTTGAAGACAAGCAGGCATTACTCGAAACTGACAGTACGGACAGTCGTGCCGACATGTTGCTCGAACTGATGTTGCGTTTCGAGGCGCAAAACAATATCATGAAAGATATTATGGAGCGAACTCGTGCCCGCATGGAGGAAGGGCAGCGAAATGCATTCCTTCAGCAGCAAATGGATGTGCTGAGACAGGAGATTGAAGGCGACGAGGAAGAAGAACTTGACGAGTTGGCCAAAGCTGCCGAAGCGGCTCTTATGCCGGAAGATGTTAAGGTGCGCTTCGACAAAGAACTGAAGAAATTGCGTCGTTATAACCCGCAGTCGCCAGACTATGCTGTTCAGTACACCTATCTTGATACGTTGATCAATGTACCTTGGTCTGTATTCAGCGAGTCGAACAATACATTCAAAGACGCTGAGAAAATACTCGAACGCGACCACTTTGGGTTGCGAAAAATCAAGGATCGCATTCTTGAGCAAATTGCCGTCATCACTAATAATCCGGGGAATCAGGCTCCCATTATCTGTTTTGTCGGCCCTCCCGGAGTCGGCAAAACTTCGCTTGGCCAGTCGATTGCCGAGGCTTTAGGCCGAGAGTTCCAGCGTGTATCGTTGGGAGGTATGCACGACGAGTCGGAAATCCGTGGTCACCGACGCACCTATATAGGCTCTATGCCCGGTCGCATCGTCGAGGCTATGCGCCGTGCCGGAACAGTCAACCCGCTGATTATGCTTGACGAACTCGACAAGATTGGTGCAGACTTCAAAGGTGACCCCGCAGCTGCACTGCTCGAAGTCCTCGACCCTGCTCAGAACTTCCGTTTCCACGACAACTATCTGGATGTTGACTACGATTTGTCGAATGTCATGTTCATAGCAACGGCCAATACGCTGTCGACAATCTCAAAGCCCCTGCTCGACCGCATCGAAGTGATTGAACTGTCGGGATATACACGCGAAGAGAAAGTTGAAATTGCTGTTCGCCATCTTATACCGAGATTGCGCGAAAAGAACAAAATAACCAACGATATATTTACTATCCGCCGACCTGCGGTAGAAAAGCTTATTGAGAATTATACCTCGGAGAGCGGTGTGAGGCAGCTTGAGAAACGTATCGAAATGCTGATGCGCAAGAAACTGTTGCAGAAGATGCGCGAACTTACTGACTTCAATCCTAAGGTTGAAGTCAAGGATCTGCCGGTATTGCTTGGCCCGGCTGTTTATCATCACGATTCTGTCGAACGAAATACCATCCCCGGAGTGGTAAACGGATTGGCTTGGACTGCGGTCGGTGGTGAACTTCTGCTCGCTGAGGCAGCTTTGTCACCAGGCAAAGGCAGCCTTTCATTGACCGGAAATCTGGGTGATGTAATGAAGGAATCAGCCACTTTGGCACTTGAATGGATCAAAGTGAATTCGGAGTATTTGGGTATTGACCCTGAAGTTTTCAAAACACATAACATCCATGTCCATTTCCCCGAAGGTGCCATACCCAAGGATGGTCCTTCTGCAGGTATTACTATCGCCACGGCTATTACTTCGGCTTTGACAGGACGTCCCGTCAGTGCGAAAATTGCCATGACGGGCGAAATCACATTGCGCGGTAAGGTGCTGCCTGTCGGAGGCATTAAGGAAAAAATACTGGCGGCTAAACGTGCAGGAGTTAACACCATTATAATTTCCGAGGATAACCGAGCTAATGTAGAGGACATCGAAGGTGTATACCGTGAGGGTTTGGACTTCAAGTATGTAGGTAACGTGCTTGAAGTGATTGACCACGCGCTGACCCCCGTTTCGTCATCTACTAAAACAAACTCCAAGAAGGCCGCTAAAACAAAATAAAGAATAAATATGACTGCGGCTGAAAAGGCCGACGTTATGCCGCCGGCACCCAAGGAGCGTTTGTGGAACAGGAACTACTGGAAGGTGATGACTAGCAATTTTCTGCTGTTCTTCGCTTTCTATCTCCTAACACCGTTACTCCCTATATATTTGGACCGCGAATTCGGAACCGCTAAGGATGAAATAGGTCTCATTTTGTCGGGTTATGTAATAGCCACATTGCTTATTCGACCCTTCAGCGGGTTCATAGTCGATACGTTCGACCGTAAGAAGGTCCTGATGCTGTGTTTTTTCGCATTTTTCATCTTCTTTACCGGTTATATCGGCGCATCAACTCTACTTATGTTTGCGATTGTGCGGACCTTCCACGGTATTCCGTTCGGAGCTACGACTGTAGCCAACAGTACTGTAGCTATCGATGTCCTGCCATCATCACGGCGCAATGAAGGTATCGGTTTCTATGGCTTGAGTAACAATATCGCGATGGCCATAGCGCCGAGTGCCGGAATATGGATATATGGGGCAACCGGTAGTTTCGAACTATTGTTTTGGCTTTCATTAATCTTGTCGTTTGCCGGATTTATTGTAACGACAAGGGTCCGATTACCCCGTCGTGCTCCTGTTCCCGGGAAACCGACTTTGAGTCGCGACCATTTTTTCCTTGGACGTGCTTGGCTGATGGCCATCAATATTTGTTTCTTCGGCTTGTGCTGGGGCATAATGTCGAATTACGTCGCCATCTACGGTGCTGAGATTCTTAACATCACCGACGGCACGGGTATTTTCTTCATGATACTGTCGGTAGGTCTTGTACTGGCGCGACTTTTCGGGCGAAAGGCCATACGGCGTGGTGCTATTACAGTCAGCTGTACTCGCGGCGTTATTCTGTCGTGCATAGGCTATACACTTTTTGTAGTGGGTACGGGCGCATGGTCGTACTATCTCTCAGCTTTGTTCATCGGTCTTGGCAACGGTCAGATGTATCCTGCTTTCCTGAATATGTTTGTCGGTGTGGCACGTCATGATCAGCGAGGCACTGCCAACTCGTCCATCCTTGTGTCGTGGGACCTCGGTATGGGCATAGGTATTGTTTTAGGCGGATTTATTATTGAGCTGACCGGCTACCGAGGTGCTTTTGTTACTGCTGCCGTGATGCAAATTGCCGGTGCTTTGTTGTTCATACTTGCAACGCGTCGTTTCTACCTGCGTCGCAAACTGGCCTGAACAAATTTATCAATCTGATATATAACATTCAACACAACCCCTTTTTTACCATGGAACAAAGAATAACACTTAATGCAAACCCTATTGTGCGAGCTCTCGGCAAAGAGGCTAAGGATTTTACTCGCGAGGACATCATTCGCTACATTACCGAAAACGGCATAGAGATGGTCAACTTCATGTATCCTGCGGGTGATGGACGACTGAAGACTCTCAATTTTTACATAAACAGTCTTGAATATCTTGAAACAATTCTGACACTCGGCGAACGCGTAGATGGTTCGTCACTATTCCCGTTCGTCAGTGCCGGAGCAAGCGACCTGTATGTTTTGCCGCGTTTCAAAACGGCATTTATCGATCCCTTTGCAACGGTGCCCACTCTTACCATGCTCTGTTCGTTCTTCGATAAGGATGGTGAACCGCTTAAGTCGTCGCCCGAGTACACTCTGTGTCGTGCATGCGAGGAATTTACGGCAGTTACAGGTCTGTACTTCCAGGCAATGGGTGAGTTGGAGTACTATGTTATAACACCCGAAGAAGATGCCTTTCCTGCTACCGACCAACGTGGTTATCACGAATCAGCACCGTTTGCCAAACTCAATGATTTCCGCGCACGTTGTATGCAAGCCATTGCTCAGACAGGCGGGCAAATCAAGTACGGACACAGCGAGGTAGGTAACTTTGTCCACAACGGCATGAATTACGAACAGAACGAAGTTGAATTCCTACCGGTTGACGCATGTGATGCAGCAGACCAATTGGTTATCGCCAAATGGGTGATTCGCAACATGGCTTACGAGGAAGGTCTTGATGTAACCTTCGCTCCTAAAATTACTGTTGGTAAGGCAGGTTCCGGCCTCCATATACACATGCGAATCGTTGACAAGGATGGAAAGAATCAGATGCTTGACGCTCACCGTCAGCTAAGTGAAGTTGCCCGTAAAGCTATCGCAGGTCTGATGACCTTGGCACCTGCTATCACCGCATTCGGTAACACCAATCCTACGAGCTACTTCCGCCTCGTGCCTCACCAGGAAGCGCCTACAAATGTTTGTTGGGGTGACCGCAATCGCAGCGTTCTGGTCCGCGTACCATTAGGATGGACAACGGATCGCAATATGTGTTCGGAGCTTAATCCGGCGACAGCCGAACTATCGCTCGATACTTCGCATAAGCAGACAGTCGAGATTCGTTCGGCTGACTGCTCAGCCGATGTTTACACCCTTATAGCCTCACTTGCTGTAGCGGTACGTCTTGGGTTCGAGATGGATAATGCTTTGCAAGTCGCTAAGGATACTTACGTAGATGTCAATATACACAAGGCTGAAAATGCCGATATACTCACCCGACTGTCCCGGTTGCCGGTAAACTGCGCTGAGTCGGCCGACCGACTCAGTGAGGTTCGTGATTTTTTTGAAAGCCGTGGAGTCTTCGATGCCGCAATGATCGATTCTACCATTGCCAAACTTAAAGCCTACGATCAAGCTGAGGCAGAAGCAGCCAAGACTGATCCGGTCTTGATGGACGCTCTCGTTAAGCGCTACTTCTATTGCGGATAAACTCCAATAAAAACAAGAAGTGGAATCGGCCCAAAGTCGGTTCCACTTCTTGTTTTAAGGTAAAAATGAGTAGATCAACGGAGAGCGATGACTTCGATTTCGACGAGGACACCTTTGGGTAGTTCGCGAACAGCCACGGCTGAACGGGCCGGGTATGGTTCGGTGAAAACCTTGCCGTACACTTCGTTCATAGCTCCAAAGTCGGCCATATCGCGCAGGAAAACAGTCGTCTTCACTACGTTTGCGACAGTCAGTCCGGCTTCAGCAAGGATAGCCTTGACATTTTCGAGCGACTGACGTGTCTGTTCGGTTATACCCTCGGGGATCTCACCGGTTGCAGGATTGATGGGAATCTGACCGGATGCGTAGACGAAAGAGCCGGTATCGATAGCCTGACTATAAGGACCGATGGCTCCGGGAGCGGCAGTGGTTGCAATTACTTTTTTCATATTGATGGATTTTTAAGATATTATGTTTGTATCTGAGATAGATTGTATCTTATGATGACGTTCGGGAGAAAAGTGGTTGACGATGGGTATGTCGGCAATCAGAGTCTTGGCTGTATCAGCCTTCAATTCTCCGAGCATAGCATCCACAACCTTGTCCACGCCGGGGAAGGACTGGGCAAACTTGGGGATAAAGTTTTCGCGGCCTTGATTATCAATACGTTCCAACAGGAGCTCGACCGTAATTTCTGACGGTTCGAGGGCAGGTGCATAACCGAATGTTTCTTCCTTCGAATTGACGACTACCCGATTGATTATACCGGCTGACTGCAGTTCGTCAAGAATCTCTCCGACAAGTCGTGATGGTATGGAATAGTCACGTGCAATTGTGTGACGTGTAGGGGGTGCCAATTGCTTTGTGAAATCCTGGACAACAATTGCGCAGATCGCTATCTGTACCTTGCGGCGGTAGTTGGTTGAGATGGAACTTATTTCTGCTGAAAACGAGAATTGGAATATATTTTGCGAAGAATAACAGAGAACGGCACCGCTGAGACATACCACCCATGTTAGTTGCAGCCAGAGCAGAAGCAAGGGCACAAAAGCAAAACTGCCGTAAATAGCATTGTAGCGTGTCACATATATCTGCCCCGAGACAAATATCCACTCGAGTACCATAAATCCCGAGCCGGCGAATATACCGGCAATCATGGCGTTCTGAAACCGGACTTTCGTATTGGGGATAAGAGCGTACGCAGCTGCAAAAAACATCCATATCAGTACCCACGAAGCAAACTTCAAGCCTACTTCAATCAGAGGTGTCATGAATGCAAAATGAAATATATGCTGAAGAGTCGACGACAAGAATATTGTCAAACCGGATGCACATATCATCAAAATCGGCAATATCAGTAACATGGCCGTATAGTCAGTGATCTTACGCCATAACGACCGACCGTTTTTGATGCCCCATATCAGATTGAAGACGTTTTCGACATTGCTGACCAAGGTTATCAATGTCCATAGGAGGAATAACAATCCCACTCCGACGAATATACCCTCGGAAGCGCTACTCAAATATGAATCGGCAAACTTGAGTGCTTCGCCAATGGCAGTGCGTTGGCCGGGAAACAATCCATAAAGTTCGTCCTCCAATAAAGTCTGAAATCCGAATCCGCGGCCTATGGCGAATAGCAGTGCAAGTGCCGGTATCAAAGCGAGGACTGTACGGAAAGCCATAGAGCACGCGCGACTCTGCAAGTCGGTGTTAAGAAATGACTTCATTGACAGGCTCAGAGTCTTGACAGTATTGACTTTCCAGTTGGAATGGGTCTCGCGCCATACACCGGTGTTGAAGTAATCCCACAGTTGCACTGCCCTGACTCGAAGTCGGAGCAATTTTCGGCGGTTCGGATTAAGAGGGCGAGTCTGTTTCATAGGAGTATGCCGTGAAATCGTTACTTGATTCTATTCAAACGTTTCAGCACGCTTAATGGTTCGCGTTCGGGAGAGGCGCCTGAGATCGAAGGCCAACACTTCGTAACGTGGGCAATCTCGGGATTAACCTCGCGGTAGTATTGAGGATTGCGGCCTTCGCTGCGCAGCTTGGAGTAGTTCCGAAGAGCCCTGAACGCATACTTGCCGAGCAGAGCAAGAGCCCCGATATTGCATATAGCCATAAGAGCCATGGTGATGTCAGCTAAAGACCAAACAAGACCTAACGAGGACAAACCGCCGATGAGGACCATCGCGCCAACAGCAGCCCGGTAGCCGTACACCCACTGACGCTTGCGGGTGATGAACAAGATATTGGTTTCGCCGTAATAGTAGTTAGCGATTATGCTCGTAAAGGCGAAGAAGAATATGGCTACCGAGACAAACGTTCCGCCAATGCCGACGCTGTGGAACTCGCTGTCTATTGCCTTTTGAGTCAGCGTGATGCCCTCGCTTCCGCCTCCGATGGGAACCCCGCTCAGCAGGATGATAAGCGCCGTGCAGGTACAGATGAGAAGTGTGTCAGTGTAAACACCGAGAGCCTGTACGAGGCCTTGTTTTACCGGGTGAGAGACATCGGCGGTAGCCGCCGCGTTCGGTGCCGAGCCTTCGCCGGCTTCGTTACTGAATAATCCTCGTCGGATACCTAACGCTATTGCCGCTCCCATTGTGCCTCCCAACGTCTGGTCGAGACCGAATGCGCTGTCGATAATCTGTTCCAGGCAGTCGGGGATACGGTCGAAATTCATAGCCATGATCACGATACCGACAAGCACGTACGCTATTGCCATGATAGGAACAACCCATTCGCTGAAACGTGCAATGCTGCGAATACCTCCGGATATAATTACTAAGGTGAGAACAGTGACAGCGATGGTGGTAATGATGGCGGGAACACCCCAGGACGATTCGAATGCTTGGGATATGGTGTTACTTTGAACCGAGTTGTATGCAAAGCCGAAAGTCAGTGAGATGAGCACTGCAAATGTGACGGCCCATGCACGCGAGCCGATGCCGCGCATGATGTAATAAGCAGGTCCGCCTCGGAAGCCACCCTTCCCGTCGGGCACCTTGAATATCTGCGCCAACGTACATTCGACAAATGATGTCGCAGCCCCTAATATGGCGATTACCCACATCCAGAACACGGCTCCGGGTCCACCCAGTGTTATTGCTGTTGCAACACCTGCAAGGTTGCCTGTTCCGACGTGGCTGGCTACCGACACCATGAATGCCTGGAAGGAACTTAGCGAGTCGCCTTTGGCATTCTTTGGCTTGGGAGCAACCAGAAGACGGCACATCTCGCCGAACATACGGAATTGAACGAATCCGGTCTTCCATGACATCAATACGGCGATTATCAGCAGGAGAGGGATTAACGCGTAATTAGCCAGCGAGTTGCCAATTTCAATTACTATATCTTCGAACGAGTTCATATAGATTGGAATAGATATTAAGGTGAAGAAAATGTGATCGGTTAGAATATTATCGAGCCTTTGGACGGTTTGACAGTATCAGATGGAATACTTTCTGTTTTAGAGACAGTATCGGACTTCGGCTTCTTGCGTCTCAGGAAGTTGAACATATTATCAAAGTCGCGACGGAACATAAGACCTACGCCCTGCGTTGTTTTGGCAGTCCGCAGGAAATATGTCTGGTCGTTGAACCGATTATAGGCTTTGAAACGCCAGGTGCCGGTTCGGTTGATTAAGTATTCGAGGTCAAAATCACCAATAAACTGGCTGGTGTTTAGCGACTTGTCACGATAGCCGAAGTTGCCGTTCATACGCAGACGGTTGTTCAGAAGGTTGCTGCTCAACGCCACGTCGAACTGAACGTCCGAGAAGTCGCCACGGTCGCTGCGCAGGTTTGGAGCAATGGTCCAGTTTTCGCTAAGCTTGCCGAGCATACTCGACAGACGGCTTGAAATCGTTGATGACGCAACCGAGAACAGTTCGTTACCCTTTGTGGCCGACATATACTCCGGTGTATAGAAACGGTTGAGAGCCAATAGATAGATAATCTGTCGGTTCATCATCTCGTCGGTACTGATAATCGAGCGGACCTTGCGGTAGACGTCGCTCGTCAGTGTCGGGAACTCAAGGTCGAAATCAATGTCGGGCTGACGCATATCGCCACGGACAAGCAACAGAGCATGGACCGGCACATTGGTACGATTCAGCTCCGGGTCATTGAGAAAGCTCTCGTCGAGGTCACTCAGATTGGCGTTGACTGAATATGTCGCAGCGATGTCAAGTGCAGCATTGTACGGATCGCCGGTAAAGGTAATGGCACTACCCTCCTTGATGGCAAAGTCCTTTACTATGATGTCCTGCAAGGTGAAATTGTAGCTGCCGCGGTCGATCACGTAACTGCCGTACATGCGGAGTTCGTTGCCGAGCGAAGCGTATGTCATTCGCAGGTTGCCTTTGCCCCAAGACTTAATCTCGTCACCGCCGACAGGGTCCATTACGAGAACTATCTTGGCCGCGGGCGTAATATCAATCTGGAAATTCATGTTGTAGGCCGAAGGCGGGTTCTGTGCTAACTGCTGTTGACGCACCTTGTCACGATATGCAATTACGGCTTCGGGTAAAATCTCTTTTTGAATTATCGAGTCGGTGATGACGTTTCGGTTCTTGTCGCGGAAGGTAATGAAATTATACTGTTCAGCCTCCTCCTGATCGCTCAGAACGAAGGTAAACACCGAACCTTCGGCGGTAGCCATATTGATGTCGATGTTAACGACACCGGGCGAACCGGTAATGAACGCCGAGCCATTACCATAGATGCGGCCATACCAATCGGGGCTGAGGGCCGGAGTGACGTCGTAACTGAGGAAGTTTTGGGCATCGGTCACACGGAAGTCAAATACAGGATCCTTGAAGTAAGAATGTTTGACAATACCGTTAAGGAGTGCTGTATGACCGTCAATATCCTTGACAGTGACGTTCTTGACGTCAATAAGTCCCGGGGTAAGGTGTATACTGTCGGTGGCGAAATACCAGGTGTTTGTAAAGGCCACCTTAAGACCGAGATTTTCGGCAAACACATCTCCCTCCATGTCGATGTATTTGAATGAACCGAATATACGGGCATGCCCCGAGGCATAACCGGTGACGTCGGCAGCAAAAGCATCCATAAACGGTTTCATGAATCCGACCTTGACCTTGTCTGCGTCGAAAGAGATGTCGAGCGATTCCGAAGCGGGCATTATGTCACCACGGATGTACGATTTGCGACCTTCCTCCTGACTGATGACTGCGTCGAGATAGAACGACTTTCTGTCATTATCCCAATGGGTCTTGATATCGCCGTCGCCGAGCACACAGTTATTGTAACCGATATTGTCGACGTGGAGATTGTCGCAGTTGACAAACGGATTCTTGCTGAATATGCCGCCGGCGTGAAGTGTACCCGTAGCGATACCACCGATAAGTGCTTTGTTGATATCGAGTGTTTCAAAAATAGTGTTTAGAACAACCTTATCGAGCGTCACACGAATTTCGCTACCCGGTTCGTCCTTTGTGCAAGTTCCGTCTATATTGATAGACTGGGTTTCGGTTTTAAGACCAAAGTTGTCAACATCGAGATAGCCGGGCTTATATGTGACGGTGGATTGTGCAAATGTCCAAACATCGCTACCGAACCGAATAACTGACGGCAGAAAATCTACTCCAACGCCCAATTGACCGTTATCGACATCGCGCAGGAGTCGTGTATCAAACTTTAGTTTACCGTTTATCGGCTTGGCTCGTTCCAACTCCCAATCAATCTCCGTTGACAGCTTGTTGTCTTTGGCCCGGATGCCACCGACAAGCGACATCTCGCCTTTCTTTGTGGGGAACTGGGTCGTCAGATATACATTTCCGTCTCCGGTGTTACCATCAAAGCGAGCTTGCAGCGATGTTTGCTCAATTATCATATCACCTTTCATCAGATATGGAGCGTCTATACCGAGAGCAAGCTCGTAGTCTTCCTTGCTGACGCGACCGTCTATTGTGACGGGGTAAATAACAGTGACGGGAGACTTGAAGAAGGACAATAGGTTTTCTGCATTGTCCAGGGTTAATTCGAATCGGAAATCATTGTCGCGAAGACCTTCCATGACAGGACGCTCTGATGGCGAGCCTACAAGCGCCGGAAGAACATGGGCAACGATATCCTTGGATTGCTGTACGAGGTTAAGAATCGACACTTCACCTTCGAATGTGCCGTTAAGGAAATCGCTCGTTATTTCAATAATGTTCGGACGGACCGTATTATTGGCTGTTATATCCAATCGGTTTATCTTAAGCCGAGGTTGATTCGCGTCGGTACTGCGGAAATCGAAGTTTGACAGATTCACAAACCCGTCTATCCATTTACCTTTGTCTCCAGCCAGGTCAAAACGGACATCAGCGTCAAGTTCATAACCCGGGTATTGCTTGATAAGACCGAGGTTGTTCGGATTGAAATGGCTAAGAGCCACAGTTCCGGCGAGAGAAGGACGTTCGCGGCGAGTCTCGCCTGAGAAAGAGGCCAAAAGCGAAGCGCGGTCAATAGCTGTTTCGATATGCCCTTCGAAAGACCCGTTCTCGTCAAGATTGAAACTGCCGTCAAGGGTTTCAAGTAAGTGGCCGTTAAATTCGGCCCGGGTATTATTGACAGTGACATCGACTACAGGTCGACGATTGGTGTAAGTGTAGATAGTACCTTCGACCTGGGTACTCAATGTGCCTAAATGAGAATTGTTGAGCAGGGTGCCAAGGTCGAAGTTATCGACAGACAAGGCGGTCTGTGCATCGAAAGTCTTAAATTGATTTTTGCTGTTAGCATCACCCGAGATAAGGATGTTGCCTAAGCTTGTACGGATGTCGGCCGTTCCCTCGATATGTTGCAGAGAGCCTGCAACGGATGCTTTCATATTAACACGGCCGAGACGGTTAAGCATGGCCGATGTATTATTCGGCATAACCTTGCCGAGCTTTGTCATTAAGTCAGTGACAGAACGAGGATAAGTAGTGACATCTATCTCTAAATCGTCTACTCGTAGACTGTCTTGCCGGAAGGGATTTGCGATATTGCCGACAGCATTCAGCATAAACCCGCCGTCGGTGACTTCGTTGATAGACAGGCTGCTGATGTCGATATTATTTCTTGATGCAAGAACGTCAAGGGAGAGGTTGAAACGGCGGTTAACACCGGCTAAGGCAGGAGCGAAACTCCCTAAGTCCGACAGCGTAACGTAACTGCCTTGCTCTATGTGAAATCCCACGGGATGACTCTTGAACAGTAACCCAAGATCAGACGGCTGTTTATACCTGAAAGTATAGTCGCCGATATTCAACCGTGTTGCAGGTAGTTCGATGACCAAGTCCGAGATCTTCAACTGCTTAGGCGTATAATATGCCGAAGCCGTCAGATCGGTTATTCTCAATCCGGAACGGTCGGTAAAAGCTAAGTGGCGTATCCGGCCGCTGATTTCATCATTGGAAAGTTTTGGAGCAGTAAGGTAGAGTTCCAAGTCGCTCACCGAAATGTGGTTAGTGTCGAATTTGCCTTGTTTTTCGGGAGCATCAAGTACGTCGTATCGAGCTTTGGCATTTATGAGTTTTACTGTATATAGCGACAGATCAAAGCGGGTCGGTTCTTTTCCGGGCTCCTTCGATTTGAGTCGTTCGATAATACCTGATATATTCAGCGGAGAGTCAGCCGTCTTTTTGTAAAGCCGTGCATCAACACCGGTAAGCACTACATAGTCAAAAACTAACCGACCGGTTTTCAAAAAATGCCAGAATTCGAAGCGAGCCTCCAGATCATCAACCCTAAGTGCTGTTTGGCCGTAATCGTCTTGGGCTTGAACGTCGGCGATATTTACTTTGTTAAAAGGCTGAATGCTGAGTTTGCCAACTGTGACTTCGGTACCTAATACCTTTGATAATTCTTCCTGGCCGACTGACCGTATTTTGTCTAAAGCCCAATCGGTGGAAAGGACGACATAAACAGCCGCGGGCACGAATACGGCCACGGCTATCAGAATCATTATTGTAGCTCTTATAACTTTGTAAAAGCGCTTCATACACAGAGGTACCGAAATACAACCACAAATTTACGATTTTTTTTGCAAATCAGCGCTTTTATCGACCATTTTTTATCTGTCTACGCCGAGTGTATCGAGCAAGAGGTCTACAGCTGAGGTTATATTGCGTTGAGATGTAAGGCACTTAATGAAAAGCGAGCCGACAATAGCCCCCGACGAATTATTGAACGCGCTCTGTAAGGTAACCGGATTGGAGATTCCGAAGCCGATGAGTCGATTGTGACGGAGCGACATCGCATTGATGCGTTTGAAGTAGTCGATTTGGTCCGCGTCGAAGCCCTCGCGTGTACCGGTAGTAGCCGCTGCGCTGACCATGTAAATGAACCCGTCGCAATTTTCGTCGATTAGCCTTATCCGGTCCTCCGATGTTTCGGGGGTTATAAGCATAATCATCGGAATATCATAGCGTTCACAAAGAGCACGGAACTCTTTTACGTAATCACCGAATGGCAGATCGGGAATGATGAGAGCGTCAATACCCACATCCTTGCATCGTGCGAACAGTCGCTCGATTCCATATTGCATCATGGGGTTAAGATAGCCCATGAGAGCAAGAGGTGTATCGGGAGTCGTACGTCTTGCAACAGCAACATCATCGAGAACACGCGCCAAGGTCATTCCGTTGGCGAGCGCTTTGGTCGAACTTTCCTGGATGGTCGGACCGTCTGCCATTGGGTCGGAGAAAGGTACGCCCACCTCAATCATATCTACACCTTTAGCGGCTAACGTATTGATAATTTCCGGAGCTGAGTCCAATGTCGGATAACCGGCGGTGAAATACACCGAAAGCAAGTCCTTGTTTTTAGTATTGAATAATTTCTGTATGCGGTTCATGATTTTATCGATTGAATAAAGTTTAATACTAAGTTTATATCCTTGACTCCAGGGCCGACTTCAAATCTACTGTTGATATCTACTCCCATGAGACGCTGGTTCTTGATGGACTTGATGGAATCGGCATCGTCGGGAGTAATCCCTCCGGCAAGCATGAACGGGACGGTAGAATGGTATGAATCGAGTATCGTCCAGTCGAACTTCTGACCGGATCCTCCTCTTGCGGGTGTCCGGGTATCCAACACAACACGCTCGACGCCACCATCGTAATCATTGGCACGAAGTAGATCCACCGAATCGGAGACCGATAGAGCTTTCCAAACCCGGTAACCGGAGTCAGTCAAGTGTTGGCAAAATTCGGGCGATTCGTCTCCATGCAACTGAATGACTGACAAGTTATATGTATTTGCTTTTTCAAGTATATCTTCAAGAGTGGAATTGACAAATACACCAACTTTGGGTATAGTAATATTTCTATAATTTTCAGCCGGCTCAGTGACTCTTCGCGGCGATTTGCCGGCGAAGATGAGTCCGATGTAGTCGGCACCGGCGAGTGTCTCAATCTGCTCCCTGCGGATCATTCCGCAGACCTTGACTTCAAGTTTCATAGTTTGTTTTCCAAGAACAGTTGAAGAGCTTCGGCTGGATCGGCATGTTTCATGAAAGTCTCACCGATAAGGAAGCCCCGGTAGCCTGCTTGTCTTAGTTTTTGGACTTCTGAAATCGAAGTTAACCCACTTTCTGCAACTTTTAAAACTCTCTCCGGCAACTTCTCAACAACCTTGCTGCTCAGGTCGACATCAGTATGGAAGGTGGTGAGATCACGGTTATTCACTCCGACCATGTCTACCCCGTCATAGAATTTTGCAAGTTCGCGTTCGTTGTGTACTTCAAATAAAACCTGCAAACCTAACGAGTGTGCAAAGTCAGTGAAATCAACGATTTCATCCGTTGTTAGAACAGCTGCTATTAGTAACACGGCATCGGCACCGATGGCAGCAGCCTCCTCGATTTGTCGTTTATGCACAACAAAGTCTTTTCGCAGTATCGGCAGTCCAACAAGTGGGCGAGCTACCATCAGGTCGGTAGTCGCGCCTCCGAAAAAAGGGGTGTCAGTGAGAATCGAGCACGCAGACGCCCCTCTCTTTTCGTACCCGGGCACGACTTGCGCTACATCGGCCATCGGGTGGATGTCACCTTTGGAAGGTGAACGCCGTTTGAACTCGGCGATAATACCTGTCGGAGATTTTAGCAAAGATTGTTTCATGTCGACATGGACGCGTTCGGGATGGTGATTCTCCACATGCAGACCGTATGTGCGGATGGCAGCTTCGACTTCCCGACGTTTGTATGCCACAATGGTATCAAGGATATTGCCCATCTGAATCAACTGTTGAGTTCGACAAATCGGCGAAAAGCTTGTTCCGCCCTACCCGACTTTATGCTATCTCGAGCCTCGACAATGGCAGATTCCATGCTTACCTCGGGTTGGAGTGTGCGGATGGCAAAGGCGGCATTGGCCACAACGCAGTCTTCTTGGGGTTTCGTAGCTTTACCCTCGAGGACGGCGTCGAAAATTGCAGCTGCTTCCGCGATGGATTCGCCTCCGTAAATCTGAGACGGGTCAATATTATTAAAACCTAAGTCGCTCGGGGTATAGACCTTCTCTCCCGAAAAATCGGCAACTTTGAATGGCGATGTAAGTGATATCTCGTCGTAACCGTCTAACGAATGGACTATGGTGCAGTTAATACCTTCGGATTCAGCTATGTAATTGTACAGGCGCATAAGTTTGAGGTTGTAAACGCCAAGCAGCTGATACTTGGGTAGTGTCGGATTGACCAACGGTCCGAGCATGTTGAAGAAGTTTCGCACAGCCAATGCTTTTCGCACAGGCGCAACGCTTTTCAAGGCCGGGCTGAAAAATGGAGCATGGAGATAAGCCACCCCCGATTCGTCGAGTGAGCGACGCAGTCGGTCGACCTCAGCCGTAAACTTGACACCATGGTGTTCAAGGACATTACTTGCTCCCGAGACGGATGTAGCACCGTAATTACCGTGCTTGACCACCTTGCGACCGGTTCCGGCTACTACAAAGCAAGTAGCTGTGCTGATGTTGAAAGTGTTCTTGCCGTCGCCACCCGTGCCGACAATGTCGATGGCTTTTTCTTCGCCTAAGTCGACGGGCAAACGACGTTCGAGCAGTGCGTCACGAAATCCGGACAACTCGTCGATCGTGATACTGCGCATAAGGAATACGGTCATAAATGCAGCCAATTGAGCATCGTTGTACTTGCCGTCGGCTATATTGAGAAGCACCTCGCGCGCCTCGTCGCGACCAAGACTGCGGTGCTCAAACATTTTTGTTAGTAATTGTTTCATCGGTAGACTTTTAATGGTTTAACCAGTTATTGAGCATTGTAAGCCCGTCCGGTGTTAGTATCGATTCGGGATGGAACTGAACGCCGCGAATATCGAGTTGGCGGTGTCTCATTGCCATAATGGCTGCGTCATCACTACGGGCAGTAACCACGAGGTCTTCAGGCAATGTGTCAGGATTAACAACCCAAGAGTGATACCGTCCAACGGGGAAGCGCGACGGTAGTCCTTCGAAGATATAGTCCGGCTCGATAACTGTAATTTCCGATTGAACTCCGTGATAAACTTCCTCGAGATTCGTCAGTGATGCACCGAAACATTCACCGATGGCTTGATGGCCAAGGCAGATGCCCAGTATGGGCTTTGCGGCAGAGTACTTTTTTAATAACTCAGGTAATATTCCGGCTTCGGACGGTATGCCGGGTCCGGGTGAGATAATAATTTTGTCGTACGCTTCGATGTCTTCAAGCGATATTTTGTCGTTTCGGAAGACGTCAGGATTGACACCCAGGCTACGCATGGCATGGGCAATGTTGTATGTGAACGAGTCGTAATTGTCAAGTATCAGCAGTTTCATAATAGTTAGTTTCCAAAGGTTTCGGCATATTTGAGTGCAGCGGAGAGCGCACCGAGTTTATTTCGAGTTTCCTGAAGTTCGCTCTCGGGAACGGAACGAGCCACGATGCCGGCTCCTGCCTGCGAGTATAGGCGCTTGCCATAACTCAGGAAGCTGCGGATGGTTATGGCTTGGTTGATGTCGCCGTTGAAGCCCAGGTAGCCTATGCAACCACCGTACAGCACACGACTATGCGGCTCGATCTCGTTGATGATCTGCATGGCGCGCACCTTTGGTGCTCCGCTTAGGGTGCCGGCAGGGAAAGTGTCGGCAAACAGGCGATAATGGTCGGCATCTTCTGGCAACGTTGCCTTGACACGAGATACGAGGTGTATGACGTGACTGTAGAATTGTACCTCTTTGAGGAAATCTATTTCAACCTGTCCGCCGCTGCGGCTTAGGTCGTTACGAGCCAGGTCGACAAGCATGACGTGTTCGGCGTTCTCTTTAGGATCGGCGAGAAGCTGCTCAGCCAGAAGACGGTCCTTGTCGTCGTCGCCCGTACGACGGAATGTGCCGGCGATAGGATCAATATAAGCGGTGTTTCCCGAAATTCGCAAATGGGTTTCGGGTGATGATCCGAATACTTTGAATGTGCCGAAGTCGAAATAGAACAGGTAAGGTGATGGATTGATGCATCGTAAAGCGCGGTAGACGTTGAATTCGTCACCCGTAAAACCCTGGCTGAATCGCCGTGACGGGACAATCTGGAATACGTCGCCTCGACGGGCATGAGCAATACACTTACGCACAGCCTCAAGAAATTCGTCGTCGGTCATGCTTGAGCAGGCGTCGTCCTTAGCATGGAAAGGATATTGCGCCATGTTGTTATTATTCAACACGGAAATAATTGAGGAAATACCCGAATCTTCACCTTGAGGACAATTTTCGACTATATGCATCTCGTTCTTGTAGTGATCGACCACAAGTATGTAACGATACAATATATAATAGATATCGGGTATAGTGGCAAATTCCGGTTCTCGAGGCTGAATATCAACATCTTCGAAGTATCGCACGGCGTCATACGCCGTATAACCGAAAAGCCCGTCGGGTAGATGCGGGTCGGCATTGTCAACTTTTATCGAAGACATATAAGTACTCAATTCTTTTACTACATCGACAACTTCCGTAATCGCTTTCACGACAGGCTCGGAACCGGGAAGAAGTGTTATTACTTTTTCGTCCTGTACCATGAAGTAGCCGATCGGCTCGATACCGATGAATGACTTGGCATTGTGACGTGCATGGTAATCGGAGCTTTCAAGGAAGGCCGACTGAGGATACATGTCGCGTACTTTCAGGTATATGCCGACAGGAGTTTCGAGATCTGCCGGTATGGTTTGTTTATATTGTTTTAATGTTGACATTGTTCAGATGTATTTAAGGTAAGTATGCAGATCTTTGTCACCGCGACCGGACAAGTTGATGACGATGTTATCATTAGGGTTGAACTTCAGTCGGTCGAGCACGGCGAGAGCGTGCGCACTTTCGAGTGCCGGTATGATTCCTTCCAGGCGAGTCAGCGTTTTGGCTGCTTCGAGAGCTTCGTCGTCCGTAACAGCAAGAACGTCTGTACGACTGCTGTTGGCCAGGAATGCGTGAACAGGCCCGATGCCGGGGTAGTCGAGTCCTGCCGAGATGGAATAAGGTTCAATTATCTGACCGTCCGGCGTCTGCATTACAAGAGTCCGAGCTCCATGTATGATACCTTCGGTGCCAACATGAATTGTGGCAGCAGTTTCACCCGATTCAATACCCTTGCCGGCAGCTTCGGCAGCGATAAGCCGTACAGACGGGTCGTTGACAAAGTGATAGAAAGCACCTGCGGCATTGCTGCCACCACCGATACAGGCTATTACTGCAGTGGGTAGCTCGCTCCCGGTCTGTTCGGCCAACTGTCTGCGCATCTCGGCACTGATAACACTCTGGAAATGTGCCACCATCTCGGGATAGGGGTGTGGACCTACAGTGCTGCCGATAATGTAAAAGCTGTCGGGATGACAACACCAGTGGCGGATGGCTTCGTTGGTGGCGTCTTTCAAGGTCTTGTTGCCCGATTCTACCGCAACAACCTTTGCGCCGAGCATACGCATACGCTCTACGTTGGGTTGTTGACGTGCAACATCTGTGGCTCCCATATATACTATACAGTCCATACCGAGCAAAGCGCACACCGTCGCCGTAGCGACACCGTGCTGACCCGCACCCGTTTCGGCGATTATGTGGGTCTTGCCCATACGTCGAGCCAATAGTGCCGAACCTATGGCATTGTTTATCTTGTGCGCACCGGTATGATTTAGATCTTCGCGTTTCAAGAAGATGTTTGTCCCATACCTTTCGCTGAGGCGCTTCGCTTTATAAAGTGGTGATGGTCTCCCAACGTAATCGCGAAGCAGTTCATCCATTTCGGCTTTGAACTCGTCCTCGTTTACATATTTATAAAAAGCCTCTTTCAGTTTTTCAACATTGGCATGCAGGATCTCGGGGATGTAGGCACCTCCGAACTGTCCGTAATAGCCATCGGCGTCAATCGGAAATTGTGGATTGTATTTTTGCATTATTATTAAGCATAAAAATTCGCCATCGCATGAGCCCTTCCGGCTCGGACGATGGCGGATATGGAAAAATGTCATTTTGTAAGCTATTTGAGTATTGCGTGGTCTGTGTAAAGCTTCATCGCCATCGATATGTATACCGAGAGCGCCACCAATACTTGCTATTCAGAGTAAAAATGAACATTTTGAAAAATCTTTAATATTGTTTTATGTGCTTTTTCTCGAAGCACACTGCAAAAGTAAATAAAATGTTTTAATCCACCAAATCTTTTCCGTCAATCTTAATGGTTTGTGAAAGGTATTGCATTTGAGGGTGCAGAAAATTATTTGTATTTTTGCAGGAGAAATAACTAAGATAAAGGAATAATAGAATGAAAATCATTAAGATAGTTTTGGTTGCACTTGGTGCATTATTAACGGCGCATAGTTCGGATGCATGTACATCGGCCATTATTTCGGCACGAGCTTCGGCCGACGGCCGTCCGTTTATATGGAAGCATCGCGACACAGGTACGGAGCACAACTTTATAGACCGAGTAAGTCGGCCCGGTCAATTGACTTACGTTGCGCTTTTCAATGGAGGTGACTCGCTTCTAACCGAGGCATGGATGGGCATGAATGAAGCCGGTTTCATGATTATGAACACGGCCAGTTATAACCTTGCGCCTGATACGGCTCGTGTCAAAGATCGCGAAGGAGTCGTAATGCGACGAGCATTGGAGATATGCAAGTCAATAAGCGACTTCCAAACTCTGCTCGACACCCTGCCACGCCCGATGGGAGTTCAGGCCAACTTCGGAGTACTGGATCGGAATGGCGATGGGGGATACTTCGAAACCGATGATGTCAGCTATACACCTTTCGTGCTATCTGATACGGTGCCATATATCGTAAGGACCAATTTTTCGGTAACAGGTAATGATACGGATGGTTTTGGCTACATTCGGTTTGATAACGCCAATCACTTGATGGGCGCAACCCCCTACTCTCCCGAACAATTCACCGAGGGGTTGTCGCGCAGTTTCTATCACTCGTTGATTGGTCGAGATATGGCAGATCCCGCGGAAGGTCGATGGGTTGTTGACCAGGATTTCATTCCTCGGCGGTCTTCCTCAGCCTCTGTGGTAATGGTAAATGGTTTGGGCAATGCTATTGACGAAATGTTTGCTACTCTCGGTTATCCGCCTGTTGGCGAGCTTTATAAAGTGACGATTGATAGCGTGCCTGACGAAGTACGACCGGTGTCAGCGGGATTCCGAGCTCCGGCATGCAACGAAGCTATCGAACGCAAACGCAAGGCATTCCCCATTCGTCGTGGCAGTGGTCCACATTATATAGATATGGATTACGTTCGCGCGGTCAATGACGCAATGCGTGAGCGCAACCTTGAAAAATATAAATAATATACCGCCCCGCTTTGGAAGTTGGCCAAAGCGGGGCAGTTAATATAATGAATAAGCTAACTTATTTATTCAGACCGCAAATTTTGCACTTTTCGTTAATCTGAGTGAAGAAGTCGTTGCCCTTATCGTCGACGAGGATGAATGCGGGGAAATCTTCAACCTCGATTTTCCAGATTGCTTCCATACCGAGTTCAGGGTATTCGAGGAGTTCTACTTTCTTGA
>CAZNGJ010000002.1:0-63497 GCA_964572615.1 uncultured Bacteroides sp.
CGTGCATACGTGTAAGTATGGCGTTCAACTTTTCAGCATCGCTCTCGGTAACGGGACGCACGGCACGCTGATATTTGGGTGCCGGGTACTTGATGAAGTCGAATTCGTAGTCGCAACCCTTTTCGTCAAGTGTATTGCCGGTGCGAACGTCTTTCAGTTTTACTGTTGCACCGATGTCACCGGCGTGGAGTTCGTCAATGGGAGTCTTTATCTGACCGCATACGCAGTATATCTGAGCGATGCGTTCCTTAGAGCCACGGGTAACATTGTCGAGGTCGGCACCGGTCTTAAGCGTGCCCGACATTACCTTGAAGTAGGAAACTTCACCGATATGGGGTTCGACGGTAGTCTTGAACATATAGATGCTGAGGGGGCCGTTCGAATCGGGCTTCACCTCATCACCTGCTGTATTTACCGGAGCGGGCATATCGTCAACAAAGGGAACTACGTTGCCAAGGAACTCCATCATACGGCGAACACCCATATCCTTGGCTGCGCTAACGCAGAATACGGGATATATCGAGTTGGAGATGAGACCGAGGCGGATGCCCTTACGCATTTCGTCTTCGGTGAGGTGTTCTTCCTCGAAGAATTTTTCCATCAAGGTCTCGTCGTTTTCGGCAGCTGCCTCAACGAGTGCCTTGTGGTATTCGTTGGCACGCTCCATTTCTTCGGCCGGGATGTCTTCGATAGTGGGTACACCGCCGTTGGGTCCCCATGAGTATTTCTTCATCAGCAGAACGTCGATCATGGCATTAAAGCCTTCGCCACAAGCCAGAGGGTACTGGATGGGCACAACCTTGCTACCGAAAATTTCCTTCATCTGTTCGATAACGTTCTCGTAGTCAGCCTTTTCGCCGTCCAGTTGGTTGAGGGCGAAGATTACGGGTTTGTGGAGAGACGATGCTGTACGGAAGATATTTTGAGTGCCGACTTCGACGCCATACTGAGCGTCAACGACGATAACGCCTGTGTCGGTCACGTTAAGGGCGGTGATAGCATTACCAACGAAGTCGTCAGCTCCCGGGCAGTCTATTACGTTAAGTTTTTTGCCAAGGAATTCAGCATAAAATACTGTCGAGAAAACCGACGAGCCGTATTCCTTCTCAACGGGAAAATAGTCGCTGACAGTATTGCCGGCTTCGACAGTGCCGCGACGTTTTATAACTTCACACTCGAAGAGCATAGCTTCAGCGAGTGTGGTTTTTCCCGAGCCCTTGCTACCAAGCAAGGAGATGTTTTTGATTTCGTTAGTCTTGTAAACTTTCATGGGGTTAGAAGTTTATGTTGGTAATACAATTCATTGGTTATGGCGTTTGCAATGGTCATAGAGACTTCGAAACGCTGTTTGCTTTCGGAAAGCGACTGCAAATTACAAAAAAATTGGCAAATGCAGAGCACTTGCCAATATGTTATACAACAGTATTTTCAAACAAGGTTTTACAGCTGTATTATTCAGCATGTAAAGATCGGTGCGGTTTAGCCTTTTAGAGCCGCTATTGTCGCCTCAATGGCCGCAATCTTAGCTGTGGCATCGGCTTGTTTCTTGCGTTCGGCCTCAACGACAGCAGCAGGAGCACCGGCAACGAAGCGTTCGTTAGCCAACTTCTTCTCCACGCTGCGCAGGAAACCTTGTTGATATTCAAGATCCTTGGTCAGACGTGCCAGTTCGGCTTCGACATCAATAGTGGCCGTGAGAGGAACGTTGAACTCGATGGTGCCCACCATGAACGATGCAGCTGCAGCGTCTTTCTCGCAACCGGTGTTGATAGCTTCGAGTCCTGCAAGTTTTTTTACGACCGCAACAACATCTTCAGGAAGAACCGAACCTACAACATTGAGAGTCAAGGCTTCTTTGGGCGAGATGTTTTTTGCAGCACGTACACCGCGAACACCTGTGATGACAGCCATGGCCAGGTCCATATCGGCGAGCACCTGAGCCTCATCAGCTAAGTCCTTAGACTCGGGCATCATTGCGTACATGATGGATTCACCCTCGCGACGTGTTTCGAGCGCCTGCCATAACTCCTCGGTGATGAAGGGCATGAAGGGGTGCATTACGCGCAACACGGCGTCGAAGAAATCTTTCGCTTCCTTAAGAGTGGTAGCATCGACAGGCGAGCCGTATGCGGGCTTGACCATTTCCAGGTACCATGACGAGAAATCATCGCGCACCAGTTTGTAAACAGCCATAAGGGCTTCGCTCAGGCGGAACTTCTCGAAAAGGTCGTTAATCTCGGCAACAGTAGCATTCAAACGAGCCTCAAACCAACGCTTGGCTTGTTTGGCAACCTCGGGTTGTTCTATCTTGTCGTCAACCTCCCAACCGGTTACAAGACGGAAAGCATTCCAGATCTTGTTACAGAAGTTGCGACCCTGTTCGCAGAGTTTGTCATCGTAGAGGATGTCATTACCGGCGGGAGCAGCCAGCAGCATGCCCATACGAACGCCGTCGGCAC
This sequence comes from uncultured Bacteroides sp., assembly GCA_964572615.1. Lineage (GTDB taxonomy): Bacteria > Bacteroidota > Bacteroidia > Bacteroidales > Muribaculaceae > CAG-873. The sequence continues at coordinate 2,460 of CAZNGJ010000002.1, forward strand.
CGAAGCGGGCAATGAGTTCCAGGGGGTCGGGGCTGTTGCCAAGCGACTTGGACATCTTTCGGCCGAGCGAGTCGCGCACGATGCCGGTGAAGTATACATTCTTGAAGGGCATTTTGCCGACATATTCGTAGCCAGCCATAATCATGCGTGCCACCCAGAAGAAAATGATGTCCGGACCCGTTACGAGGGTTGATGTCGGGTAATAATAATTGATTTCGGGATTACCGGGATCGTTAATGCCGTCGAAAAGTGTGATGGGCCACAGCCAGCTCGAGAACCAAGTGTCGAGTGCACCGGGGTCCTGAGTAAGATCTTCGAGCTTAAGGTTTTCGAGACAGGACTCCTTGCGAGCAACTTCAAGAGCTTCTTCTACGTTCTCGGCAACAGCAAAGCGTGTCTCACCCTTGGCATCAGTGTAATACCAAGCAGGAATACGATGACCCCACCACAGCTGGCGACTTATGCACCAGTCCTGGATATTCTCAAGCCATACACGATAGGTGTTCTTGTACTTTTCGGGCACAAAGCGAATCAAGTCGTCCATGACGGGGGCGAGTGAGATGGAAGCGAAATGCTTCATATCTACAAACCACTGCTGCGATAGACGCGGCTCTATGGGCACCTTGGTGCGTTCGCTAAGACCGACATTGTTGGTATAGTCCTCTACACGTTCCAACAGACCTGCGGCAACAAGATCCTTTTCGATCTGACGACGGACATCAAAACGGTCCATGCCGACATACATACCGGCCGCTTCGCTTATTGTAGCGTCATCGTTGAAAATATCTATAGTTTCGAGGTTATGCTTCTTGCCGAGCATGTTGTCGTTCTTGTCATGGGCCGGAGTAACCTTAAGACAACCCGTACCGAACTCAATGTCGACATAACGGTCCTCGATGACAGGAATTTCACGGTTTACCAACGGAACGATGACTTTGTGGCCTTTAAGCCAAGTATTTTTGGGATCCTTGGGGTTAATGCACATAGCAGTGTCACCCATGATTGTTTCGGGACGTGTGGTGGCAACAACGGCATAACGACGACCATTGGCATCGGTGTGGATAACCTCGCCTTCGGCTGCGGGTGCAGGATTGGTCGCGTCATCGGCCAGATAGTAGCGCAAATAGTACAACTTGCTGTGCTCTGTCTGGAAGTTCACCTCGTCGTCGCTGATGGCTGTAAGGTTAACGGGGTCCCAGTTGACCATACGCAGGCCGCGGTAGATGTAGCCCTTGCGGAACAGGTCGACGAATACCTTAGTTACTGCTTTCGAGCGCTCTTCGTCCATGGTGAAAGCCGTACGATCCCAGTCGCACGAAGCGCCAAGCTTACGGAGCTGTTGCAGGATTATACCGCCGTGTGTGCGAGTCCAATCCCAAGCGTGTTCGAGGAACTCTTCGCGCGACAGGTCGGTTTTCTTAATACCCTCAGCGGCCAACTTGGCGATAACCTTGGTTTCGGTTGCGATAGATGCATGGTCGGTACCGGGCACCCACAGAGCATTCTTACCTAACATTCGGGCGCGACGCACCAAAATATCCTGGATGGTGTTATTGAGCATGTGACCCATGTGTAGAACACCGGTCACGTTTGGCGGCGGGATTACGATTGTGTAAGGTTCGCGGCCGTCGGGCTCGCTGCGGAACAGACGGTGTTCCATCCAATAGGCATACCATTTGTCTTCGACCGCATTCGGGTCGTATTTTGGAGGCAGGGTATTCATAATCTATATTGTGTTAGTTTATTATGTTCGATTGGGAGTACAAAGTTACAAAAATCTTCGGAGAAACAGGCTAAGGTTCAGTCTTTTTGTTCAGCAGTAAACAGAAAACGGAACGCACCTCCCGAAGGTACGAGATCGAGAGAGCCTGCTGAGAGTCGTCCATCAGTAATCTTTGCGCACGAGACTCGTGCGAATGGGTAGGGGACATCATCTGCCGGCCGAATACGGAAGCTACCTTGAGAGTCACTCGAAAGAAACCGATATGTCAGTCTGTGTGCAACATGGCCCATCGTTCGACGCAGATTGACTTCAACCGGGACAACGGCAACATATTGGTCATGACGGTGACCAACAATAAAATCGACTCCGACGGGTCCCGGATAACCGGATTGATTCTTCATGTGTACAATTCGTTCCGTAAGCCAATTCTGTAGAGCTTTGAAATCAACTGCGCGTCCTGCTGCGCCGTTGATACGTCCTTCAATATCTTCGTCGGGAATCAGGATGTTGCCCGTCCATCCGCCATGTGAGTCTGTATCGAACAGGGAGTATCCCTCGAACTGTCCTTCTTCGTTCCAAAGCATGGCAAAATCAAGCAGCCGGTGATAATAAGGCGTAACTTCGACGGCGCCCTGCCGATTTATCATACCGGCGACACGGCGAGGCAGTTCTTCCGGGGTAGTACGGTCGCTGACTTGCTGACCGCGGCCTGAATTTGACCACGGCAACTTTATCATGGCTGGTGACAGATTTTTTACGGCATCAAGCGCTTGCAACAAGGTGTCAGCGATTACGCCTTGGCATTCCATCGGATGACCGACAGTAAGCTCGGGGTAAGTGGTCAACAACTCATTAAGAATCGGGGTCCAGTACAAGCGACTGCTTATATTTCTCCACCGGTCAATCTGTTCCCGTGTAGGCAAAAGTTGAGTGATGAAGCCGAAATTCGACAAGTATTTGGCCGTTTTGGCCGACCAACCCCAGGGATCAGGCTTCATGCTGCTGGCTACTTGCATGGTCGGCTTTACATCCAATCCAAATGTATCGGAAATTTCCTTAAACCATTGAGCATTTACAGCGCCGATAAATCTGTCTCCCGGATTCCCGTACCAGATAGGAAGACATGCACCGGCACTGGCAAGGTCCATGGCAGCCCGCGGCGCGGTAAAATTGTCATTGCCGTTGGCCAGTGCAAGATCGTTCTGAGGATTAAACAGGTATATCCGGGCTGCCATCTTTAATAATGGACTATTCGATGAAAACTGTAATGAGTTTTAACGGTGTCGACTTAGCCACGATATCGACATATTCTGTTTCTGCGGGTACAAGAATAGTTTCACCGCGGCGCAACAAGGTTGTGTTTCCGTCCGGATCTGAGATTTCACCGGTGCCTGCTATTGCAATAAGAATACGGGGCGAATCGGTTTCTGCGATTTCAAGTCGCAAACTCGACATTACCTGAACGGCAGTTACAGTAAAATAAGGGGTGTATTTCACCCTCGTCTCGCAACCAATCAACATCTGGGGACGAGCAAGCCCGAAATCGGTTTGGCTGTAATCAATGACATCTAACGCTTCGTCGATATGCAACTCGCGCAGACGCCCGTTCTTATCCCTACGGTCGTAGTCGTGAAGACGGTATGTTACGCCACTGGTCTGCTGAATCTCAAGCAGCAGATTTCCGGCACCGATACTGTGAATACGCCCTGCCGGCAGGTAAAACACGTCGCCGGGCGCTGCGAAGTGTTTTGCCAGCACGTTGACGAGACGGTTGGCATTCATAACACCGCACAACTTGTCTCGATCGAGCGGGCGGTTGAATCCTGAATAGATATATGAGCCTGGGTCGGACTTAATGATATACCACAACTCGGTTTTACCATGGCCGTCGGGAGCAGTGTCATCTCCCGGATGAACCTGAATGGACAGATCATCTTCGGCATCGATAAACTTGATAAGCAACGGGAAGAAGTTGCCATACCGCTCATATAGACGCTGTCCCATCAGTCGCTCTCCGTGCAAACGAAGTACATCAGTGATCGTTTTGCCGGCAAACGGACCGTCAACAATGGCCGTTTCCTCGCCCTCGAGTCCGGAAATCTCCCAACTCTCGCCGATATGATCACCCGGCAACTCTGATAGACCCTTGAAGCCTGCAAGGCGTGAGCCTCCCCAACGAACCGAACGGAATATGGGGCGGAAACGCAAAAGTCCGAGTGAGTTACTTTTTGTCATATCTTAATAATTAATCGATTACGGCAAGTCCACCCCGGGCAGTCTCTTTATATAATGAAGGCAAGTCGTGGCCGGTTTGTTTCATTACCTTGACAATGCGGTCGAACGATACAGAGTGTGTACCATCGCTAAACGAAGCATATAGGTTGGAGTCGAGAGCGCGGGCTGCCGCGTAGGCATTGCGCTCGATACAAGGTATCTGGACGAGGCCGCATACCGGGTCGCAAGTCATGCCGAGATGATGCTCGAGACCCATTTCGGCCGAGTACTCTATCTGTTGTGGGGTTCCTCCGAAGAGTTGACTTGCAGCGGCAGCAGCCATAGCACACGCCACGCCGACCTCACCCTGACAGCCGACTTCGGCACCCGAGACGGACGCATTCTCCTTGACGACGTTGCCGAAAAGACCTGCGGTGGCCAGTGCCCGAAGGATTCGGACTTCGCTGAAACCTTTGGAAGTGTAAAGGTGGTAGAGTACAGCAGGCAGAACACCGGACGAACCGCATGTAGGTGCCGTAACAATCTGGTGTCCCGAAGCATTTTCCTCGCTGACTGCGAGCGCGTAGGCATAAACAAGCCCACGGCTTTTGAGCGAGGAGTTGTGACCCGCTGCACGAACATAGTAACTTACAGCCTTACGGGCAACGCCGAGAGGACCGGGCAAGACGCCTTCGGCTTCAAGGCCTCGTTCGACCGAAGCCTTCATCGCCTCCCACACCTCCTTAAGATAATCCCAAATCTCGGGACCTTCGCACATCTCTACATACTCCCAATAAGCGCGTCCGGTTTTGCGACACCAATCAAGTATCTGACCAATTTTGGTCATATCGTAAATATCCGGTTCTTCCGGCGCCGACTCGCCTTCGCGGACTATGTCGCCTCCTCCGATACTGTAATAGGTATCTTCGGACCTAACATCCCCATCGTGGTCAAGAGCACGCAAACGCATGGCATTGGTGTGAAAGGGAAGAACTGTGTCCGGCTCCCACAGCATATCGACAGGTGCCGTGTCCTTCAATGCGTCGATGACGGCAACATCTGTCATGTGTCCTTTCCCCGTGGCAGCAAGCGAACCATAGAGGGTAACCTCAAAGCGGGCCGGTGTTTCTTTGAGAGCGTCGCGAAAACGGATAGCGGCCCGTCGAGGACCCATGGTATGGGAACTCGATGGACCGTAACCTATCTTGAACAGAGAGCGGAGCGATTTCATCAGATGTCAGCGTCGGTCGATTCCTGAGTAGCCAACATGTCGGCTGCAATATCACCGGCAGTTTCACGCTGCTTGTCGCCACTTGTTTCCTTCACAATCCATACAGCCAATGCACCAAGCAGAAGGAGAATGCCTGAGGTGGTCAACATGAAGACCGTGTTGGGAGCGCCGGCAGAAGCACCGGATGCTACAGTGGGGAACAGACCGAGGAGAAGGCCGCCGAGCAATGCTGCAACTATCTGGGGTATGCAAATTGTGCAGTTGAACAGGCCCAGATAAGCACCGATATTCTTACCTGACAATGCATTTGTTAGAATGGTAAATGGCATGGCGAGCATTGCAGCCCATCCACAGCCGGCCAACCCGTAGCTTACAAAGAGCAGGTACTGATTATGTACTAAGTAGATGGACAGGAAGCCAAGTGCTCCGATAAACAAGCTCAAGGAATAAGCCAACTTGCGACTGCGGAAGCGTGCGAGAACGAGAGCCCAGATTACAGCTACAATACCCTGAACGGCGAGGAGGTTACCGTTCCAGTCGCCGGCACTCTGATATTGTGCAGTCGAGGGATTGAGCTTGGTGCTGTAAACGAGTTCAATGTCTGCAGATGACGAAACTGCGGGAAGTTCGGTAACTTCTTCGAGTTCATATTTACCGTTGGTCTCGACTGCCATACCGGCCAGCTTGAGTTTCGAGTCGGAATTTATATCGTTGAAACGGGAAACAGCTGTTATATTCTCCGCCTCGACAACTTCACCATCGATGGTAAGCTGCTTTCCGGCCACATTGAGTACACCGTTGTCGGGATCAAGAATCGAGACACCCTGCACATAAAATATCTTACCGTCTTTAACAAGAGTGTCGTTATCGTTGAGTACGACCAACTGAGGAGATGTAGCTTCGGCATCATCAACACGGATAGCATCGAGAACATGACGGCCTTTGTCGAGTACCATCTTGTCACCGTCAAATAGGAAGTTGTCGTGGTACTCTGTACCGTTGATTACAACTTTGTCTACGGCTTTCATTGTAGGAGCGTCAAAAGCCTGAATCGCTACTGCGTCAGTCGAATATGACCACATGTAGAGGAAACCGGCCCAGCAGAAGAATTGCACGATACCTACGGTCCAGAATACAGTGGGAGCCTTGGCAAGAAGTTTGAATACGTTGTCACCTTTTGCTTTTTCACCCTTTTTGGCAGGAGTCTCAGTGATTCCGTGGTAAGCGGCATATTCTGCCGGGGGCATTTCCTTGACCTTGGCCATGGTGTAGAACACGCAGAGTAACAGGATGGCAGCCCCGAGGTAGAAAGCGACCGTAACAGTCATGGGCACTTCGCCTTCGGGTGCCGAGTTGGGAAGGAACCAAGCCAGTACGAAGGGTGCTACATAACCGACAACCGAGCCTGCGTTGCACAGGAACGATTGAATAGAGTAGGCGAGACCTTTCTGGCGTTCGTTGACAAAATCGCCGACAAGCATCTTAAATGGCTGCATGGCCATGTTGATCGAAGTGTCGAGGAACATAAGCATTATCAATCCGAATATGATAGCCGACGACACAGTCAGACCAAGCGAGCCTGCGTTAGGCAGCAAGCACATAACAATTATGGCAACCAGAGCACCAAAAATGAGGTAGGGGAGACGACGTCCGAAGCGATTCCAGGTGCGGTCGCTGGCACTACCGACAATAGGCTGAACAATAAGGCCCATCAGTGGGGGCAAAATCCAGAAGTAGCTGAGTTGGTGCGGGTCGGCACCGATAGTCGAGAAAATTCGGCTTACCTGCGAACTTTGGAGTGCGTAGGCTATCTGAACGCCGAAGAAACCGAAGCTGAGATTCCACAGCTTCCAAAAACCGAGGTCGGGTTTGCGTGTCATGTGCGGTGGGCTGAATTGATTGTTCTTATGGTAATAAAAGTTTGTTATTCTTGGTGGGAGGGAACACTGTAACCGTAAAGTGCGCTTACTTCTTTCGGCCAAAGTGTTTCGTCGGGTGTTTCGAGGATCAGAGGAATATTGTCAGTACGAGGATCGGCCATGAGTCGAGCGAAAAAATCAGCACCGATGGCGCCCTTGCCGATGCTTTCGTGGCGGTCGATACGAGAGCCTGCTTCACGCTTGCTGTCATTAAGGTGCATGGCGCATAGATACTCGCGGCCGATTGTACTATCGAAGTCCGCCCAAGCTTTGTCGTAGCCTTCAGCTGTCGACCAATCATATCCGGCTGCAAAAGCGTGACAAGTGTCGATACATACTCCGACACGGTTTTTGTCTTCGATATGCTCGATAAGGAATGCCAATTGCTCGAAGTTCCATCCGAGATTAGAGCCTTGACCGGCAGTGTTTTCGATAACCGCTTTAACTCCTTCGGTCTTGTCGAGAGCGAGATTAACCGATTCGGCAATAGTGCGAAGGCATGTCTCTTCGTCAACCTTGTTTAGGCTTGCTCCCGGATGAAAGTTGAGCATGGTTAGTCCCAACATACTGCAACGTTTGAATTCGTCTGTGAGTAGTTTACGCGACATGGCAAGTTTGCGGGGTTCCGGCGAACCGGGGTTCATCATGAAGCCGGCATGGGGGAGGATGGCTTCCGGACCAAATCCGTACTTGGCACATTGCTGTCGGAACGCTTCGCATACCTCGGGCGAAGGGGCTGCGGGACGCCAGGCGTCGCTTGCTGCGGTAAACAGCGAGAAAGCCCGTGCACCAATTGCATGGGCGTATCCCGGGGCAAAACTCACGTCCGGTTCAGCCGAAACGTGCGCGCCGATCAACTTATGCGATTCTGTCATGCTCATATATCATACAAAGATACGCAGTTTGTATGTAAATGCTGCAAGATTGCACTTTGATTTTATTATTTTTAACACTACAAATGATGCATTTTGCATGTCAGCTTCGTTTAGACTGTATGGCACAAGAAATTGACATTACAAAAATACCGATAGAGGACCACCCCTTCCCTCCTTATATACCCGAGCATGCCAGAGTATTTCTGATGGGTACATTCCCGCCGCAGCCCAAGCGATGGAGTATGGATTTCTACTACCCGAACCGAACAAACGACTTCTGGCCAATGATGGGGCTGATATTCTGCGGTGACCGACGAGCGCTTTATGCAGAGAATGGTAAAGACTTTGATCTCACTGCCATCAAACAGTTACTCGATGAATACGGTATTGCTCTGAACGACACCGGACGGAAAATCCGTCGACTGATGAATAATGCCTCCGACAAGTTTCTCGACATTGTCGAACCGGTTCCGCTTTTTGAACTTCTTAAGGAAATGCCCGAGTGCCATACCGTTGGCACTACAGGAGAGAAAGCTGCACAGGTTATAGCAGATTTGACGAATAGCGAACCCCCTAAAATGGGCGAGTGCATAGTTACATCAGGCGGTTTACACCACTGGCGTATGCCATCAACGTCGCGCGCATATCCCCTTGCCCTCGAAAAGAAAGCGGCATACTACGAAACTATGTTCCGCGATGCCGGCTTACTGTAAGATCATAGGGGGATGGGTCAATCAGAAGAAGTAGACTACGCGCACGTTCCATTGGCGCGACTGAGCACTGAACTCGTCAAGCAACTTGGTCTTTAGCGCGTATGTCATACCCCAGGTATAACCTGCAGTAACTTGCCACCGACGGTAAATCTCGGCGCCGATACCGACAGTCAGACCGAGGTCACCCCCCGAGTACTTAAAGGCATCGCACTTACCATGGGCCACCTGTATATCGAACTCCGGACCTCCGTATACAATAGGAGCTATCTTGTCCTCGATTCCGTTGAGACGAGTGTACTTAAGTCGCAGATGGATAGGTATATTGATGTTGTGCAGATAGACGTGTTCGTTGCCATAGCCAAGTGACGACCATACCTTGCGTGATCCTAAGTCAACAAGAGCGCCCTGTTGATTGTACAGCAAGCCGAGGTCGATACCAATGCCGATACCGGGAAAGATGGTTTCACCGACAACACCTGCAGAATATCCTACTACGTTCGACACCGGAACAAGATCCTGTTTGAACTTTAGCGTGTTGATGTTGACGCCGGCGGTTGCGCCCCAGCGCATACGTGCCGATGCGTCGAACGTTACGAGGGTCATTACACCTACGAGAGCGGCAAGTAATATTTTCTTAATCATTTCAGTATCGGGGAATTATTGTTTCTTGAAAAATGATTCTACATCCGCGAAAGGTACTACCGTCTGTGTACCCGCATCCATATCCTTGATGGTAACAGTACCGTCAGCCAATTCGGTAGATCCGATAATGGCCACATAACGCACACCGCAGTCATTGGCGTATGTCATCTGCTTCTTCATCTTGGCCGCGTCCGGATAGATCTCTGCAGAAATTCCGGCATGACGCAGAACTTTGATAAGCGACATAGCCTTGGTGGCTTCTGCTTCTCCGAGGTTAAGGAACATTACATCGGTGGAACGGAGTGTCTCCTCGGGATATAGATTTAGGGTGTTGAGCACATCGTAGATGCGGTCGGCTCCAAACGAGATTCCGACGCCGCTTACACCCGGCATACCAAAAACGCCTGTCAAGTTGTCGTATCGGCCACCGCCTGTAATCGAGCCGATGACTACATCGAGAGCTTTAACCTCGATTATGGCGCCGGTATAGTAATTGAGACCACGTGCCAGCGAGACGTCAAGATCCAACTGAGCGTTCAGCCCTAATGCGCGGGTGTTGTCGACGATGAATGTTAGTTCTTCAACGCCTTTCATGCCCGTTTCGGAATCGGCAAGAAGAGTGCGGAGCTGAGTAAGTCGCTCGTCGATAGTGCCCGTGATGGAAAGAATGGGTTTGAGTCGCGCAATAGCTTCGTCGGTGAGTCCGCGCTCAGTCAGCTCGGCAACCACACCATCCATACCGATCTTATCAATCTTGTCGATTGCCACCGTGATGTCTACTATCTTGTCTGGCACACCGAGCAGCTCGGCAATTCCTGCAAGTACTTTTCGGTTATTCAGCTTTATGGCAACATTAATGCGCAACCTGCTGAAAACCATGTCGATGAGTTGGAGCAGCTCGACCTCGTTCAGAAGTGAGTCGGAACCGACAACGTCGGCATCACATTGGTAAAATTCGCGGTAACGGCCTTTCTGCGGACGGTCGGCACGCCATACGGGTTGTATCTGATAGCGCTTGAAAGGGAATTGGATTTCGTTGCGGTGTTGTACGACATAGCGTGCGAACGGAACTGTAAGATCGTATCTTAAGCCTTTCTCCGAAACCTTTGATGTGAGGGCAGCCGCGCGGTCGCTCTCTACATCCTCCGGAGTCAGTGACGACAACCAGTTACCTGAATTAAGAATCTTGAACAAAAGCTTATCGCCTTCGTCGCCATACTTTCCCATCAGTGTAGAAAGGTTCTCCATTGACGGGGTTTCGATGGAGCGGTAGCCGAACAGTGCGAAAACTTCGCGTATAGTATTGAAAATATAATTACGGCGAGCCATCTCGACGGGAGAGAAGTCGCGGGTGCCTTTTGGAATTGACGGTTTTTGTGCCATTAGTTAACTGAATAATCTTGAATTTTCAAGATGCAAATTTAGGTATAAATATCAATATGCCAAAATCGGAGTTTAGACGAAGTGGAATTTGTCGGCGTCGGCATTGACCGGAAAACCCTTTCGGATGGCATTAAGTCGATCTCGATCCATGTCAGCTTCGATGCATGCGCTACCCTCAGCTATCTCATGTCCGATCGGTTTGCCCAGGTAATTATATATAAATGTCTGACCGTCGTACTCGCCGCTGTCGTCTCGGCCCGCGCGATTGCATCCTACAACGTATGCCTGGTTCTCGATGGCACGGGCTATGAGCAGATGCTGCCATGCGTAACTGCGCTTAACCGGCCAGTTGGCAGGAACGAGCAAGACATCGTAGGCGTTGTCGATATTGCGGAGCCACGCCGGGAAGCGGAGGTCGTAGCAAATAGCCAAGGCTATATTCCATCCGCGGAAACGCACTATGGGAATCCGCTGAGTGCCACGAGCGAAATTCTGAGCCTCAGAACTCAGGCCAAACAGGTGAGATTTGTCATAGAAGGCTGACTCTCCGGATGGTTCGATGAAAAAACCTCGGTTATATACCTTGTCATTTTCAAGAAATAACACCGATCCGGCAATGGCGAAGTTGTACTTTTCTGACCATTTGCGCAATGTATCAATAGTCTTTTGACCTTGTGCAGCAAAACGGTACAGTAAATCGGGCGTAGATATGAAGCCGGTAGAGAATAACTCGGGCAGTACAACGACATCGACATTCTTACCCAAAGAATCAAGTATGCGCGACGTTGCATATATATTCTCATCAATATCCGTCCATACGATATCGAGAGGTGCGGCTACTACCTTAAGATTGTTCATGATTGATTATTAGGGAATACTATCAGTCGGCGGAAAAATTGCTCGGATGTTTACCCACGGCACCACAAGCTCGGTAAAACTTCTTAATGTCGTCCATGTCAGTATCCGTATCGCCTGACGGGATAAAAGTAGTGTTGACTGTAACTGTCTTGGTGGCAAAATCAATTACACCAAGAGTTATCGGAATGTTGGCACCGGCAGCGATTCTCAGAAATCCGGTATGCCAACGACTAACCTTTTTGCGTGTGCCTTCGGGGGTAATAGCTATGGCAAGAGTCTCGGAATTGTTAAATTTCTGAATCATAGCATCGACCAACGAAGTCGAGCGTTTGCGGTTCACCGGTATGCCACCCATTGCCTTAAGAATCCAACCCAGAGGAGGAAAGAACCAAAAGGCTTTCATCATGAAGCCGGCATGTCGTCCTACAGCTGCGTAAGCCAACTTGCCGATGAAGAAGTCAAGATTGGAAGTGTGCGGCGCAACGCATATAATGACTTTGGGATAATCGGGCACAGTGATATTGACCGACCATCCCATCCATCGGAGTATTCTTTCTGCCGTGTTCACAGTAAGACGGATAGCTTAACCGTTGACGGCAGCTTTGTTGGCTTCGCGCTGTTCGGCAGTAAGGGCTGCATTGATTTCGGCAACTATCTTGTTAAGCTCGGCTGTGAAATCGGTGTGAAGCTTGGCGTAAGCAGCGCGGGTATATTTATTACGAGCCTTGTTGTATTCCTTACCCGATTCAAAGTCGGCATGCGAACGATCAAAACCAAAGGTGACATTTGCCAGCGAGTGGCTTTGAAGCGACGCAAGCTTGATAACAGTTTTGCGCGCCAGATCTTCGGGTAAGTTCATGAGAACTTCGACGGCTGCTTCGCCGCATACTTGCTGAATACGTTTTTTGAGAGCACGTTTATTTGCCATAATGTATTGATATTAGAAGGAAAATCAAATATAGTTTTGGATTAAATGCCGTTGGCTTCCTTGATGATTTGCTTTAACGACGAATAAATGGGTTTGATGCGAATCCGGTGATCCTGACGGCCCATAAAGCGATTCAACTGGAGCGGCATTTCGATGGGTCGACCTGTTATTGCAGACATGGCAGTAAGACTTTTCGCAGGATGCGCTGTTGCGAGAATCAGCCCGGATTCATCGCCGCGCAACCGGTGGTGTAGACCGTAGTATGCCATGGCGGAGTGGGGATCAAGAAGGTAATTATGCTCGGCTTTACATTCATTAATCGCTTCGATGATGTCTGCATCTTTGACAGAAACAGGTGTGACGTCCTTCTCCAATTGCTCGATATTGTCTCCGTAGAGATCAAGAATACGCTCGATATTGGTAGGCACGGATTTGTCGGCTGCGTAAGCCAGGGTGGGGATGGCAGGTCGCGGAGCGAAGTCTTCGTCGAGCAAAGCACGAGTGAGATAGTCGTTCGAGTTTTCGCATGCTATAAACCGACCGATCTCGAGCCCCATCTTTTTTGCGAGAACTCCGGCCGTGAGGTTTCCGAGATTGCCGCAAGGAACTGCAACTGCTATCGACTTGCCATGGCTCCCCGCCTTAGCAAGCATACGGGAAACGGCATAGAAGTAGTAAACCGTCTGACCCAAAAGTCGGGCAATGTTACCGGAGTTACCTGACAACATAATCAGTCTGTCATTCAACTCCTTATCTCCGATGGCTGTTGCGACGAGAGTCTGACAGGCATCTATGGATCCACTAACCTCGACGGGAATGATATTTCGACCCGGGGTGGTGAATTGATTCTCGAGTGCTCGGGTTGCCGTACCTCTCGGAAATACTATAAATACATTGATGTTTTTAGCGCCTGCCAATGCGTTAGCCATGGCGCTCCCTGTATTGCCGGTCGTGGCTATCAGGACATTGAGTTTACCGTCAGTGACGGTGGCAGCAGTAGCTTCGAGCAAACGCGCTGTGGCGCGCGCTCCAAAATCCTTAAAGGCCAGTGTCGGGCCCTCAAATAGTTCGATCACCGTAGCATTGTCGCTCAAATCGACCATCGGTGCGTTAAAATTGTAGGCTCGTTCGACAATATCTTTAATCTCAGCCGAAGAAAATTCGTCACCGATAGCAGCCTTAAATACGACATAACCGATCTCGGCCATACTCATATCGGCCATATTGGCCAGTACGGCTTTAGGCAGAACAGGTATAGATTCAGGCATGTACAGACCTCCGTCGGGTGCATTGGGATGCCATAGTGCATCAACAAATGTCGTTTGGGGGGAGTTATGTCGTGTGCTGGTATATTTCATCCTTTAGGGCTCGTATTTATGTAGTGCAAAATTAGAAAAAAAATAGTAACTTTGCACTGTCGTTATTGTGAATAAAACGTAAAATATGACCTTAATATTATACAGGCAGAAATGAAACACATAAAAGATATTGAAATTGGAGGCGAACGACCGTTTTTTGCCGAGCAGGACCTGAAATTGGACAACGTACACATAGGCGTCGGCGAATCCGCATTGAAGCGTTGCCACAACATCGAAGCGACTAACTGTATTTTTGACGGTAAATATCCGTTCTGGCACACTGAGAACTTCTCGGTGGACAATTGCACATTCCACACCGGAGCTCAAGCTGCCCTTTGGTACAGTAAGGGTTGCAAAATGACCGATTGTATAGTCGAAGCACCGAAAATGTTTCGTGAGATGGATGGAATTGTGGTCGTCAATACCGATTTTCCCGATGGAGAAGAGATGTTATGGCATTGTCGCAACGTCCGTTTGCACAACGTGCGAATTGACCGCTGTGACTATCTGTTTATGCACTCTTCTGATATAGAAATAGCTGAATATGAGCAGCATGGCAACTATTCTTTCCAGTATTGCAAGAATGTAAATATTGCTAATGCCAAAATATTCAGCAAGGACGCTTTCTGGAACACTGAAAACGTAACGGTGCGTGACAGCGAGCTGCACGGTGAGTATCTCGGGTGGCATTCTCGCAACCTGACTCTTATCAATTGCCACATTACCGGAACTCAACCCTTGTGTTACGCACACAACCTCACTCTAATTAACTGCACCTTTGGCGACGATGCTGATTTGGCTTTTGAGGAGTCGTCGTTGAATGCCGAGATCATATCGCCGATTGTCAGTGTCAAGAATCCTACCACAGGGCGTATATCGGCACCGGCAATCGGAGAAATCATCATCGACGAAAACGTTCAGGCTCCCGCTGATTGCGTCATCGACATAACCGGAGCGAAAGTATAACAACGAGGTGAGCAGCAAGAATCTAAATCTGTCAGACGAGATTAACTCGGGGAGAATCGATTCCCTGAGGTCGAAGCTGCGGCTGATTGTGCAGTTGAGTTGGCCGGCTGTAATGGCGCAGTTGTCCACCATCCTTATGGAGTATATCGATGCTTCGATGGTGGGACGTCTCGGTGCAGCCCCGGCGGCTTCGATTGGTCTAGTTGCCACAACGACATGGCTATTCTGGGGATTAGGGACTGCCACCGGCACGGGTTATGCCGTCCAAGTGGCACACCTCATTGGCGGAACTCGCGACAATGAGGCACGTGACGTGCTTCGTCAAGCGATAATCGTCGTTCTGGGACTTGCTATAGTTCTTGCTACCATTGGGGTCGCCATTTCTCCCCATTTGCCACATTGGTTAGGCGGGAATCCCGAAATAATCGAAGGTAGTACGTCGTACTTTTCTATTTTCGCTATTTCGCTACCCATGCTGTTCATGAATTATCTGGCAGCCTCGATGTTGCGGTGTAGCGGCAATATGCTGATTCCCGGCATGATGAACGTTGTGATGTGCCTACTTGACGTCGTATTCAACTTCTTTCTGATTTTTCCGACGCGCGAACTTTCCGTTCTCAACACCACTCTTAGTGTACCCGGGGCCGGATTGGGTGTGACGGGCGCAGCACTTGGCACATTGTTTGCCGAAATCGTTTCGGGTAGCATAATGATTTATTATCTTTTATACCGCTCCAAGCGACTTTCCCACCCGGCGCGCGGTGTTCAGAAGGTAATGAAACTGTCCGGCCGAACTGTCCGGCGAGCCTGTACAATTTCATGGCCGTTGGCTCTGGAACGCGTCGTGATGTGCGGTGCACAGATTTTTATTACAGCAATTGTCGCACCGTTAGGGACAGCTGCTATTGCTGCTAACTCTTTCGGTATCACAGCCGAAAGTCTGTGCTACATGCCAGGTTATGGTATAAGTGATGCATCAACAACCCTTGTGGGGCAAAGCTTGGGAGCTGGAAAACGTGACCTCGCCCGCAGTTTCGGAAGAATTACTATATTCTTGGGTATGTCGGTGATGGCCATACTCGGTCTGGTGATGTGGATATTTGCACCTGACATGATGAGCTTCTTTTCCTCGGACAGTAATATAATCAGTCTTGGCACAACTGCACTGCGCACCGCGGCGTGGGCCGAACCGATGTTCGGAGCAGCCATCGTGACGTACGGTATTTTCATAGGTGCAGGTTACACCGTCACTCCGGCTGTTATAAACTTCTCGTGCATCTGGGGTGTACGTATCACCTTGTCATTATGTCTTGCTTCCACCCTTGGACTTTTCGGTGTGTGGCTGGCAATGGCCATCGAGCTTGCTGTCCGCGGCTCGGTATTCCTGTTCTTCTTCTTCCGTGGTCATTGGTTGCACAAAGCAATCGAGATTAAGCCGGTAAATGAAGAGGTAGTCAGGCAGGCAATTGAACAACCGGACGAGTTTGAGCTTTGATTTAAGGAATCGATTGTAAATAATTATCACAATGGATTATAAAGTAAACAATAAATTCGATTTTGACACGCCTGTGGAACGCCACGGAACAGACTCGGTAAAATGGGATGAGTGGCCCAACAAGGAGGTTCTGCCGCTTTGGGTGGCCGATATGGATTTCCGCACTGCTCCTGCAATTATTGACGCTCTCGAAAAGCGCGTGGCGCATGGAGTTTTCGGCTATACACATCCCGGGACAGACTATTTTGCCGCTATTGACAAATGGTTTACACGTCGTCACAACTGGTCGATACCGCGTGAAAATATTCTATATACAACCGGTGTGGTCCCGGCGACTTCAGCAGTTATCAAAGGCCTTACAAATCCCGGAGACGGTGTTGTTATTCTCACTCCGGTTTATACTTGCTTCTTTTCGTCGATACGTAACAACGGTTGCGAAATCGTCGAATCGCCCCTGCGTCTTGTTGAGGGTCGCTATATAATCGATTTTGAAAATCTTGAAGAAAAACTATCACGAGATACTACTAAAATCCTGTTGCTCTGCAATCCTCATAATCCCGGCGGTCGTGTATGGTCGGAAGAAGAACTGAAACACATAGATGCTCTTTGTGCCATGCATAATGTTATTGTACTCTCCGACGAAATACATTGCGAGATTGTCATGCCGGGAAATAAATATACACCCTTCGCCAATGTTGCCACTCGGCCATACGTGTCAATGATTTCGCCGAGTAAGGCCTTCAATACAGCCGGATTGCATATTGCCAATATCGTAAGTCCGTCTGCCGAGATACGTGCCAGGATAGACCGCGCTATCAATATCAACGAAACATGCGATGTCGGACCGTTTGGTGTAGTTGGTCTGATTGCCGCTTACCGAGACGGTGAAACGTGGCTGGAAGCGATGATCAATTATGTATATGAAAATTACCTTTTTCTCAAGAACGAGTTGTCCGACGTGTCTGCAATCGAGGTACTGTCTATGGAAGGAACTTACCTTGCGTGGATAGATGTTCATGATGTAGGTATTAAGGTAGCAGAGATGACCGACAGACTGCGCCGGGAAGCGAAGATTTGGTTTCATCCGGGTACAGCCTACGGCGAGGACGGCGAAGGTTTTATACGTATCAACCTTGCCACTTCGCGCAGTGTACTTGCCGAAGCATTGCACCGCTTCAAGAATTGGCTGAGAAATAACAGTTAAACTATTAAAATAAATATTAAATATCGTAAATTCACCGATTGCTTAATTGGCTGAACGATTAAATGTTGGTATTTTTGTATTGAATTGACCTTGATGTGGACTTGTGTCCATTTACAATACTTGTTTTATCCACCATGAGACAACTCAAAATACAGAAATCCATAACGAATCGTGAGACAGCATCTCTCGACCGCTACCTCCAGGAAATAGGTCGAGAAGAACTCTTATCGGTTGACGAAGAAGTAGAATTAGCTCGTCGCATCAAAGAAGGCGACGAGAAAGCATTGGATCGCCTTACCCGCGGCAATCTTCGTTTTGTTGTGTCCGTGGCTAAACAGTATCAGAATCAAGGTTTGTCACTCCCGGACCTGATCAACGAAGGCAATCTCGGGCTTATCAAGGCAGCCAGGATGTTCGACGAAACCCGAGGCTTCAAGTTTATATCGTATGCCGTATGGTGGATTCGCCAATCTATCTTACAGGCACTTGCCGAGCAATCTCGTATTGTCCGCCTGCCGCTCAATCAGGTCGGTTCATTAAGTCGCATTTCCAAAGCGCTGTCCAAATTTGAACAGAAGCACATGCGCCGTCCCTCACCCGAGGAGTTGTCCGAACTGCTCGACATCCCTGCCGAAAAGATTGGCGAGACAATGAAGGTGTCGGGGCGAGCTATGTCGGTCGATGCTCCCTTCTCTGAAGGAGAGGAAAATACACTACTCGACGTGCTTGTAGGCGATAACGAACCGCTGGCCGATGACGGACTCGACCGCGAATCTCTTTGTCACGAGATAGACCGCGTGCTCTCGCAGCTGAACGAGCGCGAACGCGAGATTGTCAAGATGTTCTACGGCATAGGTGGTCCCGAAATGAGTCTGGACGAAATCGGCAAGAAGTTCGACTTGACACGCGAGCGAGTTCGACAAATCAAGGAAAAAGCAATCCGCCATTTGCGCGGACATCGTTCGGATCTGCTCAAGGCATACCTCGGTTAAAAATCATTATGGAAACACACACATTACAGGACAAGCCGTCATCCAAGCCTTACCGTCTCGGCGTAGCGTTGTCGGGTGGCGGTGCGCGAGGTTTTGCACATGCCGGAGCCTTGAAGGCCATTGAAGAAGCCGGGCTCAAACCTGATATTGTTGCCGGAGTAAGCGCAGGTGCCGTTATTGCCGTCATGTATGGCGCCGGTGTGCCAACCGACCGAATGGTCGAGATATTTTCACAAGCCACGTTCAAAGATTTCACGGAACTGAAATTTCGCGGTGGCGGACTTTTCCGTATTAATAAATTTGCCAATTTCATTCTCAAACATATCCAGCCGGCTAAAACTTTGGCTGACCTCCGACTTCCCGTGCATATCGGTGTCACCAATTTCGACACAGGAAAACCCGAAGTATTCACCGAGGGCGAAATCGGCCCGCGCATGATGGCTTCGTGCTCGATACCCATTATCTTTCAACCGGTTAAGATAAACGGAACCAACTATGTTGACGGTGGCGTAGTCAAGAATATGCCTTCCTGGGCTATTCGCGACTACTGCGATGTGTTGATTGGCGTTAACGTCAGTCCACTTGACATGTCGCCGTCCTCCAACAAGATTATGGATGTTGCGCTGCGGACATTCTCAATGATCCAGAAAGCAAATATGCGCGAAGATATCGCTGCTTGTGATGTAGCGATAGAATTGCGAGAAATTTCACAATACAAGACTTTCAATCTCAAACAGATTCAGAAAGTCTACAATGCCGGTTATCTCAATGCCCGTCATGCACTTAAGGAAGCAGGATTGTGGCGTACAGATAAGTCCTCAAACCAAAATTCAAATAATATATGACTTCAGATAAATCCTCCAAGACTCGTGGAAAGAGCGCTAAGTCCAAACAGTTTGACGCGAACTCTGTTGGGCGTCCGGTTATATATCAGATGTTTCCACGCGTTTTCGCAAATACCAACCGTGAGCTCGTCCCCAACGGTCGCATAGAGGCAAACGGGTCCGGTAAACTAAACGATATTAATAAGGACGTGTTAAATTCGATAGCCGACCTCGGAGCAACCCACGTATGGTACACCGGGGTCATCGAACATGCACATGACGTTGACTACACGGCCTACGGAATCCCCCGCCATAACGCCCATATCATCAAAGGTCGGGCAGGCAGTCCATACGCTATTGTCGACTACTACGATATCGACCCCGACGTTGCGGAGGATGTACCGGAGCGTATGAAGGAATTTGAGGCATTGGTGGAACGAACAAAATCAGCCGGCATGGGTGTGATAATCGACTTCGTGCCCAACCACGTCGGTCGCCAATATCATAGCGATATGGCTCCACGCGGAGTCCGCGATCTCGGCGACGGTGATAATCCAGAGATGTTCTTTGCTCCATACAACAACTTCTATTACATAACCCGACAGCAGTTTTCCCCCCGGGATGTCGAGTTAGGATCCGGGCCGGATACCTATTCGGAGTTTCCCGCGAAGGCTACGGGTAACGACTGTTTTACAGCTTTCCCAAGCCGTAACGACTGGTACGAGACAGTAAAACTAAACTATGGTTATGACCCCGGAGACCATACGAAGCATTTCGACCCGATACCTGATACCTGGCTGAAGATGTTGCACATCTTGCGTTTCTGGGCTTCTAAAGGTGTCGACGGTTTCCGTTGTGATATGGCCCACATGGTACCGGTAGAGTTCTGGAAATGGGCTATCACAATGGTCAAGAAAGACTACCCGGACATCATCTTCATAGCCGAACTCTACGATGTCGGTATCTATCGCCAATACCTGTCGGAAGGAGGGTTCGATTATCTCTACGACAAAGTTAATCTCTATGATACCCTCCGCGGCATCGAGTGTAACAATTGGTCGGCGGCTCAACTGACATCCTGCTGGCAGACAGTCGAGGGTGTGTCAGAAAAGATGCTCAATTTCCTCGAAAATCACGACGAGCAGCGATACGCCTCCGATTTCTATGCCGGTCGTGCTGAAACGGTCATCCCCGCTTTGGTAGCTATAGCTACGATGTCGAAAGGGGCTGTAATGATTTACAACGGACAGGAGCTCGGAGAGCGGGGAATGGATACCGAGGGTTTCAGTGGTAGGGACGGACGCACCACTATCTTTGACTTCTGGAGCATGGATACCGTGAGTCGCTGGCTTGGTGACGACAAGAAACCGGGATATGAAAATCTAACGGAAGAGGAACGCCGTCTGCGACATATTTACAGCCGTATTCTTGGCTTGGTAAATGGTTCGGATACAGTACGCAACGGGGCATTCTTCGATCTTATGTATGTCAATTATCAAAGCGACGGTTTCAATCCCCATCGGCATTACGCCTATATGCGTTCGACAGCTGACGAAACGATGCTTATTTTCCTCAACTTCGGCGATGAGGATGCGGATGCACAGGTTGTAATACCCGACCATGCATTCAATTTGCTCGGATTGCCGCATGGTGAAGTCGTAGCAGTTGATGCGCTCGACAGTACCAAACATAAGTTTGTGCTTTCTCCGGGTGAGGCTGTCAGTGTCAAAACACCTGCGCACGGTGCCCGCATTCTGGCTTTCCCGAACAAGATAGCCAAGAAAAAGCGCGGTGTAACAAAAAATAACGCTTCCGGCGACCCTGTCACTGCGAAAAAATGACTAAATTTGCACCGAAAAATACAAAACCAACCATACAAACCAATATGAGCACTCAAAACACTCCCTTCAAAATTTTCTCCGGTACACGTTCGCACTATATGGCAGAAGAAATTTGCCGTGACCTCGGTGTTGAACTCGGTAAAATGAACATCCTGCATTTCGCCGACGGCGAATTTGAAGTATCGTTTGAGGAATCTATCCGTGGCTGCGACGTTTATCTCGTTCAGTCTACCTTTCCCAACTCCGACAACCTCATGGAGCTTCTGCTGATGATCGATGCCGCCAAGCGAGCCTCTGCCAAATCAGTCGTTGCCGTTATGCCTTACTTCGGTTGGGCCCGTCAGGACCGCAAAGACAAACCGCGCGTGTCGATCGCAGCCCGTCTGGTGGCTAACTTGCTGACTGCCGCCGGTGTCGATCGCGTCATCACAATGGACCTGCACGCCGACCAGATTCAGGGCTTCTTCAACATCCCCGTTGACCACCTGTATGCTTCGTCGGTATTTATCCCCTATATCCAGTCGCTCAACCTTGAGGACCTTGTTCTTGCCACTCCCGATGTCGGTGGTGCGAAGCGCGCCAACAGCTATGCCAAATATCTCGATGTGCCCCTGGTGCTCTGCCACAAGCAGCGCGCCAAGGCTAACGTTGTTGCCACAATGACCATCATCGGCGACGTTAAGGATAAGAATGTGATCCTTGTCGACGACATGGTAGATACTGCCGGTACCATTACCAAGGCCGCAGATCTGATGATGGCCAATGGTGCAAAGAGTGTTCGTGCCCTGGCTTCGCACGCTATCATGAGCGATCCCGCTACCGAACGTGTTAACAACAGTGGCCTCACCGAAATGATTTTCACCAACTCGATTCCTTACAGCAAGGAGTCTCCCAAGTGTACAATCCTCTCCGTGGCCCGTCTGTTCGCCGATACTATCCGTCGCGTACAGAACAACGAGTCTATTTCGTCGCAGTACGTATTCAAGTAAATAATCCTAAAATACATCAGGCCGGAGCGAGTAGCAGTACATCGCCCCGGCTTGACGCTATCTTATAACATTAACAAATATGAGTGCGAACGAAGGATTAGACGAACGTTTCCCACGTGACCCTGCCATGCTGATGAGTATGGTTAATATGAAATTGCGCGATGATTATCCGGCAGGTCTCGACAGTATGTGCGACGATATGGGGATCAGTCGTAAAGTGCTCGAAGAAGCACTTGCTGATGCCGGATTCGAATACAGCCCCGAGCATAACAAATTTTGGTAAACTGACACAGTCCAAGATGGTAATTGATCCATACGCATACCTCAATGAACTCAATGAGCAACAGCGGGCGGCCGTCGAATATCTCGGCGGTCCGGAACTCGTTATAGCCGGTGCCGGTTCGGGTAAGACTCGTGTTCTTACATACAAGATAGTGCACTTGTTGGCCAAGGGGTATGAGCCCGGTCGCATACTCGCCCTTACGTTTACCAACAAGGCGGCACGCGAGATGCGCGAGCGTATCATAACCAAGATTGGCGAGCATGGGGCCAACCGACTGTGGATGGGTACTTTCCACTCGGTGTTTGCACGAATCTTGCGCAGGCATGCCGATCGTATCAATTACACGTCCAATTATACAATCTACGATAGCCAGGACTCTCGAAATCTGGTGAAAAGTATAATAAAGGAACTGAATCTCGATGATAAGTCCTATAAGCCGGCGACGATAGCAAGCATCATCTCGAATCTCAAGAACGACCTTGTATCGCCGGAGGACTATATGCGTGACGAAAAACGCATGTATCTCGATCAACGAGCCGGGCGCCCTCAGACAGCCTTGGTATATCAGGCATACCGTGACCGACTGCGTACGTCGGGCGCTATGGACTTTGACGACTTGTTGTTCTACACTCACCGCTTGTTGCGTGACAATGAAGATGTACGCAATCATTACCGCGAATTTTTCCGCTACATACTTGTCGACGAGTACCAGGATACGAACCACGCGCAGGCGCAGATACTCCGGCTCCTGACCGAGGATTCACCTAATGCCGGAGTGTGTGTTGTCGGCGACGATGCCCAGAGTATTTATTCGTTCCGTGGCGCCAATCTGGCCAATATCCTCCAGATGGAGCGGGCTTTCCCCAATCTGCGCATGTTCAAGCTCGAACAGAATTACCGCTCAACTGAGAATATCATCAATGCTGCCGGTTCGTTGATTTCGCACAATGTACACCAGATACCTAAAAAGGTATTCTCGAATAATGGTCCCGGCATTCCTGTAGAGGTAGTCGAGTGCTACAGCGATTACGAAGAGGCCGGACTGCTTGCTTCACGCATAAGCACCGTGAAAGCGCGCACCGGTGACAGTTACGAGGATTTTGCGGTGCTGTACCGGACGAACGGTCAAAGCCGTATCCTGGAGGAATCCTTGAGAAAGCGCAACATCCCATACCGCATCTACGGAGGCATGTCGTTCTTCCATCGAAAGGAAGTAAAGGATGTCGTGGCGTATCTCCGACTTGCACTCAACCCTGCTGACGAAGAGGCTATCAAACGCATCATTAATTTGCCGGCACGTAAAATTGGCGATACGACTTTGCGCAAGGTCTCGCAAGCTGCATCGGCAGCTAATGTCAGTCTTTACGAAGTCCTAAGTGATCCTGACAGATTCAATCTCGACGTCAATAAACCAACAAAAGCGCGGCTTATCGAATTTGCCAATCTCATTGGCCGAATCAGCGACTATGCTCGTGATCATGACGCAGCTCAAACACTCGAATACATACTTGTACAAACCGGTCTGATTAGTTACTACGACACTGAAAACACTCCGGAGAACATCTCGAAGCGCGAGAATATGGCCGAGTTGAAC
Source organism: uncultured Bacteroides sp. (assembly GCA_964572615.1). Taxonomy (GTDB): domain Bacteria; phylum Bacteroidota; class Bacteroidia; order Bacteroidales; family Muribaculaceae; genus CAG-873. The sequence continues at coordinate 26,492 of CAZNGJ010000002.1, forward strand.
AACTATGCAGCTTCGTTTGTCGAAACAAAGTTGGAACAAGGCTTGACCGATGAGACAGGGTTATCTTCGTTCATGGCCGAGGTTTCGCTTGCAACCGATGCCGACAAGAACGAAAACGCGGAGACTGACGAAAAAGCAATAACACTTATGACCATCCATGCGGCAAAAGGTCTCGAATTTAAGAACATTTTCGTCGTCGGTGTCGAGAAAGAAGTACTACCGTCGCCGATGGCAAACACCAATCCCGGTGAAATCGAGGAGGAACGACGTCTGCTGTATGTGGCAATCACCCGAGCCAAACGTTACTGTATGCTTTCGTTTGCCAAAAGCCGTTATATCAACGGACAGTCGGCTGTAACTGGACCGTCGCCATTTCTTGGCGAAATCAATCCGACGTACCTAAAAATGGCTCCGGGTACTAATCTGCGAGCAGCCGGAAGTACCTCTTCTTCGAGGTCTTCTTCCGGACGCGGTTATGCAGAAAACCTGATGGAACGCTACCGAAAGACAAACGTGGTACAGCAACCGACTCTTAGTCGCCCTGCTCCTACGCCAAAACGTGTTGTTATGCCAGACGGGGCGTATCCGACCAACCATACGGCATCCGAACTGACCGAGGGTCTTATGATTATGCATGACCGCTTCGGTCGTGGAGCTGTGAAATCGGTCGACGCAACTCATCCCGGAGGCGCACGGATAACGGTAGAGTTCGAAAATGAAGGTCAGAAGACACTGATGCTTAAATTTGCAAAATTTGTCATACTTTAATTATATGAAAGTCAACGAAATACCAACTCCCTTTTACATTGTTTACGAGGATCGCCTGCGTAAGAATCTCGAGTTGATAACAGATGTAGCCAAACGTGCTGATGTCAAGATTATTATGGCATTCAAGGCAAATGCGCTTTGGAAAACGTTTGACATCTTCAAGGAATATAATGTGGCTTGTACGGCAAGCAGTCTCAACGAGTTGCGTTTGGGTCGCGAGTATCTGACGGATCAGATCTACTCATACTCGCCTGCATACACCGACCGCACCATCGGAGAGTATCTTGCAGGCAGCACTCATATTACTTTTAATACGCTGAGTCAATGGGAGCGTTTCAAGGATAGAGTGCAGGAGTACAACCGTACTTCGGGTCGCTATGTTTCCCCGGGACTGCGCGTCAATCCACGTTGCTCAGTCATAGCCACCGACCTCTATAACCCCGCTCTTCCCGGCAGCCGTTTCGGTGCGTCGGCCGGAGACCTTGCCAACGGTCTCCCTGAGGGTATCGAGGGATTACACTTCCATGCACTATGCGAGTCATCGTCACACGACCTTGCCAAGGTGCTGGCGTCTTTCGAGGCCCAGTTCGGACGATTGCTTGAACAGGTTAAGTGGGTCAATATGGGTGGCGGTCACATAATGACCCGCCAAGGATATGATACTGATCATCTGGTCGAAGTGCTTCGTGGATTCAAGAGCCGGTACCCGTGGATCGAGATAATACTTGAACCCGGTAGTGCATTTACATGGCGCACCGGCGACCTGATAAGCAGCGTTGTCGATCTGGTCACTAACGACGGCGTTACTACTGCTATCATGGATGTTTCATTTGCCTGCCACATGCCTGATACTCTCGAAATGCCATATAAACCGGCAATTACCGAAAGTGACGGAGAGAATCCCGTACCTGGGCATCCGACTTACCGATTGGGTGGCAACTCATGTTTATCCGGTGATTACATGGGCGACTGGAGTTTCCTCGAACCTCTTAAGATTGGCGACCGTATCACCCTCGAAGATATGAATCACTATACGACGGTCAAGACTAATATGTTCAATGGCATAGATCACCCGGCAATAGTATTCTGTGATAAGAACGGTGATTGCACTTATCTGCGAGAGTTTACCTACGACGACTATAAGTCGCGAATGAGTTAAAAAAGAATATCGCTTAAGGATTCAAGAACTTAAGCGATATTCTTTTTTAGAATTAGTTATCATTGCGAAGCGGTCGCCGCCAAGAGCGGAAATACTGTCGCATGGCCGAAAGTCGCCGCTTTGTCGAGTAGTTGGAGAATCGGGCTGCCGACAACCATTCTCGCAATTTAGACGGACGCGTTATATCGTTGATTTGTGCCGGGTCATCGGGTAGGGCAGACTCATAGATCTTCACTTCCTGTGTGCCGTTCAATGCTCCCAAGGCGTTTTGGGCAAGAGCGAGCAACTCGTTTTCGCCCGGATATACATAAATCGGTGCTATGAAGTCGCAATGGCCGGCTATATAGTCTGTGATACGCTTGGAGTGGGCTACACCGCCGGTGATAAGGATAGCATCGACGTTGCCACACAGTGCAATTGCCATGGCACCGATCTCCTTAGCAATAGTGTAGCACATAGCTCGGATTATCAGCATGGCATGAAGGTCTCCATGGTCAACCCGATCCAATATCTCAGGTATGGATGTTGTACCAAGATGTGCAACCAGTCCGCCTTTGCCGTGTACCAACTTGATCAACTCGGCCTCGGTGTATTTTCCCGAGAAACAAAGGTTGATCAGCGGCCCCGGGGGTAGGGTGCCCGAACGTTCGGGCGAAAACGGACCACAACCGTTCAGAGCATTTGTAGTGTCGATCACCTTGCCTTTGCGATGGGCTGAAACTGTGATGCCGCCTCCCATGTGACACACGATTAGGTTGAGGTCCTCGTAAGCGGTTTCGTTCTCACGCGCATACCGTCGTGCGATAGCCTTCTGATTGAGCGCATGGAATACAGATTCCCTCGGTAGCTCGGGCACACCGGTAATACGGGCGTATGGTATCATTTCGTCAACCACGACGGGATCGGCGATATAACTCTTGACTCCAACCATGTCGGCAATGTATCGTGCAATAAGACCGCCAAGGTTCGAAGCATGTTCGCGGCGAGCGTTGCGCAGGTCGTTGACCATAGCGTCATTGACTTCGTAGACACCGCTTTCAACCGGTTGGAGGATTCCACCGCGACCCACTACGGCATCGAGACTGTGGAGGTCTACACCGTGCTCATTAAGATCCTTGACAATCATGTCACGACGCCATTCGTACTGGTCGGCAGGGCGAGCAAAGTGAGCAAGGTCTTCAGGCGAGTGCGAGAAGGTGTGGGTATATACAGGCGTCTCGTTTTCGTAGACAGCAATCTTGGTTGATGTCGAGCCGGGATTGATGGCTAAAATTCGTTTAGTCATATCATTTGGCGGCTAAGCAGGCGAGTGCTATTGAATAAAGTTTACTTTCGGGTGTATCGCCGCGGCTGGTCAACACGCATGGCTGTTTGGTACCCATGACCATCGCAGCCATTTCGCCACCGCCGAAGTGAGTGGCCGACTTGAAGAATACATTGGCCGATTCGATATTCGGGAACAGCAGACAGTCAGCTTTACCAGCAACTTGACTACCTTTGACTTTCTTCTCGATAGCGACTTCAGGATACAGAGCAACATCGAGCGACAGAGGCCCGTCGACAACTACGTCGCCCAACTGTCCGCGATCGCCCATTTTGGCAAGGATAGCGGCTTCGGTAGACGAATCGACTGAGGGCAGCAGCTGTTCGGACGGAGCAATACATGCCAACTTGGGCGAACTAATTCCTAACAGCTGAGCTGTCTTGGTAAGAAAACCGATAATTTTTGTCTTCTGCTTGAAATCCGGTGCCGGAATAACGGCGGCATCCGAGAAGACGATAAGACGAGGATAATCGGGCAACTCGACAACGGCAACGTGGCTCAACAGTCCCTTGGGAGGGAACAAGCCTGCATCTTTATTCAGGATTCCGCGCATGTATTTGTCGGTCGAAACGAGGCCCTTCATCAGTACGTCAGCCTGACCGGTGGCCACGGCGCTTACGGCAAGATTGACGCAAGCGACATCGTTTTTTTCGTCGACAATATTAAAGGCCGTCGGATCGATGCCTTCGGCTGCGCATACATCCAAAATAACCTGTTTGTCACCGTAGATTGTCGGATGAACGATACCTTCGCGGTAGGCTTCGTAGACTGCCTTAAGTGTGTGAGCATCCTGACCGAATGCTACTGACAGACGTTTGGGGCCGCGCTTACGGGCTGCTTCAACAATTTGTGATAGTCGGGTTATCATGAGTATAGAATTAAAAATGTGAATATGTCCGGCACGCAGTTGATGCGACCGATTGATAATGCAAAGGTACGAAAAATTTCTAATTTTTCAGTTCGTACAGCCGACAAACAGCATCGGTGAACGCCTCGGAGTCCATATCGTAGGGGAGATGGTGCAGTGTGAAGCCGCGACGCTCCATACCGCGGAACCATGTGCCTTGACGTTTTGCAAACTGGTGTATAGCGATTTCGAGTTCGCGGACCATACTGTCGTAATCCTTCCTACCGGTTACATACTCAGTGAGATACTTGTATTCCAGTCCGTAGTATATCAGGTCCTCTGGTGCTACGCCGGATTCTATAAGACGGCGAACTTCATCGACCATCCCTGCCTGAAGACGTTGGTGTAGACGCTTGCTGATTCGTTCCCGGCGAGCATCACGATCGATATCGACATGCACGATAAGAGCATCCAACGGTACACTGTTCTCCTCGGTAGGGGCCAACTCAGGATGTTTGGAATAAAAAGTGGCTATTTCGATGGCGCGTATAGCACGTTTCTTAGTATCGACATCGGTTGTATTATGCAAGCTTTTCATAGCTGCCAGTTGATCTGTCAACTCTTCGAGAGAAAACTGTTCGAGCTTATCGCGCAAAGCAGGGTTTTCCGGCACCTCGGGAAGATTAAGCCCTTTAAGCAATGTCTCTACATAAAGCCCTGTGCCACCGACAACGACGGGCACTTTGTCGCGTGCTTGAATCTCAGCAATAGCCTGACGTGCATCGCGAGCGTATTCATACAGATTATACTTATAGCCTGCCGGGGCTATGTCAATGAGATGATACGGGATGTCTCCATACTCTTCGAGATCTTTTCCCGTACCGAGATCCATCCCTCGATAAATCTGACGTGAGTCACCACTGACTATCTCTCCGCCTAAGCGGCGAGCCAAGTGAACACCGCGGGCAGTTTTGCCCGATGCGGTGGGACCGACAATTGCTATAATAGGCTTGGAGTTCATCTGCGCCAAAATGTGCCGGTTAAAAGAATGAGGATAGTGTAGAGCTCCAAACGGCCAATCAGCATCAACAATGCAAGTACCCACTTGGCAGGAGCGCAATAGTCGGAGAAGTCACTGCCGTAAAATGCATCGCCTGCTGAAATACCGGTATTGGACACGCACGAAAATGCCGAGAAAAACGAGTGCCCGAGATTTTCGCCGAACATCATCATGATCAGCGAGCCAATTATAACCACGATAACGTAGATGCACAAGAAGGCTATAACTTTCGAGACAAGGCTATATGGCTGCACACGACCGTTCAGCTTTACGGCAGTTATCGTGTTGGGATGCACACAGCGACGAACCTCGTTGCTACAGAATTTTGACAGGAATAGGATGCGGTCAATCTTGGCACCGCCACTTGTCGAGCCGGCACAACCACCGATAAACATCATTACGAAGATCAGACCGAGAATAAAAGTACCCCAGTCAGCAAACCCGTTGACAGTATAACCGGTTGAGGTAAACATCGAAACTATCTGAAAGAGTGGCTTTATAGTAAGTATCTGCCAGTCAGCGAATCCGTATCGAATGCAGTTGCTGATTGCAAAGAGGGCGTACGTAACAAGTATGGCCAGTGTGAACACACGCAGTACTTCGTTTCGCCACACAACGCGGGGGCCTTGATAAATCGATCGTATTATAAGGGCGAAATTGATGCCTCCCAAGTACATGAATACCGTAAGAACAACGTAGATGTACACCGAGGAGTAGGCAGAAACGCCACCCTCGAAACTCGAATAGCCTCCCGTCGACATTGTTCCAAAAGCATGGCAAATGCTGTCGAACCAGTTCATCGGTCCGGCCCAGAGACAAAAGAAAGCGAGGATGGTCAGACAGATATAAGTCATCCACAACATTTTGGCTGTCTGCGATATACGCGGTCTTACCTTGTCGTGTGTTATACCGGTTACTTCAGCATTGAACATCTGCATACCTCCGGACGAATTGAGCATCGGGACAACAGCAAGCGTGAATAGGATGATACCCATGCCGCCTATCCATTGTGTCAGAGCGCGCCATAAGTGCATGCCGTGGTCTATTCGCAAGCCATCGGGTAATACACTCGCTCCGGTAGTAGTGAAGCCGGCCATCGACTCGAAGAAGGCATCTGTAACCGTTGTTCCGGGCAGGTTGATTAGGAATGGTATCATGCCAAAAAGAGAGAATACAATCCAGACAGAGCCCGTCAGGAGAAAACCCTCGCGTCGGCCCATGTGTGAATACCGTGGACGTATACGTTTCGTCATCAAGAGGCCGCAAAGAAATGTGAATCCTGCGGATATGGCAAATCCCAACCAGTCCGAATCGTGACAGACGAACGACACTATGATCGGAAAAATCATGAAGCCGGATTCGATCATGACAAGCCAGCCCATGGTTTTGAGTAGCATGGGATAGTTGATAAGTGGTCGATCGACAGTGCGGCGCATATAGGGGAAGATTTATTTGAAGAGTCGTTCGGTACGGTGCAGTGAACCGCTTAATGAGAATACTACTACCGAGTCGCCGGCTTGGAAAACGGTATCGCCACGCACGAGCATACCCTTGCCGTCACGGATAAATCCGGCGAGTGTAAGTTCACGGCTTAACTTGAGATCCTTAACCGGGATTCCGCAAATCTTCGAGCCGGCCTTAACCTCGAGTTCGGCAACTTCGGCGTCCGTAAGCGCAAGGCACTTCGGCGACGACGAATCAGTGTCGAGCAGTAACTGAAATATCGAACTCGATGCGAGGAGTTTCTTATTGATAATCGTTCCAATGTTGAGGCCTTCAGCTTGACTGATGTAGTGGATATTCTCAACCTCAGCAATGGTTTTGCGTACACCAAGTTCCTTGGCGGTCATACAGGTGAGGATATTGGCCTCGGAATTGCCCGTCAAGGCTACAAAAGCGTCAACCTCCTCAATTCCTTCGTCGACGAGCAACTCGACATCGCGTGCATCTCCATGGACAATTTCGCAGTCCGGGCAGCGTTCTGCCAAAGCCCGGCAGACGGCAATGTTGTTGTCGATTATCTTGATCTTGAACTCACGGCCAACCATATTAGCGAGGCGAATGGCGATTTTGCCGCCTCCCATCACCATAATTCTGCGTATATGGTGACTTGTTTTGCCGGTCAGCTGCAGCAGGTCGTCAACGTGCTCACGGTTACAGGTGAAATACAGGATATCGTCTTCGAGCAACTCGTCGTTACCACCGGGGATGATGGTATCGTGGCCGCGTTTGATTGCCGAAACGTGAAAACCCGAATTCACGGACGCAAAATCGCGTAGTTTCATGCCGGCTATAGGCGCGCCCTCATGGAGTTTAACACCAATGACTATGATTTCACCATTGTGAAGTTCGAACCAGTGCCGAACCCACGATCGACGCAGAGCCGTGACGATTTCTTCTGCCGCCAGATATTCCGGGTAGATAACATGGTCAACACCCATCTGGTCGAGTAACAGACGGTTATCCGGTTCCATAAAGTCATATGTGTTGATACGTGCTACTGTTGCCTTAGCTCCGAGCTTCTTAGCCATAGCACAAGCCACGACGTTGTCGTTTTCGGATGGTGTTACAGCTATGAACAGATCACAACTGTGCATCCGCGCTTCGCGCATCGTTTGAAACGATGTCGGGCTCCCTTGGAGTGTCATCAGGTTATAATTCGAGTCGAGGAATTGCAGTTTTTCCTCATTCTCGTCTATAACCATTATGTCTTGCTCCTCGTGGGTAAGAAGTTTGGCCAGGTGCGTACCTACATCGCCGGCTCCTGCTATTATTATGTTCATCGCGCCGAGGTGTTTGGGGTTTTGCTATCTAACAGGTTGGTAGTTGCATCGATGATGGAATCGACATCCATCTTGCACAGTTGTTGGAGTTGTGCTATCGACCCATGCGTTATGAACGAATCTGGGATACCAATTTTTTTCATCGGGACACATGAGCCGGTTTGAAGTAGACGGTCTGCAACCGTACTACCCAATCCGCCGGACGTGGTGCCGTCCTCAAGGGTAACGATCGGCATTCCGGCGGTGGCCACCGAGTCCACGATGTCCGTATCTATCGGCTTGGCATAAATCATGTCGTAAACAGCCGCTGAAACTCCCTTGGCAGCGAGTCGTTCGGAAGCCTCAAGGGCATTAGCTACCATCGGTCCAAGAGCGAGAAACGCTATGTCGGTGCCTTCACGGAGCAACTGACCTTTACCGACAGGAAGAGTACCATCGACCGCGTATGGATTATCTTCGGGCAACTTGCTGCCTCCTCGAGGGTATCTTATGGCAAAGGGAGAGGCAGTATGAGCGTAGGCCGTGTCCATCAGCGACCGAAGGGTTGATGCATCGCGGGGAGCTGCGACTACCATATTGGGGATGGCGCGAAGATAAGCAATGTCGAGACTTCCATGGTGTGTCATCCCGTCTTCACCAACAAGACCTGCGCGGTCGATGGCAAAGATTACGGGCAAACGTTGAATAGCCACATCGTGAATAATGTGATCGTATGCTCGTTGCAAAAAGCTTGAATAGATAGCAACGAAAGGCCGCAAGCCTTCCTTAGCCAATCCGCCGGCAAATGTCACGGCATGACCCTCGGAAATACCGACGTCGAAAACTCGGTCGGGTAGGGCACTCTGCATGGTCGAAACCGAGGTGCCTGATGGCATAGCTGCAGTGATTGCCACAATGTCGTCGTGTTGTTCCGACAGTTCAAGCAATTTATTTCCGAAAACATCCTGGAACTTAAGCCGTTTCTTGCCATCGGTCAGAAGTTCGCCTGTCTCGGGGTCGAACTTGCCCGGAGCATGCCAATGAGCAGGATTCTGTTCGGCAGGTTCGAAGCCTTTTCCCTTCGTGGTTCGTAAATGTAGAATTTTCGGACCTTTCATTTCCTTTATTCCACTGAGAACCTTGACGAGACGGATTACATCATGACCGTCAAACGGCCCGAAATAACGGATGTTCAAACCTTCGAAGAGGTTTTGTTCGTTCGCAATAACCGACTTAAGCGAATTATTAAAGCGGGTGATTGTCCCTCGTCGTCGATCGTTAACAAGATGTAAGTTCTTCATCAACTTGTAGGCGCTGAATCGGAAAGCATTGTACGACTTTGACGTATGGATATGGGTCAGGTACTTATTTAACGCTCCAACATTCCGGTCGATCGACATATCATTGTCGTTGAGAACTATCAACAGATTATTGGGCGTATTTGCTGCGTTATTGATTCCTTCGAATGCCAAACCGCCACTTATCGAAGCATCGCCGACAATGGCCACTACATGTCGCTCAGGATCATCTCCCTTCAGGCGAGACGCAATCGCAAAACCAAGGGCAGCCGAAATCGAGTTGGAGGCGTGTCCGGCTGTAAATGTATCGTATTCACTTTCGTCGGGTGTAGGGAAGCCGCTGAGACCGCCAAAGGTCCGGTTGGTATGGAATCGATCGCGACGACCGGTCAACAACTTGTGTCCGTACGCCTGATGACCTACGTCCCATACGAGTCGGTCGTAGGGAGTATCGAAAACATAGTGTAAGGCAACAGTCATTTCGACAGCACCCATACTGGATGCAAAATGGCCGGGGTTGTGCGACAACTCCGACACGAGAAAGCTGCGTATCTCCCTACATACTTCCGGAAGCTGTTCAACCGGGAGCGCACGCAAGTCAGCCGGCGTATCTATCTTCGCCAGCAGAGGATATTGAGTGGCTAATTTATCAGAAGCCTTGGGATCTACTTTTTCTGATTTCTCATTCATTAGAAGAACTTGAAAAAAAGAGTAAGAGTCCATCTAACATTGGTGTCGAATGGACTCTAAAAAGAACAGGGCGTTAATCCCTGTTCTTTTTAACGTATTTCTTGTACATGGGCACGAAGATAATAATCCATGATGCCACACATACAAATATTGTGTAAAGAGTGATCGGGCTGTGGTGCAAAATATAGACCACCAATCCCAGCCATAGAATACCGAGAATAGTAAACCGGATGATATTGGAAGTAGTCATACTCCTTTCAGTCGACTTGATATTACTTCCCAAACAAGCGTTTGAAGAACGATTTCTTTTTCTTCTTGCTGTGATGGTGGCTTTCGCCGTCCTCTGCATAGCCGTAGCCGTAACGCGAGCGGTTGGAGCTGTAATAACCGTAGCGACGGTACTGGTATGCGCGGCTGCGGGTGTTTACGCTGTTAAGCACGATGTACGACTTGGGCATCTGACCGTTCTTGATGGCCTCGTGAAGGACACGGATACCTTTGCGTGTCGAATAGTTGGCACGAGTTACGAACAGCTGCACGTCGGTGTGAGGTATGATAAGGAACGAGTCGGAAACAAGTCCTAACGGCGCGGTATCGACGATGATGTAGTCGAATTCCTGGCGCAGCTGGTTGAACAGCTCTTCCATACGTTCGCTCAACAGAAGTTCGTTGGGGTTCGGGGGGATAGGACCTGCAGGGATAATGTACAGATAAGGATTGATTTCGCTGGGGAAAATAATGTCATTTACGTCAGAAACCTGGTCGGACAGGTAGCTCGTTACGCCGACTCGATTTGACATATTGAATTTATGAGCCAGCACGGGACGACGGATGTCGAGACCAAGAACGACAACTTTCTTCTTTGTCAGCGCGTAAGTCATAGCCAGGTTAAGGGCAACGAACGTCTTACCTTCACCCGAAATAGCCGAGGTGAGCAGGATGACCTTCTTTTCGCCGGTAGCATTGGCAAAGTTGACGTTGTTACGAAGCAGTCGGAAGAGTTCGGCCGCACTTGTCGAAACGTTTTCGCCGATAACAACTTCGCCGTCACGGATATCGGCCTTACAGATTTCGCCGATGATGGGCACGTCGGTGATACGCATCAGATCTTCTTTCTCCTTGAATTTGGGGAATAGCTGGCGGCGGAGGTAGATGATAACGCCGGGAATAAGGAGACCGATGATTAGGCCGGTAAGGTAAATAGTGGGCGTCTGCGGAGCAACCTGAGCCATCACCGACGGGTTGTCGATAAACTGTGCGGTGGGGGTCGCAAGTGTTTTTTGCAGAGCGATTTCTTCACGTTTTTGCAAGAGGAAAGTGTAGATGTTAGCCTTTACGGACTGGTCGCGGAAGATTTCCTGAAGACCTTTGTCAACGGTCGGCTGGGCTGCCAGTGTGCTGGCACTGCGGTTTTCGATAGTGGTGATGCCACGACGCTGGTCGGACAGCGAACGCTTGGCCGATTCAAGACTGCGGACAATCTGAGCGCGTTGTTCGCGGAGCCCGGAGATGAGGCGAACGATAAGATCGGACTCGGCGGTCATATCGCGACGCTGACGGTTGTACTGGTCAATGTCGCGGTTGAACTTCTCAACAGCCATATTAATAGCCTGATTAGATGTAATGGCGGGCAGATGACGGAGATCCTCGAGCGCAGTCGATATTTCGATGCTATTAGCTTCGCTGAGCAGGTCGTTGATCACACGTTCCTGTACTAAAAGGTCGTTGATCTGTGTTTCGGTGGTGCTCTTCTGATGCAGGCTCATCGAAATCTGTGCCTCCTGGTTGGCAATATTGTGGCGTTCGCGATATTCGCGCAGGTTTTCTTCCACGCCTTTCAGTTCGTCCTGGATGTCTTTCAGACGAGCCTGAATGAACTCCTCGGTCTGAATGGCCGAACGGTTCTTGTCCTCAATGATCTGACGGTTGTAGAAGTAAATGATCATCTTGAGTACATCAGTACCCAAATTAGGAAGGGGAGTAACATAATCGAAGTTTACGATGGTCGATGCCTTTTTGGCATATTGCACGTTTAGACTACCGGCCATCGAAGCTGCTACGGCATTGGGATTGCGTATGATGATACGCTGGGCTGCCTTCACTTCGTCATAGAGAGGTCCATTAGGCGTCAAGGTCACATTACCTGCAGGCGTTTCGATAGTTGCAAGCAATTTATCCAGCTTGGTAGACTTCTTATAATCGGGACCGTAGGTTACGCCAACCATCACTTGGTTGTTGGACTTCTTATTGATGTCGAGAGTCAGTACGAATTTGAGGTCGCTTAATGCAGCCGAATCCATGCTGGCAATGATGGGATTGGTGCGATAGATGGGAACGTCGCACCATTTGCCCACAGCATAATATGAATAAGAGAGTTGCAATGTATCAACAATCTTGAGCAGCGAGTTTCGCGACTTAAGTATCTCAATTTCCGTTTCGTCGATATATTCCTTCATATCGATCATCGGGTTGTTAGCCGAAAGCGACACTGCGCTGGTCTTGGTGGCATTGTCATCGTTGATATACACAGCGGCACCCACCTTAAATGTGGGAACAATGGTGCGTATATAACAATATGTAGCCCCAAGACAGATTATCAAGGACAGTACAAAGAATTTCCAGTTATTAAGATAATCTATCAGCAGACCGGTAAGGTCGAAGCTCTCCTCTTTTATTTCGGCAGATTTATTCTCCGCCTCTTGATTCCCGTGGTTGTTCATGCTTGCCATATTGGTGAATGATTGGTCAAGTATTTAAGCTGGTTGAAAAATCAGATATTAGTTCTTGGTAAGGTTGACGATACCGATGACGAGGGCGGCGACAGAGGATATACCACCGACAACCGAGATTGCTACATTCCAACCCTGATGCATCTGCCATGCATTCTGTTTGGCCGAACGGTTGGGCTCGATATAGATAAAGTCGTTCTGCTGGAGATTGAAATACGGCGACAGAAGAAGGTCGCGGTCATTGAGGTTTAGGCGATGGATCTCACGGCTTCCGTCAGAGTTGGTGCGATATAGCAAGATATTGTCACGCTGACCCTTGATGTCAAGGTCGCCTGCAAGTGCGAGCGCTTCGAGGATGTTCATACGCTCGTTCTTGGAGGTAACAACACCGGGCGACTTCACGGCACCAAGAACAGTAACCTTAAAGTTCATCAGACGGATGTCGATGGTGGGTGGGGTAGTAACATATTTGGGATAGATCATGCTGCGTATGTCCTCGGCAAGTTCTTCCTTGGTTTTTCCGGCAACATGGATGATACCAAGAACGGGAAAGTCAATGTCACCTTCAGAATTTACCAGATAAAAGTCGGTCGAAGTTTCAGCCGAGTTGTTTGATGTCGACGAAGAGTAGTTGACAGTCGAAATCTGACCTTCGGGCGAAATCAGCAGACCCTTGTTAAACTGAGCTACCGAAGCCATGTTGGACGCAAACACCTTGATGTTGAGCAGGTCGCCGGGGCCCAAGGCCGGGTCGATGCGACTGTTAGATTTTTGAAGTTCGGATACCGGAAGGTTGTCGACATCCATTAAGTAGGTTACATTCTTGGGTGCGTGACACGAAGTCATGACGGCAAGGGATGCTATTGCCAGATAGAAAGCAGACCGTTTCATATTTATTTTAATAGTGATTGATTAGCTTGTTGGATTTTTAAGAATACAATTTTTGCATGAGCATTTGCACTGACATACAGACGTTTAAGTCCGATGACTGTATAATCCGCACGAGCGAACCATGCATAATGGCTCATGATAACGTGCAAAATTAACCATTTTTTTTGAATTTAGCAACGTCATGAGCCACTCATAAACGATAATTAACATAAACAAGCTGTACATCCACGCCCTCAATAGTTGGTTAATTTAATAAAAATGCGTACTTTTGCACTGAATTACGGGATTTGACGGGTAACGTAGCTTACGTTATCCGTTGTTGTTGCAAAAATATTTGCACCCGAAAGCTAATTCGAATTAATAATTAACTAAAATAGCTATTAAAATGAACGTTAATCTTACTAAACCCTCTGAGGAAGTCGGTCTTATCACAGTGGAAGTCACTGAAGCCGATTACGCTGACAAAGTAACCAAAGAGCTTAAGAAAATCCAGAAAAACGCCAATATCCCCGGCTTCCGTAAAGGTGCCGTTCCCATGGGTCAGATCAAACGTCGCTTTGAGAAATCCGTTAAGAGCGACGTCCTCAACCAGGAAGTTTACGAGGCAGTTATCAACTATATCCGTAACGAAAAACTTCACGTATTGGGCGAACCCCTGCCCGTTGAAGTTAAGGAAATCAACCTCGAAGACAAAGACTACAAGTTCGAATACGAAATCGGTCTCGCGCCCGAAATCGACGTTGAAGTTGACAAGAATGTCGAATTACCTTATTACAAGATTGAAGTGAGCGACGACATGATCAACGAGCAGGACAAGAACCTTGCTGAGCGTCTCGGTTCGCAGGTTCCCGGCGAAGAGGTTGACGCCAAAGCCGTTGTTAAGGGTTCGATCCAGCAGCTCAACGCCGATGGCACCGTTAACACTAACGAGGGCGCTATCCAAGTTATCTCAGGCATTGTAGCTCCCTTCCTGTTCAAGAGTAAGGAGGAAGCCGACAAGTTCCTCGGTAAGAAGGTAAACGACAAGGTTGTCTTCAACCCCTACAACTCGTGCGACGGCAATGCAGTCGAACTGGCATCGATGCTGAATCTCGACAAGGAAATCGCCAAGGACGTTAAGGACGACTTCGAATTTGCAATCAGTGAAATCATCGTTGTTAAACCCGCCGAACACAACCAGGAGTTTTATGACAATGTATCCGGCAAGGATAAAGTTCATAACGAAGAGGAATATCGCGAATTCCTTAAGAATATGATCGCTGCCCAGCTCGAAGGAAACTCTATCAGCTACTTCGACCATACTGCCCAGCAGTACTTCTCCGAAAAGTACAACGATATGAAGTTGCCCGTTGAGTTCCTTAAGAAATGGCTCATTGCCCGCAACGAAGAACTGACTGCCGAGAACATCGATGACGAGTTTGCCCAGATGCTCCCTGCCCTCAAGTGGCAGCTGATCCGCGAAGCCATCGGCACTAAACTCGGTGTAAAGATCGAAGAAAAGGATGTTTTGGATTACGCCAAGGGTCTGGCTCGTAACCAGTTCATGCAGTATGGTATCACCAACATGGACGAAAAGACCATCGAAGATACCGCCAAGCGCATCCTCAACGACAACAACTACCGCAATCAGATTGTCGAGAACGTAAGCGATCAGAAACTCTTCTGGGCTGTTCGTCAGGCTGTCAACACCAAGGTTGAAGAAGTTTCGCTCGACAAATTCAAAGAAATCGTCGGCGCAAAATAATACTCCGATAAATCAAGATACGTAAAGAGGCCTCGCATTTCGAAATGCGAGGCCTTTTTACGTTCTAAGGTATATGCTAAGGAAATCGAGATTTTTCCGGAATCATTCAAGTCAGTTTTCCTGCGCGAGCAGCGTCGATTGTCTTGCTTTCGGGAACCAGATAAATTTCGACGCGACGGTTTTTGGCGCGATTTTCAATAGAGTTGTTCGGTTTTACGGGATTACGGTTACCGAAAGAGTAGTAATGAATGTTGGGAGATACTCCGCTGTTAATCGCTAACGTACGGAGAGCCTTGTCGACAGCCTGCGCACGGACAATTGATACCGAATTGGAATATTCATTGTCGCCGGTGTCATCGGTATACACTGCAATGAGCACTTTGAAAGAACCGGGTTGAGAGACTCCTTGCGAGAAATTCCTGAGAACGGCATCAGCTTCCGGCTTCAACACGGTCGAATTAGGTGCGAACAATTTGTCAGCCGGAATAGTTACTTTAACTACTTCATTCTTACGCGTTACCTGTGCATCGAGACCCTTGTTAGCAAACCACTTCCGTATTGTCTCCATGTGTCGCGACACAGAAGCATTGGCCTTTGTCGGAACGGCAGGACTTGCCAGAGTAATCTCCCACTCTGATGCACCCGCCTGAGTTTTAGCAGGAGACTCGGCTTGCACACTGAGTGTGGCGCTGAGAACAGCGGCGGCACATATAGAAATATAAGAAGTAAGTTTCATTTTGAGAACGGGTAGGGGAGTTGGAGGATTAAGAGGATATTAAAGTTCGTCGCAAAGCGCTTCGTATGCAAGTTCAGCGTCGATAATAGCGGGTAAATCGTTGATATCTACATTGCTCGATTTGTCCTTGCGGATCATCTTGGTAACCCAGGCAATCAGATTTGCCTTGTCAACAGCCTCCGTGCCTTCCGACTCTTCATCCATATCAACATCCAGCATACCATGGTCCTCGTAGTAGTCCCATACGAGGTCAATTACTTCAAGAATGTCATCGTCGGAGTATTTCTTAGTAATATCCGTGTTTTTGGCCAAAGCATCCAAAATATACTTCGTGGCCTTGTCTTCATCAAATACTTCCATGTGTATGATATGTTAAAGTATTAATCGATTAATCCTGTCGGAAGGTCGAATGATATGGTATGCTCATCCTGATTGAGATCGACGAGCCATTCGTCAACGTATGGAACAAACAACTTACGCCCGTCTGGCAACTCAACCTCAAGAAGATAATTCTGCGTATCATCGTTGAAGCCGACAACCTTTCCGATCGTCCGACCGGACTCGTCGTTGAGTCTGTAGCCTATAAGGTCGCTAAGATAGAGCCCTTCTTCGCCGTCGGCCTCATTGTCATAATCGGGATGTTCAACCAGCTCCTTTTGCAGAACGTATGCTGTTTTGCCGACGAAAGCACGCGCCTCTTCTACGGTATCTACGCCTTCGAGTGCAACCAATCGGTTTGCCGCTCCCTGTCCGCGAGACGATGCTATCTCAAAAGGGACAAAGATAGCATCCATCTCGAAGACAAGAAAACGGAAGTCCTCAGGGTTATACTGAGTATCAAGCTGAATGTTCAATTCGCCTTTTATGCCGTGCGTCTTGCTGACATACCCTATGGGGAATAATTCTTTTGCTGTTATCATGCAGGTTAAACGTCCCTGGGTGCAAAAAGTTTGGATTTTGATTACTTCTTCTTTTTCTTTTTGCCGGGTTTAGGTGCATCCTTATATTCGCACAGCATGAGTTCTTCAGGCCGAATTACGATCTGTCCTTCCGTTATGCGTGCAATGTCGTCGAATATACGTTCGTCGCTATAACCGTCAGGATCCCATGCCAGACTCGCCTTCTTCATCTGATTGGCTACCAAAACAATAATGGCGTCACGGTCGGGACCGGGCTCCATAGCAGCAGTGGCATCAATCATATTGATAAGATTGCGGCCATATTGACGGTTGTTCACCACGCTGTAATCGTATGGAACAGGGTCGGGCTTGGGTTGGATCGAATCAGGGCGAATCACCTCGAAGGGCCAATCTATGTCGAGCGCAAATCCGCTCATCATCGCCAGATGGTCCCAGTAGCGGTGCTCACTATCATCATCGTCTTTAGGAGCCTGAAGGATTATCTTCATTGCCTTGATAATGCTATAGGCACAACGGGTGCGCTCTTCACGATCTTCGATAGTGAGAGCGTGGTCGACCATAGATTGGATAACTCGTCCATATTCGGGCAGGACAAGTGGCTTGAGGTGAGTATTATATGTAAGCATAAACAGGTGGCTTACATGTTCATACCGCCGTCAACCTGAATAACCTGACCGGTTACGTAGCTTGACATATCCGAGGCGAGGAAGGTTGCAACATTTGCAATATCTTCTACCTTTCCGCCGCGACGCAGAGGTATCTTTGCCGTCCACTCCTTGCGAACGTCTTCGGGCAGAGCAGCAGTCATAGCTGTTTCGATAAAACCGGGGGCGATGGCATTTGCACGAATATTGCGGCTGCCAACTTCCTGAGCGATAGACTTGGCAAGTGCGATAAGACCGGCTTTCGAGGCAGCATAGTTAGCCTGACCTGCATTACCGTGTACACCTACTACGGATGCCATGTTGATGATCGAACCGTGACGCTGGCGCATCATGATGGGCAGAACGGCGTTGATAAAGTTGAACGCGCTCTTGAGGTTGACAGCGATAACTGCATCCCACTGAGCTTCGGTCATACGGAGCATAAGGCCGTCCTTGGTTATACCGGCGTTATTAACGAGAATGTCGATCGAACCGAAGTCCTTGTGTACCTGGTCGACAACTTCCTTGGTCTGGTTGAAGTCGGCGGCATTTGACGCATAGCCTTTAACCTTCACGCCGAGAGCGGCTATTTCTGCCTCGGTCTGTTTGCCGTTTTCGTCAATCACGAGGTCGGTAAATGCGATATTAGCGCCTTCTTCGGCGAACTTAAGAGCGAGAGCCTTGCCGATACCACGGGCTGCACCTGTGATAAGAGCGGTTTTTCCTTCAAGTAATTTCATTGCTATTTTCAAGGGGTTAGTTGATATGTTGATGCAAAGTTACAAAAAAAGCGGCTAACCCCCAAATAATCATTGAAAGGTAATGGCGAACACCGTCTGACCATTGGCTGAAGATAGCGAAAAATCGGCGTGATGATTGCGGAGGATATCGGCCACAAGTATGAGCCCCAGACCTTGTCCATCCGGTTTCGTGGTATAGAAAGGAGTAAAGAGTTTGTCGGAAGCTTCACCGGGGATCTCACGACCATTGTTAATGAATCGTATGGACTTCGCGTCTAAGCTGATGACAATTTGGCCATCGGGGACGTCAGCCTCAGCTATGGCCTCTACGGCATTCTTGACAATGTTAGTGAACACCTGCTCCAATAGACCTGAATCAGCATAGACCGTCTCACTTACTCCATCTATCCGAACGTCAGCAACCCCTGCTGCCATTTCCTTAAAGAAGGGTAGCAATCGTTCTACTTCGTCTTTCAAATCTACAGGCTTTAATACGGGGGCGGGCACTTTGGCTATCTTCGCATAGTTCTTCACAAAGTCGCGCAAACTCAGACAGCGCGCATGACAGATTTCAAGAGTCCGAGAGACCGTTTCATCACTTTCCGACTCGAGAAGTGTTTCGAAAACCGAGGTAATCGAGCCGAGGGTATTGTTAACCTCGTGAGCCATGGTTCGGATAACCTTGCTATACGTCTGCTTTTCCACCGACAGAATCTCGTCGGTGAGTCGTTCTATCAAGATAAACGGACGACGGAATCCGCGTTCCATAAACGACAGACGGCTGATACGGAACACTTCGGACCCTTTTGCGCGGACAGTCTTGACTTCACCGTCTTGGAGACTGTCAATTTCGGATACCAAGGAGTCTGTTGTCAAGTTCTGGTAAGCGGGATTCGTAGTTACGGGTACACCATCGAGCGAGCAAATCGCGATTCCCATCGGCGACGCTTCGATGAGTTGCCGGAGAAAACGATCCTGTTCTTCTTTCTTCAATCGTTCTTCCTTAAGGGTTTGCATCAGTCGGTTGAACAGGCTGACAATACGGTCGGCGTCTCGATTGCCCACTTTGGACAAGCGACTCGCAAAATCCTGCGCTTGTAGCAAGTACAAACCGTTTTGAACCGTGCGCAGCTGACGAATTACGCTGACATACAACCACACGACAAGCAATGCGCAGACCATAGCTATCAGGAAAATAATTCCCTTACCCGATCCGATAAGAGCTGAAGTCGTTAACAATATAATGCCCACGACAAGCAGAATGAACAACCATGTTTTACTCATAGTTTGATACCATATTTATCGAGTCGGCGATATAGTGCCTGTCGTGATATACCCAATGATTCGGCTGTATGGGCTACGTTATAGTCACATCGGCGCAGCGCATCTTTGATAGCAGTCTGTTCGAGGTCCTCAAGGGTTGGGGGTGCGACCTCGGCCGGAGGTGTTGTTCCAAGTGCTCGTTTGACCCTGTCGAGGACATCCTTGTTCGCCCAAGGCTTGGTGATGAAATCGGTTGCACCGTAGCGCATACCCTCGACAGCGAGGGGTATTGTTCCCCATGCAGAAATCAGAATTACGGGCAGCTCGGGAGAAAGAACTTTGATTTTTCGCAGAAGTTCAATCCCGTCGCGACCGGTTGTGGTCAGCGACAGGTTCATATCGAGAATAACCAGTTCGATGTTTCCACGACGCACCATTTCAAGAGCATCCGCCGAGTTGGAAACAGCTTCAAACAGGAAGCCTTTCTGTTTCAGCAAAAGCCCGAGAGAGAGTCGGATAGCCTGATCGTCGTCAACTATAAGAATCATTTTGCAAAGTTAAGTATAAAATTATTGAGAAACAAGCCGTTCTATATCGGCATTAATGTCAGTGGCGTTGGCATAGTCGTAAAGAGTAAGCGAGCGAAGCTGATACCAGTAATACCAGAAGTAATACAACTCATTGAAGTACTGCCGACGGCTTTCGTCTTTCTTGACTTGAGAGTCATTCAGGTCGAGTGTCGAGATCCGACCGATCAGATAGGTCTGAAAATTAGTATCATAACGTTTTTTGGCAATCTCGTCGGCCCGGAGAGCTAAGTCGAGTTGCGACTGTTGGTTGGCGAATCTCTCGACGAGAATAAACAAAGTCTGGTTGAAATCGTGACTTTCCTTGCGCAACCTGCTTTCGACCACCTGACGGTTACTCTCCGCCACCTTGACCTTGCCTCGACGTTTGCCCCAGTCGAGTAGGGGAATACTCAGACCCACCTCGACAACCTGATTGGGTCGCAACCGAGAATAGGCACCGTTGATGTTATCGTCCGTTCCTGTAAAGCCAATCTGGGCAAACAGATTGATCTGACGTAAATCACCTTTGGCTTTTGCCACTTCGTAATCGGCTTCGAGTTGACGACGACGCAAACTCTTGGCATGGCTGTTGTTCGTAAGAGCACGTTCGAGAGCATCCGGGTAGGTGATACTGACCTGAGGAACTTCTTCGGGCACTACGGGTTGAATGTCGACATCGCTATCGAGTCCGAGAAAAGACGTCAGACTGAACATATTCGATTTGGCAGTACTGATACAGTCGGTCAGTGACGAACGGGCATCGAGCACGTTGAGTTCCATCTGAAGCAAATCGTTATTACTGATTTGACCCATTGCTCGTTTTTCAGTAGCCACTTCATAAAGTCGTTCGGCATTATTGAGGTTCTGTCGAGCTATATCTTCATTTTCGCGACCTATCAACAACTGAAAGTAAAGAGAGACCGCTGCAAGCGCCACATCTTCGGTTGCACTGATAAATGCGGCTTTGGCCTCAGCGTAGCGGACCGGCTCGATTCGACTATCCCACTTCATGGTGTTAACCCCGAAAATTGGCTGATTAAGTGTCAGTGCAATCGGAATCGACATGTATCGGTTGCCAAGACCGTTATCAAATTGACGGAGGAAGTCGAGCGAAGTATTGAGAGCGATAGTTCCGCCCGTCAACCGGATATTTTGGGTGACAGACATCTGACCGTTAAGTTGTAGTGAGTTGGTGCGGACAAAGGAGTAATCACCGTTTTCGTTCATATAAGCCGAATACTGCTTGCCGTAGGATGGGAGTGTTGCCGAAAACTTCACCTCCGGCAGTCTGTCGGCTCGATAAGTGCGCCACTCCCAGTAGGCTCGTTTCAACTCGTTGAGTGCTACGGCAGCATCGACACTGCTGAGTCGCGCACGGGTCACGACGTCGTCAAGGGTCATAACCACTGTGCGAGCCGGAGCGCACACAGTGATTATGATTGAGAAAATCAGTATGGAAAGCTGTTTATAGTTCATTCCGATTTGAGGGCAGACGAGGGATTGATACGCATGGCACGACGTGCCGGAATCCAGATAGAGAGGAGAACGATAATCACCATCAACACCGTAGCGGCTATAAACCCGTATATGGTGTAATCATTGTTGAGAGTAATGGGGAATGTCTCTGACTCTTCGTTCATGAAAGTTTTGTAAAGCCAGTATTCGACGGGCAAGGCGATGACCGTGGCAAAGAACAGTAACAGCAACCCTTCGCCAAAGTAACGTCGCATGATGTCGGCCGGAGTAGCACCGTTGACTTTGCGTATGGCTATCTCGGCAGTGTTCTGCGATGTTCGCAACCAAAACGTGCCGAACAGCCCCATGAATACGCAGATGACAAGGAACAGCATACATATTATGCAGTTACGGACATACATGTCGCCTTCGCCCTCTGCCTCATACTTCATATCTTCGAACGACTTGAATGGCTCGATAAATACGTTGCCAAACTCAAGGTCGTCGCCGGTTAAGGAATCGATGAACTGTTTGCCTTCGCCGGGCTTTACGCGGACGATTATACCCGACATGAAATTCGGGAACTCATCCTCGCTTAGTGGGAAGATGCCTACGCCACCTTGACTCGATTCGTAGTTGTTACGGGGGTAAAGTGGTATGATAGCTCCGACTTCGAACACTTCGGTCGAATCGCGATAGACAATCAACCTTTTATTGCCATAGGCTTTAAGTATTTCGTCCGCTTTCATCACATCGGTTTCAGAGATGATGATCTTGCCCTTTTCGAGCAAGTCTACCAACTGCTCAGTAGTTTGTCCGTCGACGCCCTTAAGCCCGAGTGCGCGAATAGCTTCCGGTGTTGCGGCACGTTTATTGATATCAAAACCGACTGTGTCCAGATCGTCGAGACGCATAAGGGCAGTTCCGTAGTATCCGAAAGTGTATGGAGTCAGATTCGAGCCCGCACCGACATGTAAAACATGAGGATTGCGGCGCAGACGGTGGATGATATTCTGCAGATCTGTAGCTTGATTATGCAGCGAATCGGGATATTCGCGATATTGTGGATTCTCTTCGTCGAAATAATCTATTGACGAAGCATAAAGATCGTCGGTGGTATATGCCGTCGAACGGAACAACGGTGCTACGGCAGGAAAGAAAAGCGAGCTGATAGCCCAAAGGACGACACTGACGATGACAAGTTCGACGAGCATCCACATATTGGCGCGCCATTCATGGCACATTTGAGAAATTAGTTTGCGTTTCATTGTAGTAGTCCTTTTAGTTAGCACGGGCATTTATTGCCTCAACGGGGTTAACGCGCGACGCGAGCCATGCCGGTATCGAGGCGCTGATAATATTGAGCAGTATGCACAGCCCTATCGCTATGCCAAACACCTTAAGATTGATAAGTGCATCGAGAGGGATGGAGCTATCCAAGCCCATTGTATCCCACGAAAAGATCAAAGAGCTATACGAAGTGGTAAATATAACACACGCTATAAAGCCTATGGATGCGCCAATCAGGGTGATAATGAAGTTCTCGGTGATAATGTCGCGGATTATTCGGGCGCGGGTGCAACCGAAAGCCCGACGAACTCCGATTTCGCTGATACGGCGACGCATACGGCTGTGAGTCATGCTGCTCAGATTGACGGCCGGCACAATCAGCAAGATGGCATAGATGATATAGCGGATTGTCTTACCGGAGTCCGGTTCGGGATCGGTATTGGTTCCGAATGAGGAAGTCATATCGAATCGGTCGTACGGGGAGCCATGGTATACAACATTCGAGCCATCGGCAGAGACACGGGTTGCTAACGCTGCATAGCGTGCCTTGACCTGGTCGCGCACTTTCTGCAACGGGTAGTTATCGGCAAGTAACATGGCTGCCCGGTAGTGACCACGCAACTTATCTTCCTGCGTGTGGCTGGCTTCATTGATGGGCGTGTAGAAGTCAGCGTACGCCTGAGTGGCCAACGGAGAGACATCGTCTACTACACCTATAACGGTATAAGTGACTGACAACGAGGTAAACTCTTCGCCAACGGGTGATTCCTTTCCGAACAACTTCTCGGCCAGACTTTTGCTGATTATGGCAACTTTGGCATCGGCTTCAACCTCGGATTTAGTGAAATATCGGCCTTCTTTCAGGTCGAAATCGTATATTTGCCAGAAAACTTCGTCGACGGCGCGACTGTTCGAACTTATGGCATTACCGCCTGACTTCTTTACAGTGACATTATTGAGAAAAGGTGTATAGTATGACACCAGCTCGATACCATCGAGATTGTCGTATAGTTCATGTGCAATTGTCGGATTCAGGTATCCGGACATATCCCAACCTTCAGGTGTTTTGACATGAATGCCTGACGAATATACGATGTGTTCACGTTGCGATACAGGCGAGAACGGAGCAGTTTCAACCTCCTGCAGCATCACTACGGTCATCAGCAGGAAGACGGCCAGAGCAGTGCCGGTAAGGGTAATCAACGATATGACGCGCTGATGGCGCAGGTCATACAGTATTTGCTTTATCTTTTGTTTCATAATATTTCGTGCTTACGAGATTATGCGACCGTCGAAGAAACGGATTACACGGTCGGTATCTTTAGCTTGCTCCTCGTTGTGGGTCACCATAACGATTGTTGTTCCGTCTTCTTTGTTGAAACGATGCAAGAGTTCCATAACTTCCGATCCCATCTTCGAGTCAAGGTTACCGGTCGGCTCGTCGGCAAGTAGAATTTTAGGATTACCAACAATAGCGCGGGCAATAGCGACACGCTGACACTGACCTCCGGACAGTTGACCGGGGAGATGGTGGATACGGTGACTCATCTCGAGGCGCTCGAGTACCTTTTCTACCATAGCCTTACGTTGCGATCCCGACAGGCCTTTGCGATAAATGAGCGGTAACTCAACGTTGGCGGCCACATCAAGCGAGGGAATGAGGTGGAAGCTCTGAAATACGAAACCGATATTGGCATTTCGGAAGTGTGACAATGCGGTGTCGCGCATGTTCTCGATATTTGTTTCGAGCAATTCGAGGGTCCCTGTGGTGGGGTTGTCGAGCAGTCCGATGATATTGAGTAGCGTTGATTTGCCACAACCCGAAGGGCCCATGACGCTGACGAACTCGCCTTCGTTGACGGCCATGTTTATATTCTCGAGCGCGGTTGTTTCGATTTCGCGGGTCCGGTACACTTTGCTGATACCGTTTAGTTTGATTATTTCCATGTTTTGTATATTTAGTTTTTTACATATTTCAATTCGTCGGTTCGCTTGTATTCCTCCATGTCGCTCGTCACGACGCTCATCCCCGGTGTAAGTCCGGAAAGCACTTCGACATACTTATGATTGCTGTCTCCGAGGCGCACCTTACGTTTTATGAGTTTGTCATCGCCTTCAAGTACAAACATCTCGTAGTTGCCCGGACCTTTGAAGTATGAGCCATTGGCAATCAGTATTGCATTGCTCTTGTAATCGTTGGATATTTCGATACCTGTTTTTAATCCCGATTGCAACCGTTTATGCGAAGGATCGTTGAGTTCGATGGCTATCTTGACCATGCCTCCTTGTGACTGCGGGCTGATATGACTCAACATGCCCGACAGTTCCTGATTGCCAATCCTCACTGTTACGTCGGCACCGATACTAACCTTATTCACATCGCCTTCCGGTATTTCGCCTTCTATCTTAAAACTGGTCAGATCGGCAACGACTGCGAGTTTCTGACCTGCTGAAACATTGCTTCCAATATCGGAGGTAATAAATGTTACTACGCCATTAATGGGGGAGGGCACACGCCCTTGTTCGAGGGTACGTTTCAACAGAGCGACATCTTTGTTGAAGCTATTTATCTCGAGTTGCTGCATACCTTCGCTTGCTTTAGCGTTCTCACGTTCGTTGGCCAACTGAGTCTTCAGTTGTTCCAACTCGAGCTCTGCCGTACGCAGGGCAGTAACGGCCTGACGGATGCGGTCGCCGGTGCCACTGCCAATGCTATCGAGCCGTTTCTCGTTTTCGACGTCGAGTCGCAGTCGGTTTATTGCCATTTCCTTTACCGTGATTTGCATGGCTATATCGCTCAACCGTGTTCGGTTGGACAGTTGTGTCTGGTACAACCTTTGGTTATTGACAGCCTGCTGATCTATCAGTTTGCTGTAATCGGTTTCGGCAGCAGAAAGGTCGAGTTCAAGAAGGGGTGTCCCGGCAGTAACGGTGTCTCCGGGATGCACGAATACACGGAGCACCGTACTTGATACAGGTGAATTCACTACCTGACTAAAAGCCGGCACGACGCTTCCCGATGCAGTTATGGTAGTCACAAGAGGTCCCGTAGTAACTGTTGACAAGGTAACTTCGTTTGCTTTTACGGATTTTCCGGAGATACGATCTACACAAATTATTAGTATGACTATGGCTAAAGCTAACCCACCTAATCGAAGGTAGCTTTTGATTCTTTTCTTGCGTTTTAAGTCTTGGCTGATTGGTTTGTCCATATTGCTCTTATTTAACGCAAGCAAAATTAGAACATAATGAAAATAAATGCAAGTGGTCTTGATAATCAAGCTGTTATGACGTTAATTTTGTCCAATTGCGGACAGATGATAAAAAAGCGGCTCCACACGAGGTGGAACCGCTTTTAGAAAAGCGTATGCTGATAGTCGAAATTACTTAACGAACTTAGCAGTGAATTTACCTGCGGCTGTCTTAACAGTTACGAGGTATACACCTGCAGGCAGAGCAGCGATGTTTGCAGTGGCGACTGTGCCATGACCGCCGGCCAGAGCAACTTGTGCCCCGTCTACACCGAATACGTAGGCGGCTTCGATGTCGGCGTCAGCCTTGATGGTGAGAAGGTCAGCGCTTACTGCGAGAGTTACACCGGCCTTGTCGGCTGCGATGTCGTTAACAGCAACCTCGGGCTTTGTGATGTCTTCTATGTTTGCCTGACGCTCGCCTTCTTCGGGCCAAACGGCGCATGCGAAGTCGTGGTAACCTATGTCACCTGCCCATGCCTGCTGAGGAACGTCTTCGTCGTCGGGATCGGTGAACTCGTGGCTAAGAGTGAACGAGTCAAAGCGCCAGTTTCCGGAAGCACCCATCTGGTCGGTACCGGTGAAGTGCGAGTAGTCATCAGACATGAGATTCCAGTGGAAGGGCTCCCAACCGATAAAGTCAAGAACTTTACCTTCGGCTTTGCTCTTAAGGCTACCGTTCGCATGAGGGATACGGACCATCATGTCAGCAAGGTTGTTCGAACCGTCACTGTAAATCCAGTACTGAAGGGTAACATTGAAGTTGCTGCCGGTATATTTGTTGGTATCGGGAGTGTAGAGACGGATGAACCAGAACTCGTCGGCATCGCTCTCGTCGAATACATAGTGCATCTTCATCGAGGTACCCGAAGCAGAGTAGGGGTTGGTGTTGAATGTACCGCTGAAGCAGTCGTCCTTAACGAGACCCTTGCTGGAGCCTGAGCCGGCAGGATTCCAGAAACCGCTTTCGTTGTTGATCTGGATCATGGTCTTATATTCAACAGGAGTGCGGTATTCTGACATGAAGCGGAAGTGGTAATTGTCAGCAGTTACGTTGCCCGACATGTCAGCAAGACCGGGAGCAATTGTTACGAGGAAGGTCTTGTCGAGGGGAAGCTGTTCAGCGGGATAGAAGTGGAGAACCGAGCGGCCGGCGATAACGGCGTGGGTAACGGTACCGGGATAGGTATTACCTTCTTTGTCAACAACGGTAACGCAGTCAGCGTTCTTATCGTCGTTCCAGTTGATTTCCTCGTTGTACTCGATACGTACGGGGAACTTGGTAACCATAACGGCTTCGCCGTCTTCGGGAGGATAGGTCGAGATAACCACGGGAGCTTCGGTATCGGGTTCGGCCATGGTGAACTCGTAAACCCAGTCACCGCCGGGCTGGCCGTCGCCGTCACCGTCGAAGAACTGGTCGGTCTGGCTGTTCTTGGCAATCGAACCGTCGATTGTGATGGTGTAATCCCAGAGAGGAAGCAGTTTCGAGAAGTCAAGCTGCAGGGTATAGTCGTTGATCCAGGTCAGGCCGATTTCGCCGTCGTTGTTCACCTTGAATGCCTCTTCTACGCTCGAGCGAACCATGTTGCGCGAGAATGTGAGGGTAACGGGATAGATGGGCGATACCGAGGTGGGATCGGTGATCGAGATAGCGTCGACCTTAGCGGGGGCGTTGTTCATCAGGGCAACGTCGTGGAAGGTGATGTAGTCACCGGCCAGAGCACCACCTGCATTAATGGTAACCTTGCCGCTGTAGGGGTCAAAACCGGGAGCGGTAACGGTGATGTCGTATTCCTTACCGGCTTCGAGACCTTCGAAAGTGAACAGACCGTTGTGGATCAGGTCGGGGTTCTTGCTGTAGTTGTGGAACAGCGACTCGAAAGTATCGGTGGTGTAGGTCTTGCCGTCAACAGTAACGACAGCACCGTTGATGCGCTGGTCGTTCTCGCTGTTGTAAACTTCACCGTGCAGGAAGGTCTGCTTGGGAAGTTCGAGACCGTGATATTTCAGAATCGACTGGAAGGCAGCAAAAGCTTCGAGACGCTTGTACTCCTTGTTCATGTTGCGGCTCTGCTGGTATGCGATAGTGTGATAAGCACCTTCGCTGAGCAGAGAGGGCATGTTGGAACGACGGTTAACAGACAGATAAGGATACTGGTTGGCGTGAGTAGCAGGACCACGGTCGTAGAAGCAGCGGTCGTACCAGTTGCCGCGCGAGCTAACGCGCATCACGCTCTTCATGTTAGGCTCGAGGATTTCACCGTAAGCCTTACCGCCATTGGGAGTCTTTTCGATTTCGACACCATCCTTGCGCCAGCCACCGAAGAGGGTAACGATCGAGTTTTCGGTTGCGCCCGCATCCGAGTGGATCGAGTAGTAGAAGTCGGCGCCCCATGCATTGGCTTCGTCTGAACGTTCTTCGAGGCTGATGGTGTCGTCGACTGTCATACGGCAGAGTTTGAGGTTTTCGGCAGGCATATCGGTGTACGCTTCGAGCATCTGCTTGATGTTGAGAGCAACGTCGAGCACCTTCTCAGCCTCGGAGTAACCCCAGATACCCTGGTTCGAGCGGCCTTCGTGACCGGGGTCGATGTAGAGTTTGAAGTCGCCCCAACCGTTTACTTCGGCTGCGGAAGCCACTGTGGGAGTGGCGATAGCGGCGATGGCAACTGCCATGCCTGCAAACAGAGTAGTATTTGTTTTCTTCATGACAGTTTATTTTTTAAGAGTTACAGTGTAAATTGCTGCGTCGGCTGCGTTCTCAAAGGCCATGCGTGTGCCGTCGGCATTGATGGCAGGGGTGAGGGGAATCAGCTTGGCGTCGTTAAGGAGGACTTCCTTGGCATTGTTGCTCAGGTCGACAGTCATAACGGTCGAACCGGTGATAGCTGCGCCATTGTCGCGAACGATGGTGTAAACCAAGGTCTTGTTATCGGGCATCCAAGCCGGATGCGAACCTGCACCGAGACTGCGGAGGTTGGTGCCGTCAGCATTGATGACGAACATACCCTTGCCTACAATCTGGAAAGCGATCTGCTTGCCGTCGGGCGAGAGAGCGGGGTTGATAACGGTTCGACCTGCGAAAGCAGCCAGAGCGGGGGTCTTTGCTGCAACACCGGCAGCGTCTTCGGTCATGTTCTTGAGCAGAGCTACCGAAGTACCGGCGGTGCGGGGGTTGGCATTGGTGCGGGCGCGGTTGGCAACCACACGGGCTTTACCGGTAGTGGCGTCCCAAGCCTTCATTTCGTGGAGCACGCGTACGCCTTCGCGAACGTTGACACGGCCTACGATTTCCTTGCCGTCCTGACTCCAAGCCATCTTGTAGCCTGCGCCTTCGGCATTGGTGAGTTGCACACCGTTTGTACCGTCTGCATTAAACACATAAATGCCTGTATAGTTAGGACCGGCGGCAGCGATCTGCTTGCCATCGGGCGACCATACAGGAGCCATGAGTCCGCTGGCTGCCTGAGCCACACGGACAGGTGTACCGGCCTTAACACCCGCAAAAGCACCGAAAGAAGTGCCGAGTGTCAGAGCCAGTGCCAG
Organism: uncultured Bacteroides sp.; assembly: GCA_964572615.1. Classification (GTDB taxonomy): domain Bacteria; phylum Bacteroidota; class Bacteroidia; order Bacteroidales; family Muribaculaceae; genus CAG-873. Next base: position 56,181 of record CAZNGJ010000002.1, read on the forward strand.
AAAAAATTGCTTTTTCATGGATTGTTTGGTTAATGGTTGATTGATTTATATAAAAAATTGGATTTGTAGTTCATTTTGAATTAGTCAAGCTCATGGATTACGAGTCCGGAGCGTAACTTGGGCTCAAACCATGTAGTCTTGGGGGGCATGATGTTACCCGAATCCGCAATGGCCATCAACTGCTCCATCGAAACAGGGAACAGCGCGAGTGCCGCTGCCATTTCGCCTGAATCGACACGACGTTTCAGTTCTTCAAGACCGCGAATACCACCGACAAAGTCGACCCGCTTGTCGCTACGCAAGTCGTGAATACCAAGGATGTCACGCAGTATGAGATTGCTCGATACGGTTACGTCGAGAACTCCGATCGGATCGTTGTCGTCGTACGTTCCCTCGCGCGCTGTCAGCGAATACCAATGGTCTTCCAGATAGAGCGAGAAGTTGTGAAGCCCCGAAGGAGTGTATGTCTCGGTGCCCATATCCTTGACGATAAAGTTATATTCGAGCTTTTCGAGGAACTCGGCGGGGGAGAGACCGTTGAGATCCTTGACAAGACGGTTGTAGTCGATGATCTTGAGATGCGAAGCGGGGAAAGCAACGGCAAGGAAGTAGTTGTATTCCTCGTCGCCTTTATGGTCGGGATTGAGTCGCGCCTTTTCATTGCCGACCAGGGCTGCCGCAGCAGTTCGATGGTGGCCGTCGGCAATATATAAATAAGGTATGCGATCGAATTCCTCTGTGATTGTGACAATCATAGCGTCGTCGTCGACAACCCAGAAGTGGTGACCGAAGCCGTCCTCGGCAACAAAATCATATTCCGGCTCACCGGCAGTGACAGTACGGATCACTTCGTCAAGAGTTTCATTGTCAGGGAAAGCGAAGAACACCGGCTCGATGTTGGCGTTCTGATTACGTACATGCTTCATGCGGTCTTCTTCCTTGTCGCGCCGGGTCAGTTCGTGTTTCTTGATTCGGCCTTCCATGTAGTCGTCCACATTAGCGGCCACAACGATACCATACTGCGTGCGACCGTTCATGGTCTGAGCATAGATATAATAATGCTCCTTGTCGTCCTGCACGAGCCAACCGTTATTCTTGAACGCCTTGAAGTTTTCAACAGCTTTGTCATAAACGGGCTGCGAATGTTCGTCGGTGCCCGGCTCGAAGTCAATCTCGGGTTTAATGATGTGATAAAGCGACTTGTCGTTGCCTTCGGCTTCGGCACGCGCTTCTTCACTATTGAGTACATCGTAAGGACGAGACGCCACATCGGTCACAAGATGACGTGGAGGACGCACGCCTTTGAATGGTTTTACTTTTGCCATGGTATTGTAGGTATTAGGTAATTTTCAAAGAGGACGACGGAAAACAGTCTGCATACGGTCAGGACCAATCGAAACAATGGTAATGGGTGTTTCCAATTCTTTCTCGAGGAATTCAATATAGTTTGCGAAGTTAGCGGGGAATTCCTCGACTGACTTCATAGCCGTCATGTCAGTTTTCCATCCGGGGAGAGTTACATAAACAGGCTTGATTTCGACATCGTCGAGTGCGTAAGGGAATTCCTCGACACGCTTGCCGTCAATCTCGTATGCCACGCAAGCCTTAATTTCGTCAAAGCCGTCCAGAACGTCACTCTTCATCATGATGAGATCGGTAACACCGTTTATCATGATGGCATACTTGAGAGCTACCAGATCTATCCAGCCGCAACGGCGTTCACGGCCCGTAACTGCGCCGTATTCGTGACCGAGATCACGGATTTTCTTGCCGGTTTCGTCAAACAGTTCGGTTGGGAAGGGGCCACTGCCCACGCGAGTGCAATAAGCCTTGAAGATACCGAACACGCGACCAATATTGCCGGGGGCCACACCAAGACCGGTGCAGGCACCTGCGCAGATGGTGTTGCTTGAGGTGACAAAAGGATACGAACCGAAATCAACGTCGAGGAGTGTACCCTGGGCGCCTTCACACAGAACACTTTTGCCGGATTTGAGAGCCTTGTTTATATAGTGTTCACTTTCGATGATGTCGAAAGTATGGAGATACTCGATTGCATCCATCCACTTCTGTTCGAGTTCAGCCAGTCGTTCGGCTTCAACAGGTGCGCCGAGAGCCTCAAGCATTTCGACATGACGGGTGCGGGCAGCATCGTAGCGTTCCTTGAACGAAGGTCGGAGGGTGTCGCCAAGACGAAGACCGTTACGACTGATCTTATCAGTGTAAGTCGGCCCAATGCCCTTGCCTGTTGTGCCGATTTTTCCTTTACCCTTTGCTGCTTCGTTGGCTGCATCAAGTAGGCGGTGGGTGGGCATAATGAGGTGCGCTTTGTTGGAAATCTTCAGTACTTTGCGCAAGTCAACACCCGATTTTTCGAGCGCTTCGGCCTCTTCGCGGAATAATACCGGATCGAGCACGACTCCGCTACCTACTATATTGATTTGTCCGTTCTGGAAGACACCGGACGGAATGGAACGCAAAACATACTTCTTGTTCTCGAACTCGAGCGTGTGTCCGGCGTTGGGACCACCCTGGAAGCGGGCCACGATGTCATAGCGGGGTGTCAATACGTCGACAACTTTGCCTTTACCCTCGTCGCCCCATTGGAGCCCGAGCAATACGTCTGCTTTCATTATGATTAGTTGAATTAGATTCTAAAGTGTTGATTAATAATTGGTTTTGTAATAATTACAAAAGCATGATTCGCTGTGATCAGACTCATCGTCGGCACCACAGCTACTCTTTTGGTGCAAATATACGACTTTTTAGGGAAGTAGGCAAACTTAATTACCCATTTTTCTTCGCTATCTTCTTTTCGCAGGGTAGCGCGATAACGTTCATTCGACAATTAGCGCAATCAAAGTCGAGTCGCATCGGGCGGGTAGTACCGTCGATAGGAACAAGCGTCAACGGTTCCTTGAAGGTTTTGCCTGCCGGTGTCTTCAGACATGCGCCAAGTTCGCGGCGAAGACAGTAACGGCTCGTCATAATCCTTATTTCATCACTGCGCTTATCGTCCGATGCTACTTCAAGTGCCGGTTCGGCGACTGTCGCGCCATGTTTGGCATAAAATGCAGCCGAAAGACGGTTGGCCACATTGTCGTGCATATCGAGTTTTTTCCTGTAGAAAACAACGGCATCTCCAACACCTTTACGGCGCAACGTTAACGGGTAGGTCGCTTTTGCATTGTTATCCAACGCTGCTATGGCACGACGTCGCAAATCAGTGAGTGCAGACGCGGGAATAAATACCGAACTGCCTACGTTATCTTCCACTTTGGTAACAACATAGATAGTGTCGCCGGTCTTTTCGAAAACGCGGCGCCGAGCGTCGAGCTGCGGAGTCCGCGCCGTATCAAAGGGTCCGTCAAGCATGACAGTGACCCCGCAATTGCGCTCGACATCCCGAAGAGTTAGAGATACTCCTCGCTGAGTGGCGTTGAGGGATGCTTGTATAGGAACAACTCGCCTGGAACGAGAAGATTCTAAGCGATCAGCAAAAGCCTTGTCGAAATTGCGATAGATAACAGTACCTTTCGAGGGTATTGCTTCAATATCATTGAGCAGATAGACCGTTTTGCCTTCAACTCGATTCGCTCGAAAGCCAATAAATTTTCCTTGTTTGTCAAAGAATCCGAGACCGTCACCATTGTTAAGAACAGATGCTTCGGACAACACTATCGAACGTTTGCCCGCTGAGACAACCCGACCGACCGCTTCGCCGACATGCTTTGGAGTCAACATGGAAGCCAACTGACCTTTCGCCGGTTGAATGTCCTTGAGGAAATATGGTGTAAAACCGCGGTTGAACGATTTGGAAACATCCGGCCTGAAATCGGTAATGACCACTCCCGCCGATGCTCGTTTATATCGGTCGGGATTGGCCTCGACCAGACGATTCAATGCCTCGGAATACGCAGCCGTGACATTGCGCACGTATGCGGGCGATTTCAAACGACCTTCGATCTTGAAAGACGAAATGCCCGCCTCGGCCAATTCTCCAAGCTGCGACAATCGGTTCATGTCCTTTAATGAAAGCAGATGGCGGTCGGCGACAACAGTTTTTCCGTTACCGTCAACGAGGTCAAACGGCAAACGGCAAACCTGAGCACATTCACCCCGGTTCGCGCTACGGCCGCCATTGACAAGACTTGCACGACAATCTCCGCTGTAGCACACGCATAGCGCACCGTGGACAAAACCTTCGAGTGGGACAGTAGTTTGTTGGCGTACTTGACGAATCTCCTCGAGACTCATCTCGCGCGGTAGTACAATTTGAGAGAATCCGACATCCTGCAAAAACCTTGCTTTTTCGGGGGTTCGTGTATCGCACTGAGTACTGGCATGAAGTTCTATCGGAGGGATGTCCATTTCAAGCAATGCCATATCCTGTACTATCAGCGCGTCGACTCCGGCGCGATACAAATCGTAAACAAGAGCACGCACCGAATCGATTTCTTCGTCATAAACAAGTGTATTCAGTGTAACATATACGCGGACACGGAGCCTGTGTGCGTACTCACAAAGCTTGGCAATATCATCGACAGAGTTGCCTGCCGCCGCACGTGCGCCGTGATGAGACGCTCCGATATAGACCGCATCCGCGCCTGCATCAATAGCTACAATTCCGGTTAGAAGATCTTTTGCCGGAGCAAGCAATTCAAGGTTTGTCATTTCTTCTTATTCGTTGCCGGTTTCTTGACCGAAAAACCGAACGTACCCAATTGTTCACCAAGGGCATAATATTTGCCGTGACTGTAAGCCACCAACCCCGCGCTACGCAAATCGAATGCACCGGTCTCGGGGTTGATATACCGATCGTCGGCCACAACATTGACAACATCGGCTATCATCATGTCGTGGCTTCCGAGATGCATTACTTCCTTGACGCGACACTCAATGCTCAACGGGCTTTCGCTTATCATACAACATGAATTAACGATACCCGGTAGGGGTGAGAGGCCTGTTTCCTTGAACTTGTCATAATCGCGACCGGAACGGACACCGCACCAGTCAGTAGCACGAACCATGGCTTCGGTTGTGAGATTGACGGTAAATTCACCGTCTCGCATTATGATATCGTAGCTGTAACGCTCAGGGCGAATTGAAACAGACAGCATGGCAGGATTGGTGCAGATAGTGCCAATCCAAGCGACTGTCAGCATATTGGCATCACCACGCTCGGTACTTCCGCAACTCACGAGTGCTGCAGGAACGGGATAAACCATCGTGCCCGGTTTCCAGCTTACCTTGGCCATCAGAGGATGCGGGCTTTTGTGGCTTCGACTGTGTGGTTGCAATAGTGGCAACGTAGAGTGGTATCGTGGTTCGCGTCGCCGGGGATAACGGCAAACTTGGTTCGCATGGGCTCGTTGTTGGTGATACACTTGGGGTTGTCGCAAGCCACAATGTTAACAACCGTTTCGGGGAGACTGACGGGCCGTTTGTCAACCACTTCATAATCGCGAATGATATTAACCACCGCAGTCGGCGCGATCAGGGCGATGCGGTCGATTACATCTTTGGGAAACTCTATATCGGCAACCTTGATGATACCCTTTTTACCAAGTTTGCGGCTGTCAAGGTTATATCCTATAGTGATATTGTTGTCCAGTCCGGCCAGTCCGAGAACGCGCACTGCGTGGAACAGAGCTTTGCTGGGAATATGGTCAATAACAGTGCCGGCACGCAATGCGGCAACAGCAAGTTCTTTCTTTTCTTTGTTGAGTGTCATAGCTCTTAGATTTTAATATCCTTACGGGGGTTGATACCAAGCGAACGGCAGATTATAGCCTGACGGGCGTAAAGGCCGTTGCGCGCTTGCTCAAAATAATATGCTTTGGGGTTATCGTCAACGTCGGGATTTATTTCGTTAACGCGGGGCAGGGGATGTAGAATGCGCAGGTTGTCACGAGCACCGTCAAGCATCGAATTATGCAGCGAGTACAAATCCTTGACACGCTCATATTCCATGATGTCAGTGAATCGTTCGCGCTGTACACGCGTCATATAAATAATATCCGACGAATCGATTACCTCCTTGCTGAAATCCTTGTGCTCGGTGTACTTGATGCCATGCTCGTCGAGAAACTTCTTGTACTCGTCGGGCATCTTGAGTTCGTCGCACGCCACGAAACGGAAAGTAGGATTGAAGTACTTCATCGCCATCAGGAGTGAATGGACTGTTCGACCATACTTCAGATCACCAACCATTGTTATGGTCAGGTTTTCGAGAGTCCCCTGAGTCTTATAGATTGAATATAAATCGAGCATTGTCTGTGAGGGGTGCTGATTTGCACCATCACCTGCATTAACAATTGGTGTATCTGTTACTTCCGTGGCATAACGTGCGGCACCCTCCAGGAAGTGTCGCATGACAATGAGGTCAACATAATTCGACACCATCTTTATGGTATCCTTAAGCGACTCGCCTTTGGAAGTCGACGTCGATTTAGCATCCGAAAAGCCAATCACACGTCCGCCGAGACGATTGACTGCGGTTTCAAAACTAAGCCGCGTACGTGTAGACGGTTCGAAGAACAACGTCGCCACTACACGGCCGTCTAATATCTTATGGTTAGGATGTTCCTCGAAAAAACGGGCATCCTCAAGCAGGGACAATATCTCTTCACGCGAAATATCGTCGATCGACACAAGGCTTTTTGTCTCCATGATTGGCTGATGGTTTATAGTTTGACTACAAAATTAGCTACAATTTGCGAAACCACGAAATCGAGCGACCAAAAAAATCCATCAGAAAAGATATTTCGGTCTATATATTCATTCTATATAAAAAAATGATTAACTTTGTAGTCCTAATCTTCACGACTCAACAATTAATAATTAAATCATACTACCCATCATGGCTACCAAACCATTTAAGTACCAGAAAATGTTTCCCGTGGGACCTGACACCACAGAATATTATCACTTGACAGACCAGTATGTAAAGGTTGAAAACTGGGGCGGTCACGAGTTCCTCGTTGTTGACCCCGAAGCTCTCACCGTACTCGCCCGCCAGTGTACCCACGATAATGCATTTATGCTCCGTCGCGAACACAACCAGATGGTTGCAAATATCCTGAGCAATCCTGACGCCAGCGATAACGACAAGTTCGTGGCTCTCACTATGCTCCGTAACGCCGAAGTTGCTGCCAAAGGAGCACTGCCGTTCTGCCAGGATACCGGCACTGCTATCATCCACGGCGAAAAAGGCCAGTATGTATTTACAGGCTGCGACGACGAAGAAAAACTGAGCCGCGGTGTTTATGACACATACACAACCGACAACCTTCGCTACAGCCAGAATGCTCCTCT
>CAZNGJ010000003.1:0-61952 GCA_964572615.1 uncultured Bacteroides sp.
TTATGGATGGCTTTGCCTTCAGTGGAGAAGCCCTCACGGGCCGATTCAATGGAGATGCACCCCGTAGACTCGAACGAAATCTCGTTCCGTCTGGCCGGTCGTAATGCATTCAGCGACGCCTTCCGCCAGGCCAATCCCAAGGTGCTCGAGCCAGTATATGACGTCGAAGTATTTGTCCCTGCCGACGTTATGGGAGACGTAATGAGTGACCTGCAAGGTCGCCGCGCCATCATCATGGGTATGAGTAGCGAAAACGGTTTCGAAAAGATCAGCGCCAAAGTTCCCTTGAAAGAAATGGCCAGCTATTCGACCGCACTGAGCTCGATTACCGGCGGACGCTCGTCGTTCACCATGAAGTTCGCGTCGTACGAACTCGTACCCGGCGACGTTCAGGAACGCCTGCTCAAGGAATACGCCGAAAAGAACACCGAAGATTAATTGATCTTTTCATAAAACTGAAGAGGTGGCCACCGGTTGAGGTGGCCACCTCTTTTTGATCTTGTATCTTTGATATGCATGTCTAAATATCAGGAGAAAGTGTGATGCGTCTGCGCGTTCGGTAGGTTGTCGGTGTTTCGCCTGCAAACTGCCGGAACCAGCGCGAGAAAAATGTAGGCGACGTAAAACTAAGTTCGTAACCAATTTCCTTAATACTCATATTGGTATCCCGCATCAATCGTTTTGCTTCGGCTACAACCGCCAGGCTTATCCAATGCAGTGGCGGCTTGCCTGTTACCTCCTTAACCGAGGTGGAAAAATACCGGGGAGAAAGATTTTGAAGCTGTGCGTAATGAGCCACAGTACGATGCTTGCTGCAATCTCGCGTCAAGTCATTATGGAAATTTAGCATAATCGCTTCTTTGACACCCCGTGCATTTGTCTCAAGCTGTCGCACATTCACATACGAATTTAGAATATGATACGCCAATGCATGCCACAAACTGTTCAGCGTTAGTGAAGTCAGCGGACGCGATTGGGACAACCTGATCTGATTTTCTATCAGCTCAATTATAGAGAGCATAGTTTCAATATCTTCTTCCGTTGGGTGAATTTGTGAATGCTCGGTTACATATTGCATGTTGGCTCCAATACTGACTGCCTTTACCGCCGTGTACACAAATTCCATATCGACAGCACAAAGTATCCCCTTGAAATCTCGGCTCAAGGATTCAACATTGATACGCGAGAATTGTAACTTGACGAGCAAATCTCCGGTTGAAGCATGCTTGATTTCGCCATTATCTATGTATGTTACAGTGCCTTCCCGACACAACAAGACACCGCTCTGATTGTCGGTGAAGTCGTGGAGTGCCTTAATACCCGAGTCGGCATTTACCCTTACTATATTGGAGACAGATTTCATAGTGCAAAAATAGTACATTTCGACTACATATCCGCTACTTCGGGGAAATATCGACAATTACGCAGTACAAATCGTTCATCTTTACCGGTCTTTTGGACAAACTATACATAACACGTTTCCGTTATAAATAAAGTAAATTTTCGAATCCGAAAAAACTAATAATATAATGAGAAATACATCACTTATGCTAATTATGGTCGCCTCGACGACCATCCTGACCTCTTGCGGAAGCAAAGAGGCGAAATCAACAGTTATTCCACCCGTAAAGGTTGAGGTTATCGCCGTAGGAAGTACGGATGGTACAAATTCTCAATCGTATTCCGGTACAGTTGAAAGCAACGATGGTGCCGATATGAGTTTTACAGTAGCCGGTACTCTGAAAGGCATGTATGTCAAGCCCGGCCAAAAAGTCAGCAAAGGGCAATTGCTGGCTGAGATTGATGCGGGTAGTCTCATAAACGCTTGTCAAGCGACCGAAGCAACCCTTGCTCAGGCTCAAGATGCTTACAACCGCATGAAGAAACTTCACGATGCCAATGCACTGCCCGACATACAATGGGTAGACGTGCAGAGTAAACTCAAGCAGGCTGAAAATGCAGTCGCTATTGCACGTCGTGCGGTAGGCGATGCAAAAATTTATTCTCCTATCAACGGCATCGTCGCCGACAAACTCGCCGATGTCGGCCAGACAGTAGCTCCGGAGTACCCGTAGTCAAGATAGTATCTGTAGGTGACGTCAAAGTAAGCATTTCAGTACCCGAGGCAGAGATAACAGCTATGAAACCCGGTCTTAAAGCAACCATCTCCTCGGAAGCAGTAAAAACCGGAATTTTGGACGGGACGCTGATTGAACAAGGCATCGAAGCCAACCCGCTGTCACGCACATACGACGTCAAATTCCGTGTCGCAAATCCTTCGGGACTGCTGCGCCCCGGCATGATTTGCAATGTTATCGTCGATGCTCCCGTAAATGTAACTGACACCACCGCACAGAAGTACATTGTACCGGTCAATGCCGTTCTTCTCAGTGCTGACAATCGCCATTTCGTATGGCTGGCTAAGAGTGGCAAGGCACAGCAACGTTTTGTAGAAATCGGAATTCTTCTTCCTAATGGCGTCGAGATTGACCGAGGACTCGCTGCCGGCGACAGTGTCATCGTGGCCGGCATGCAGAAAATTTGCAATGGTACTGACATTCAATATTGAACATCATGACGACTAACGATAACAAACCCGCGTCCATGCCCGACGAAAGCGGTTGGAAACCCGCGCCTATCGTGCGAATCGGCATGAAGTATCACCGAATCGTGCTGTTGCTGACCACTGTCCTGATAGCATTTGGCATCTACGCTCTTGTAGAGATGGACAAGAACGAGTTTCCCAACTTTACCATCCGTCAAGGTGTTGTGGCTGCCGTATATCCCGGCGCTACCCCTGCTCAGATGGAACAGGAAGTACTCAAACCACTCGAAGACTATATTTTCGCTCAAAAAGAAGTCAACAAGAATAAAACACATGCCGACTGCACGGACGGCATGGTGATGATATATGTCGAGCTTAACGACGACATGACCGACCCCAAACCGTTCTGGAATGAATTCAAGCTCGGAATGGAGAATGTCAAGCTCAAATTGCCTGCAGGTGTACTCGCTGTTGAGACTATTTCTAACTTTGGCGAGACTTCGTCGATCCTGCTCACAATGAGTAGCGAAGAAAAGACATACCGCGAGATGGGCGACTATATGGACGAGCTTAAAGACCGTTTGCGTCGCATCAAGAGCATCGGCACAATGGACATATATGGCAAACAGAACGAACAGATTGCCGTGACGCTCGACCCTGAGAAGTTAAGCAAATATGCCATTGACGAAAAAACGCTTGCTGTAACTCTCCTTGCCAAGGGATTTCAGACCACGGGAGGTGCTGTAAAGAGTCGTACTTACTCGATGCCCATATATGTTGAACGCACCGTCAATTCGGTACTCGACCTTCAAAATATGATCGTCATGGCATTACCCGACGGATCGACTGTCCGACTCGGCGATATTGGCGAAGTAAAGGAAGAATATCCCGAAGCAACGTCGTGGATTACTAATAACGGTAAGAAAAGCCTGTTGTTGAGTATCCAGATGAAAGACGGTTATAACGTTGTCCAAATGGGATCGGAAGTTCAGAAGGTGCTCAACGAGTACCAAAAGGAGTTGCCTGCCGAAGTTTCGATGTTCACAATCACTGACCAACCAACAGTGGTCAACGACTCAGTCATCGACTTCCTGCGCGAACTGCTTATCGCTATCGTGGCTGTGGCTATTGTAGTGCTCATCCTGCTACCGCTCCGCGTGGCTCTTATTGCTGCCAGCACCATTCCCGTAGCTATCTTCATATCGTTGGGGTGCTTCTACATGCTCGGAATCGAACTCAACACCGTTACGTTGGCATGCTTAATCCTTAGTCTCGGTATGATAGTCGACAACTCGGTCGTTATTATTGACGATTATGTCGAATTAATTTCAGAAGGTGTCGATCACAAGAAGGCTGCCCTGCGATCGGGTACGGAGTTCTTCAAGGCCATATTCTCGGCAACCCTTGCCATCTCCATAACCTTCTTCCCGTTCCTTATCACAATGACGGGTATGTTCCGCGACTTCATGAACGATTTCCCTTGGGCTCTTACGCTCATTCTGTTTATCTCGCTTATTGTGGCCGAAATGCTTGTTCCTTTCCTCCAGTACAAGCTAATCAAGAAACCCATCTATAAGATGGAGCAAGAAGCAGTAGCAAGCGGAAAGAAGAAATTTTCGTTCTTCGGTTGGATGCAGAAGGGCTATAACAAACTTCTTGCTGTATGCTTCGCACATCCTACACTTACAATCGTCATATCGCTTGTCGCAATAGTTGTAGGCGGTATAGCCTTTGCGACTCGCCCGCTGCAACTGATGCCTATAGCCGAACGCAATCAGTTTGCTGTCGAGATATTTCTGCCGGAAGGTACGGCTGTTGAGCGCTCGTCGCAGGTAGCCGACTCACTCGAAGCTATACTAAGTAAGGACAAGCGTGTCGTTTCGATCGCTTCGTTCCATGGCTGCTCGTCACCACGATTCCAGACAACCTACGCGCCTCAGGTTGGCGGTCCCAACTTCGCCCAGTTCATTGTCAATACTACCGACAATGACGCTACAGTCGAAGTGCTGAACGAGTACACCGACAAGTATGAATACTACTTCCCGGACGCCATCGTTCGATTCAAGCAACTCAGCTATTCGAACGCTGAATTCCCTATTGAGATTCGAATTAGCGGTACTGACCGCAAAGCGCTTACTGCTGTCAGTGACTCGATTATGCGGCGTATGATCGGTGTGACGGGAGTTCGCGAGGTACGTAGCAGCAACGGCATCGCTTACGCTGCAGCCAAAGTTAAACCCGAAACAGAAATTGCTTCGCGACTCGGTCAAACCAATTTCGGGACCGAAGCAACTCTGGCTATGCGATACTCTGCCGGTGTCCCGGTAGCAACTGTATGGGAGGGTGACTACGGTTTCCCTGTAGTCCTCAAAACAGGCACCGCCGACAGCTCGAATGTCAACGATCTGCGCAACGAGACTATGCCGGTCATGGGAGTAGCATCGGCACCTCTACGTCAGTTTGCCGATGTGACGGCAGAATGGAATCCTGCCAAGCTGTCTGACCGTAACGGCATACCTACAGTCACAATCATTGCCGAAGTCGAGCGCAACACTAATGTTCTGGAGCAGACCGCAAAAGTATGGGAAGCTATCCATGATGTTGATATACCTGACGGAGTATCAATAGTCCGCGGCGGAGAATATGGCAACACAATGGAGATTATCCCCGAGATATTAACTGCACTTATTTTCTCGGTAGCCATCATCTTCTTCATCCTGTTGTTCCATTACGCACAGGCCGGGACAGCCATCCTTCTGGTATTGTCGCTGCTGCTATGTCTCCCCGGTGCCGGTATTGGCATGGTTATTGACGGTACTGTCATATCGCTGACATGTGTGCTCGGCATTGTATCACTCATGGGTATCCTTGTTCGAAATGCTATCGTGCTGCTTGACTACGCTGAAGAACTGCGCAACAAGGGTATGAATCTTAAAGACGCTGTCTTCCATGCTTCCAAACGTCGTATGCGCCCCATCTTCCTTACATCGGCGGCGGCCACTATGGGTGTTGTACCTATGGTGCTCGGAGGTTCGGCACTCTGGCAACCTATGGGTGTCATCGTTTTCTGGGGCACTCCTATCACTATGATCTTTATCCTCACCACAATCCCGGTAGCATACTGGAAGATGAAAGCTCGCAACAAAGGTGCAGACAAACCCCTGCCGGAACCCCTGGAAACACACTTGGTTTAACTATTCGGACAGCTCATACAAATGAAAAAGATACTTTTGATAATCATTGCTTTGTGCGGACTTGAATCTGCCGCACAGACTCCCGCTGACACCATCCTGTCGCTCGAGCAATGTACGGATATGGCCGTACGGTTTAATGCCACATTAAAGAATTCGCACAACAGTGCAGAAATGGCCGAGCTGGTGCGCAAGGAGGCTTTTACCAAATATTTTCCCGAAGTGTCAGCAACAGCGCTGGGCTTTATCGCCAACCACAACATGGTTCAATACGACATTGACCTGCCGTTGCTCGACCAGATGGGTGTTGGACCGCTTGGGCTTGGACTGCTGAAGAAAGGCAAGATGGCCGGTGTGCAACTCCTGCAACCCATATTTATGGGCGGTCAGATAGTCAACGGTAACCGCCTTGCCAAACTCGGCGAGGAAGTAGCCAAACTCCAGACTACTCAAACCGAAAACGAGGTGAGGTTGACCACAAGTAAGTACTATTGGCAGCTTGCAACACTGAAAAGCAATCGTCTGACGCTGCTTTCGGCTATCGAGATGCTTGACACGCTGGCTTCGCAAGTTAATGCTGCTGTTGATGCCGGGGTAGCTCTGCGTAACGACCTGCTTAAGGTGGAATTACAGCGAAATGAGTTCCTCACCAATCTTGTCGATCTTGATAATGGCATCAAGTTGATGCGAATGCTGTTGTCGCAATACATAGGAGCGGATTTTGAGAATCCCGTGAACATCGATACTGAAATTCCCGAAGAAGTTCCGTCATGCCCTGCTGACATTTATGTCAACCCTGCCGATGCATTGTCAGGAACTATCAACTATCAGTTGCTCGAAAGCAATGTCAGGGCTAAAGAACTCGGTGTCAAGATGGAACGCGGAAAATACATGCCGCAAGTCGCAGCCGGTGCGGGATGGTACTACCACGACCTTCTCAAGCAGAATAATAACTTCGGTGCACTCGAGTTGGTTGTCAACATTCCCATCAGCGGCTGGTGGGGAGGCAGCCATGCTATCAAACGCAAGAAGATTGAGTTGGAAAATGCACGTACGGAACTTAATGACAAGAGCGAATTGATTCAGCTGAACATCCGTAACAAATGGGACGAAGTAACCGCAGCTCATCGAAAGATGGAGATAGCCAAGCAGTCAATTGGCCAAAGTACCGAAAATCTGCGGCTGAACCGACTGTATTATGAAGTTGGTACGGCTACAATCTCCGACCTACTCGAAGCGCAGACTCAGCACAGGCAGACACTAGACAACTACGCTATCGCCTACGGCAACTTCCGAAGCGCTATTGCCGAGTACGAATCAGCGATTAAGTGACGTCAGAAGCAGTGCGTAGCGCTCCTCGAGATCAAGCAGGCTGAGTGCGGTGGTGCGGTAGTACGATTGCTCGCGCAGATAGTCGAGCATGCTAATCTCGCCACCCTCTCGAGCCATCTTGAGCAGCTGCAGGTACGAACCGTCCATTCCAACAGCACGCAGCGACTTGATGCGTTCTCGCAGAGTCGCTGCGGCGTTGTATTCAGTCTTTACGCGTGTGCGATATAGTTGCTTTTGTAGAGCGAGTCCAGTTTCGGCAGCCATAGTCTTCATTCGCGAAGACTGTTTTGCTTTCGAACTATCCCATGTCGGGAGGGATATCGACACGGCAAATCCATCGAAATGTGTATTTTCCTCGAATGCATGACGGTAACCGATTCCGAAGCCGGGAAGCACCGAGCGGTCAACAACTTTTTCGTTAGCCTTAGTTGCTACCCATGCGGCGGCGGCGTAAACAACCATAGGGTCGACATCCTCTTTAGCCAAATAATCGTCGAGGCTAAGTAGTGAACCAAGGGCAGGCATTGAAGTAACATCGATTTTATCTACATCAAATTCTGTGCCTGTAAGACTGCTTATCTGTCCGATAACAGCTGCTAACTGTTCATTGAGTGCGTCGCGTTCAATTTGCAAGTTAACGATCTCAATAGCTGCTTTCTTATGGTCAATTATAGTCACCAGGCCGTGCTGTAACGCTTCGTCCAGATATTTCTGAAGATCAGTTAGGTCGGTTATCATTGAGTTTATGATTTCGCGTCGCTGACAGATGAATCCGGACTGAACAAGAAGTCGCTTCACCTCGACAACGGTCTCGGCATACTGAGCTGTTCGCTCCAATTCGGAGGCAGTATACTCAGCGTTATAAGCCTGTCTACGGGCAGAGTACAATCCCGGCCAATCAAACGACTGAGTTAACCCGACGTTCCACTTGTGTGCTCCGTCCTTGCCCCACAAGTGCTCATATTCTGCTTCCGGCCCTCCCAGAGTATTAGCAGCCTTACCGTCAAGGAGGTCTGCCTTTGCATTGGTTTGCATCTGCTGAAGCAGAAGATTGTTATCGAGCGATTGCAAGACCTGCTCTGCGGTCATGGATTGGGCATATATTGCAGTAGCCGTTGTCAGGATTGTTACGGCAGACAGAAGCGTTCTTGATACGATTTTCATGATTGTCAAGCGGTTTTCTTACGATACATCATGTAATAGATAGCTGGCACAACGAAGACGTTAAGGATAGTCGACGAAATGAGTCCTCCGAGAATCACTATAGCCAACGGCGACTGAATCTCGTTACCGGGTTCGGAGCCGTTTATAGCCAGCGGGATAAGGGCCAGGGCTGATGTCAACGCTGTCATAACGATAGGCAGCAGTCGGTCGGTCGAACCGGTCATGATACGCTCCATCAGTGGTATGCCTTCTGCTTGCAATGCGTTATAGCGTGAGATGAGTAACATGCCGTTTCGAGTAGTGATACCGAGGAGTGAAATAAAGCCGATTATTGCAGGAATATTAAGATCTGCTCCTGTAAATACAAGAATTAAAACGCCACCAATCATTGCCAAAGGCATATTAATAAGGATGAGTACCGACTCGGGGACATTCTTGAATTCGTGATAGAGAAGCATAAAAATCACTAACAATGCACCAAGTGACGCCCATGCGAGGGTCGAGGTTGCAGCGGCTTCACTTTCAAATTGACCACCGTAAGTGATGTAGTAACCTTCGGGGAGGGTAACGTTCTCGGAGACCAGTTTGCTAATTTCATTAACCGTACTCCGCAAGTCACGCTCCTGGACATTAGCCGAAATAACAATGCGACGTTTTACATTTTCGCGATTTACTGTGTTGGGGCCCGTTGTGCTCGATATTACAGCGAGATTCTCAATTGGCACCGGACCAACGTTTGTATCAATGAGGACATCTTTAAGTGCATCAATGCTGTTTCGGTTGCTCGGGCTGAATATTACCACAACGTCAAACGGGATTCCATCCTCATAAACTTGTGATACCTCTACTCCGGACATGGCTGTTTCGATAGCACGCTTAAATGCGGGGATTGTCACACCGTATCGAGCCAACATGTCGCGCCGAGGCTGAATCGTTAGCTCGGGACGTTGTATTTGCTGCTCGATATTGACATCGACGACTCCGTCGACACCCGAAGCAACATTCTTAATCTGTGTTCCGAGCGAATAAAGTCTATCGAGGTCATCGCCGAACAGTTTGATGGCTATCTGAGCTTCCGTTCCCGACAGCATGGCATCGATACGGTGCGAGATAGGTTGACCGATTTCGATATTTGCACCCGGAATATGGCTCAGTTTTTCTCGCAAATCACGCACCATCTCGTTGCGGGTACGGCCCTTGTCGAGAACGTAAGGTGCTTCAATCTCACTGACATTCGATCCGAATGAGTGTTCGGCCAATTCAGCGCGACCTGTCTTGCGTGCAGTAGTACGAACTTCCGGAGCAGAAAGCAGTATTTCTTCGGCTAATCGACCGACCTTGTCACTCTCTTCGAGCGATATGCCCGGTAAAGTTGACACGTTAACTGTCAGCGAGCCTTCGTTAAACGGAGGCAGGAACGACCGACCAAGCATCGTGAAAAGCACGCAACAAACAATGAAGATTACGCCAACTGTAATAAGCAAAGCCTTACGGTAGCGTACTGCACCTTCGAGAAGTCGGGAATATCCCGATTTCATCTTGCGGGTAACCCAAGGTTCGCGAGATATTTCAGATTCTTCTTTGCAATCCTTCTTGCCGCCAAGCAGGAAGCTGCAAAGCACAGGGGTAAGAGTGAGTGCCACAATTGTCGATGCTACCAGAGCGACGATGAAGGAAACACCAAGGGGAATAAGCATTCTACCTTCCACCCCAGAAAGAAAGAACAATGGTACGAAACCGGCAATGATGATGAGCGACGAGTTGAAGATAGGCATTCGCACTTCGGCCGAAGCATGATAAACCACATCGAGTACTTTTTGTCGTTTTTCAACCGGTAGAAGTCTGTTCTGGCGAAGTCGCTTGTACACGTTCTCCACATCCACGATTGCGTCGTCGACAAGGCTGCCGATGGCAATGGCGATACCGCCGAGACTCATGGTGTTCAGGGTGTATCCCATGAAGTGGAGGATAATAACCGTAACTATTATTGACAACGGGAGTACCACAGCCGAGATTACTGTTGTCCTCACATTCATCAGGAAGAAGAACAGCACGATAATAACAAACAGTGCGCCTTCGAGCAAGGTTTCCTGTAGGTTGGAAATAGAGTTCTCGATAAAATCAGCCTGACGGAATATGTCAGTATGTATGTTTACGTCTGTGGGCAAAGTAGACTTGAGTTCGTCAAGACGTGCAAGGATGGACTGCGTTAAGTCGATGGTAGCAACAGCGGGTTGCTTGGTTACGGTAATCAGAACTGCCGGTTTACCCTCGACCGATCCCACACCGAGACGAGGACTCTCACCGGCAACTACGACATCGGCTATGTCGTTGAGAGTGACCATGCCGCGATCGTCCGAGCGCACGACAGCCTGACCAATTTCTTCAACCGATGTGGTATTTACATTACCCTTGACAATATACTCGTTGCCCCAATCGTAAATTATTGAACCACGGGCATTGTCGTTTACGCCAGCGGTAGCTTCGAGCACCTCGTCGACAGTAACTCCGAGCGCCTTCATTCGATCGGGACGAAGTTGAATTTGGTACTGTCGTACATCACCACCGAGAACGTCGACTTTAGCGACACCACCCAATCCGAGTAATCGCGGCGAGATAACCTTGTCGGCTATCGTGCGTAGCTGCATGATGTCGGTCGAATCGGCCGTAAGACCGATTATGATCATTTCGCCGAGTATCGAGGACTGAGGGCCCATCACCGGAGCTGCTACGCCGGAAGGTAATATTTCGGTTATTCCACTGAGTCGTTCAGCCACAATCTGTCGGGCTTCCATAACTTTGGTATTCCAATCGAACTCGATATTGACCGCCGAAAAGCCTGTGTTGGAGGTCGAGCGAACGCGACGCACACCGGCGGCTCCGTTAACCGCAGTTTCGATGGGATAGGTCACGAGTTTTTCAACCTCCTCGGGGGCCATACCCGGCGCCTCGGTCATGATGACAACCGTAGGTGCGTTAAGGTCGGGGAAAATATCGACTTCCGACCTCAACAACACTATAGTTCCGAACACCAGTAGCAAGCCGGTGATAATAAGAACGGTCAGGCGGTTATTGAGCGAGAAACGTATTATCTTGTTGAGCATGGCGACAGCACTTAGTGTGAATGTGAATGACCTTCGGGCACGGCACCTGACGATTCAGCGAGCTTGACGGCCATTGCACCTTCGACAACGACATCGTCGTGCGGATGCACTCCGCTTAGAATCTCAACCGAACGTCCATCGCGCGCACCAAGTGTAACCGGCGATTTAAGATAGCCCTCATCGTCGACCTTGATGTAAACGAAATAATGGCCTTGCTGCTCGGTAATTGCAGAAAGTGGCAAGCTGATTACGCCCTCTCGCTCAGTTCCAAGCAAGTAAACCTCGACAATCGAACCCGGTAACAGACGTCCATCGTTTTTGAATGTGAATACAACCGGCACATAGCCGGGGGTGGTGCTAACGGCTGCCGAAGCTGTTACTTTACGTGCGCCCAGCTCTGCTAAATCAATCGTTGTAGCGTTATTATTCAGTAGTACACGGGCAGAAGTGAGTGACGGCATTTTTGCGGCGTAACGGTCGGGAAGATCTACAGTGAGTGTGAGCATTGAACCATCAGAAACCCTTGCAATTTCAGCGCCGGGCTCGACATACTGGCCTTGGCCGGCAATGACTTCGGTCATCACACCCGAAACGGGCGCCGTTACCGCACCGGAAGCCGCCGCCGGACTATACTGTGCTTTGGCAACTTCGTATGCTGCAACTGCGGCATTGTATTTTTCGGCGGTAACGAGCTGCTTTTCATATAGAGGCTTGAGGCGCTCAACCTCTCTTTTAGCTGCGTTAAGGTTTGCCAAAGCAGCTGCGTTTGAGTCACCACCTGCTACCCCGGTAGCCTTAATGTGGCCTATGACTTGTCCTCGCTTCACCTGGGTACCGGCTGCAATGCCCGGAGCAAAGGAAAATATACCCGGAGTCGGAGCTGAGACAAGGCCCATAGCCGCTGCTGTACCGGTGATTCGACCTGTTGCGTGAACAGCATCTGCAAATGTTCCGGCGTGTACATGCGCCGTCTTTACGCCCATCTTGGCAGCTTGTTCGGGTTCGAGCACGATCTCCTGACCCGTTCCGTGGTTATGGCCTTCGTGACCTTCATGTTCATGCTCGTGATCTTCGTGTTCGTCTTCATCGTGATCATGATCTTCACCTTCGTGGTCATGATGCTCGTGACCATGTTCGTGCGCATGATCATGGACCAATTCGTTCTTTTCGTGACTGCAACTTGTCACACCTGTCATCATTGCGATATAAGCAGCGATGGCGATATATCTGAAAATATGCTTCATCGGATAGATATATGAGGTTTACTCTGCAAAAGTAGCAAAAATATACCATAGTATGATTATAGTTGGTCGGATATTTGTCTTAACCTCATCGACTAATCACAAAAATACCTACTTTTAGGTATGTTCAGACTTGGTAGATTGGTTCCAATTGGCTAATTTTGCAGTATGGCTTCAAAGAACCTCATTAAATATTCAGGAGTCGACATCGTGCGCGACTCATACATAGTCCTTAAGGATGTCAGCTTCAGTGTTGAAGCCGGCGAACTGGTATATCTTGTCGGCAAAGTAGGCAGCGGCAAATCGTCGCTCATCAAGAGCATGTATGCCGAAGTTCCCGTCACGGACGGTCGCGCAGAAGTGCTCGATTTTGACGTAACAAACATCCGTAAACGCGACATCCCATACCTGCGTCGCCGACTCGGTATAGTTTTCCAAGATTTCCGGTTGCTTCCGGACCGTTCTGTCCACGACAACCTCGAGTTTGTCCTCAAGGCAACCGGTTGGCGAAAACGCAGGGAACGTGAGGAGCGAATCGAAAAGGTTCTCGGCGAAGTCGGATTGGGGAACAAAAGCTACAAGATGCCACACGAACTGTCGGGTGGCGAACAGCAGCGCGTCGTCATAGCGCGAGCTTTACTTAACAATCCGGTTATCATACTGGCCGACGAACCTACAGGCAACCTCGATCCGGAGACAGGCGAACTCATCTTCGGTCTTCTGTATCGCATCGCTCTGTCCGGTAAAGGTGTTGTAATATCCACCCATAATCACGGCTTGATCGACCGTTTCCCAGGCCGTGTACTTCTATGTGAAGACAAACAACTCTGTCACCTTCCATGAACGAACTGTTCGGAATTCTTCCCGAGGAATATCACGATGCGATTCTCCGCTATCTCAAGGGAGAGGATGTAACTCTCACTCCCGAACAAGCATTCCGAGCAACGGATGGCCTAACCTTATTTACTCGTTGCGTACTTTCGGCGGTTTGCCGTGTTCCGCGCGGGCAGACAGTGACCTACTCCGAATTAGCTCGCATGATGGGGAGACAGTCAGCAGTACGCGCTGTTGCGTCTGCTCTCGGACGCAACCCCCTACCCCTCGTCATTCCGTGCCACCGCGTTACGGCAGCTTGCGGAATCGGCGGCTTCGCTTTTGGCCTTCCGCTCAAGCAAAAATTACTTGAATTAGAAGGTCACGTCTTTTAGCCAGTTGAGTATAACAGCGATGGCCTCCGGAGTCGGACATGAGCCGCTTGTTTGATACTCGTTGACGAGACCGGTGGTTGCTTTCTGAAACAGATGGTTATGACCGGGCAGTTCAACCGTGGTGGCAGACAGGCATAACTCCTTGATAGTTTTTAGGTTATCAGAGATAACCTGAGTATCCTTTGATCCATTCAGTGCCAACCACGGTACTCTGACTTTTTGAATATCGTCAGCCGGGTCATACCGAAGCAAATCGCGATAGGCTATACTTACCATTGGCTCAACTTGAGCATTGAGTTGCTGCTGCACTTGTGGAATGTTTGCAGCTTCGCCCACTTGCGCAGCCAATTCGTGGTACAACATCATTTTCGCTGTAAAAGCCGGAAGGTCTGATTTTGCGATGTCGAGCAGACGGCGATGTGTGGCTTCCTGCGGCCAACTACCGGTCAGAGCAACGGCTAATGCTCGTGCTTGGGACATCACTAAGGAATCACCGGCCCAAGCAGGCCCGGCTAAAGTCACGATAAAGTCGACAGCATTTCGGGCACCTGCCTTGACGGCTACATCACCGCCTTGTGAATGGCCAAGAATACCGACTTTTACACCGGGGAACTGACTCCGAAGATATTCTACTCCGGCTATTGCATCGTCGGTGAGATCGTCAAGAGTTGCGGCTGATGAATCTCCTGTCGAGCCACCAACACCTCGGTCGTCAGTGCGTAAAACAGCGTACCCGTTGGATACCAAAGAATCAGAAATCACCTTGAACGGTCGGTAGCCGAAAATCTCTTCATCGCGATTTTGAGCCCCGCTACCCGTGGCCATGACAAACAAAGCCTTGGGCGCTCCGCTATCAGGGACGGCAAGTGTTCCCGCAAGGATTGTCCCGTCAGAGGGATTCGTAACCGAAACTTCCGATTCGCGAGCTTGTACGAAAAATACCGACCACACAAAGACCGGTAAGAGATGAAATTTTTTCATATCTTAATTAGTGATTTTAAGCAGACAAGCGTCGCCGTAACTCAGGAAACGGTAATCTGACTCTAAAGCATGGGCGTAGATTTGGCGCCATGTATCGCCAACGATTGCCGATACAAGTAAAAGTAGTGTCGAACCCGGCTGATGAAAATTGGTAATCAGATAATTCACCACACGGAAACGATATGTAGGTGCGATGATTATTCGAGTAGAGGTGACGAGTCGGTCATATCCGTGAACATCTAAGTAAGTCAGGATAGCCTTCATGGCTTCGGCAACTGACAAGTTCGGATGATTCGGTTCGTACGGGTACCATTGGTCGAGTTCTCCTTGCCACTGACCTGTAGCCATCTGACACCCGATATGATACAGGCTTTCGAGAGTACGGACAGTGGTAGTTCCGACGGCAGTCACAGTTCGGTGCGTTTCGCCAAGCTCCTCTATTAGATTACGTGAAACATCAATCAACTCGGCATGCATAGGATGGTCAGCCATAGTATCCGACTTAACAGGCTGAAATGTACCGGCACCGACATGCAAGGTTACATCACGACGTTGCATACCCATGTCGGTAAGACGGTCGAGTAATACCTCGGTGAAGTGCAACCCGGCTGTTGGAGCAGCAACCGACCCCTCAACGCGGCCGTACACCGTCTGGTAGTCTTCGCTGTCGGTGACCTCCGTATCACGGTTCAAGTACGGAGGTATCGGTATAACCCCCGCTGCGCCAATAACTTCTGAAAAGCTCATCTTGTTATCGTCCCAAACAAAACGTATAACCGAATCAGCACCGTCTCGTGCTATTCGCTCGGCACAGAGCACTACTTGCTTACCATTGATTTGGAGCGGCATTGTCAGTGTTCCCGATTTCCAGCGTTTTGAGTTGCCAACAAGGCACTTCCATTCAACCGGCTCTGACGACGAAAAATTAAGTTGGTAGTCTGCAGGCAAAACCGGCTCGAGGCAGAAGACTTCAATCACGCCACCTGAGGGCTTGGTAAACCGTATGCGAGCATTTATTACCCGTGTATTGTTATAAATCAGCAGAGTGTCGTGAGGTAGATAGTCGGCTATGTTCTCAAAAACTGTATCGGCAATTACACCTTCTTTGTCGGCAACCAACAACTTACACTTGTCACGGTCGCTCAGCGGATGCGCCGCAATACGGTCCTCCGGTAGATCATAGATATAATCTTGTATCTCAATATTTCGTGGGTCCATTATTTCATTATAGCCTTTGGTGAAGTAATAACGCTCAAAATCGCGCTTACGGACAACTTCGTTCCCATAAACTACAACATCGATATCGAGCGGTACGTGCAAGCGACGTTCGGGACCATCTGCCGGACGACCGGCAGCCACTTCCATAGCTTTGAATGTCTCATCAAGTTGAGATAATGACACGGTGGTGGTAAATACCGCCACCGCATTGAAGTAGTCAGGGCCCTCGCCTCTCCAACACGGCGTCTCATACACTTCGGAGCACCTAAAGTCGTCAAAACGATTTGCCAACGCAGTGATAGCCTTCTCCATCCGCTCTTCGCGGTCGGGGGTATTCGAACCGATGGAAATTACGACTTTACGCTTATTTGCGACCTTTTCCATGTAGTGTTATCAGGGTTATCTCCGGTGTTGCTCCAATACGTGCAGGAAATCCTACGGTACCCGCTCCGATATTGACATACAACTGCCGTTGAGGAGTGCCGTCATTGTACAAGCCGCCCCAAGTCTTATAACGGAATACTGCGGGCGAGAAACCGAATAACTCGACCTGCATGGCATGAGTATGACCGGAGAGACTCAATGCTATATTTTTGTCAGTACCACTCACGTCTTTCACCCAGTGAGCAGGGTTATGAGTCATCAGTACTTTGAAATGGGCATCTTCGGGTGTCGAATATGCTTTGCGTAAATCACCGTACACATGGAATGGCGGATCTCCTATGTTTTCAACGCCGATTAATACCATGGTATCACCGTCGACTACAATATTACGGTACTCATTACGCAGTAAATCCCATCCCATCTCGGCTTGCAAGCTTGCCAGACGCTCATTGTTGGCGATTTGCGCGGCTGTATCCGGCCACTCGTAATAATCTCCATAGTCATGGTTACCAAGCACCGAATATACGCCGTATGGAGCCTTCAGACGACTGAAAACCGGTACAAACGGCTCGAGTTCAGGCGTATGGCGATTGACTATGTCGCCTGTAAACAAGACAATGTCGGGATTGAGACTGTTGATGCGGTCGACAAAGGACGACATAAACGCGGTGTCCGTCCCGTATGTGCCTACGTGCAAATCAGATATTTGCACAATTCGAAAACCGTCGAATGCAACAGGTAGACCCGGAATTTCCACGTCGACATCCTCGACATCTATGTTAAAACGATTGAAAAGAGCTCCCCACCAAAGGACTACAAACATCAGCACTCCCATGACGAGACCGGTCACACTGAGTATCTTGATTCGCTTACCGTGCCTTAACTGCGGGATACGGGCTATTAAATCGAAGATTGTAAAGATGTATTTGGGCAGGTAGATCGTGATATAGGCAAAAATCACCCACATCATCGTCCTGATACCTTCGTCGGGCAAGTGTTTGAGGGGAACAAAGAATAGCGAGACGAGTCCGAGTGCAAATAGCAGCGCACTCCAACCCTGGATACGACTCCACAGCCGGTTTTTCAGCCTGTCACGAAGTACGCAAAATACGTAGCGGTCAACACACAGGTTGACCATCAAAATGAGAAAGAGTCCGAGATATGGTATGCGCACGTCAGTTGGCTGCTAATTTATTGATAAGGGGGTTAGCGTACATCTTGAGGAACATCTCGCGTACAAATTCACGCTCGTCTGCAGAAAGGTCGGCCACATCGACACTTGCTTCCTGGCGCTCGAAATAAGCATCTACCTCCCGCACATCAGCTTCTGTATAACAGTCGGCAAATCTGTCGGTATGGTTGAGACGGTCGTAAGCTATATAATTGATGGGGAATATCTTATAACCTGCGTGAATTTCATTGTCGATAATCTCGCGGGCGAATGGTACAACCGAGTTGCGATCGGAGCCCCCGCAGGTCGCAAGCTTGGTGTTGATCGGTTCATTTATTGAGAAGTGCACATGGCCTTTGAACTGCAGAATACCCGTTTCCATGCTGAACAGGTCGTCATGCTGACTTTTCTTAAATTCGGGGTCACGACGCTTCATCAGAAATTCGCGCACCTTAAGGTAGTCGTTGGGGTCAAACTCATACGAAATCGATACGGGCAGGATATGGAGATCCTCCAGATTTTGCTTTGCATTCCCAGGACCTCCGAGGGTGAGCATCTTCAAGAGACTCTCCTGGGTGACATCGTTGGAGTCCTTTGCGCGACCTTCACGCTGGGCTATCCATACCGACTCATGACGCTCGGCGATAGCATAATGTATGTATGCCGAGAGTTGTTTGGCGGCTTCAAGAGCTTGCAAACGCTTGACGTCGCGTTTAACAATAAAGCTGCGGTTGATACGAACCAGATCGCGTATCCAATCGTAGATAAGCAGGTTGTTTCCTATTGCGATTTGCGTGATAGGTAAGCCTGCACGGATAAAGCAAAGGTTGAGGAACGATGCGTCGAGCACGATATCGCGGTGGTTGGAAAGGAAGGTGTAACTTTCGCCCTCCTTCACATGCTCAATCCCACTGTAACTGACACCGGCGGTTGTCTTACCGGCAAGATATTCGAGGAAACTGCCGACAACCACTCGCTGGAAAGTATTAATATCAGGGGTCGCCAGAAGCTTTTCCTTGAACGCCTCATAGTCAACTTCGGGCATAATATACCGGATAGCGTGTTCGAATCCCGGCTCGTCAACAAGCCGTGTTATGTTATGCCGAAATTCGCCCGGTGCAAAAGGTGCGATATCTTCAAACTCCGCCGGATAGGCGTCCGGGACCGTTGAAGTACCTTGTTTATATGTGTTCGTGTCGTTATCTTGAGCCATATTCATAATGAACAGAGCGTTCGTAGGTATTATTGCTACAAAATTACTTCATTTTTTTTACATAGCCAAATCCCTGTTGTTGCACAAAAAAGAAAAAGAGGAGCTCTCCCGAGTTCCTCCCTTCCCATTCATCACATTATGCTTAAAGTTAGTGCTATCAGTATAAGGGGTATGTTGACGGTCGGACAGAATCCATCCGACCGAAATATCTTATTGTTATTTTTCGTAGCGGCCTTCAACTATCTTCCAGTCTACGATGTCCCACAGAGCTTCGAGAGCTTTCTGGCGCAGGTTCTGGTAGTCAAGATAGTATGCATGTTCCCATACATCAAAGGTCAAAAGGGGCGTCAATCCTTCGGTAAGTGGGGTGCCAGCATTGGGGCCCTGCGTGATAAATAGGCGACCTTCGTTGTCACGCGACAGCCATACCCATCCGCTGCCGAACAGTCCTACACCGGCATCAACAAATGCTTTTTTGAACTGGTCGAAGCTTCCGAAATCTCGGTCGATAGCCTTGCGTAGTTCGCCTCCGGGTTCTCCACCGCCCTCCGGGCTGAATGTAAAGAAGTAGAATATGTGGTTCCAAGCCTGGCTGGCGTTATTAAACAACGGACCCGAAGCACTCTTGATTACTTCTTCAAGATCCATGTCCTCAAACTCGCTGCCTTTTATCAGTCGGTTCAGGTTGTCAATATATGCCTTTTCGTGTTTGCCGTAGTGGTAATGCACTGTTTCGGCGCTTATAGCGGGGGCAAGCGCGCCTTCGTCGTAGGGAAGTTCGGGCTGTGTGTATGTCATAGTATTTGTATTAAAGGGTTATGAGGGAAAAGAAGTTGTCTCTCCGGAGGTTGAAAATAACTGATTGTAAGTTATTCTAACCGCCTTGTATAAAGAAAACACGACCAAACGTCTAATGTTCGGTCGTTCCACAATTTTTAAGCCTTTTAACGCGTGTTTTAACAGTTTAGACGAATAGCAATCCTATTCGGTAGACGGCAAAGGCTACCAACCAGGCAACGGCGGTGTTATAGCAAACAGTGAAGACACCGTATTTCCAGTCGCGAGTCTCGCGGACTATTGCTGTAACGGTAGCCATGCACGGGCAATAAAGAAGAATGAAGACCATAAAGGATAAAGCGGCCAAGGGCGTGAAGTCCGGTTTGCCCGTGTTGGGGTTCACCTGCTCGAGTCGGTGACCCAAGGAAGCATCGTCAACAGCCTCGTCGTTGGTGTACAGCACTCCGAGGGTTGACACAACAATCTCCTTGGCCGGAACGCCTGCGAGCGCCGCTACGGAGGCTCGCCAGTGGAAGCCTAACGGTTCCATTAACGGATTCACAACTTTACCCGCAATCTCGAGATACGAATCGTGTTCCAGCGAAATGGCTTGGGTTTCGTCAAGCGGCGCCTCGGTACGTCCCAACGGGAAGTAATTAAGAGCCCAGACGATAATGGATGCTGCAAGAATAATGCCACCCATCTTTCGAAGATACTGAGCACCTTTTCCCCATGTATGGCGGACAAGTGCCCGAAGAGTCGGCACACGATACGGTGGCAGCTCCATGACGAAAGGCGTTTCATCCTTATGGAAAACAAACTTACGTAATAGCTTGGCAGTCACCACTGCAACGGCTATGCCCAGTATGTACATACTGAAGAAGACTATGGCTGCGTGACCGGCAAAGAAAGTGCCGATCATCAGCACATAGAGCGGCAGTCTCGCCGAACAAGACATAAACGGGTTGATCAGGATGGTAATAAGGCGACTGGACCGGCTCTCGATGGTGCGCGACGCAAGTATAGCCGGAACGTTACACCCGAAACCCATTATAAGAGGGATAAACGATTTGCCGTGCAACCCTATCCTGTGCATAACCTTGTCCATAATGAACGCCGCTCGTGCCATATACCCCGAGTCCTCCATAAACGACAGGCAGAAGTATAGAATTAATATGTTGGGCAGGAAGACTATAACGCCCCCTACTCCACCGATTATGCCGTCGGCTACGAGGTCTTTGAGTATACCGTTGGGGAATGTATTCTCTACCGTATTGCTAAGCCAGTCGATTCCTTGCTGCATCCAGTCCATCGGGTACTGACCGAGAGCGAACGTCAGCCAGAATGTCACGAACATCACCAAAAAGAACAGGGGGAAACCCAAGATACGGCTTGTGACAAGCGAGTCGATCAGACCGGTACGTTGATTCTTCTTTCCCTCGCCGGGAGTGAGCGTTTCGGCGAGTGCGCCGGCAATGAAACCGTATTTTTCGGAGGCAATAAGTTCGTTGACGTCTTCGTCGATTGTGTCGCGGAGTCCGGCCACGAGTCGGTCGCGGGTTGCCAGTATTTTATCTCCGCCCGGCAGTGAACGCACCATTTCGCATACTTCACCGTCGCCCTCAAGTAATTTGATGGCAAGGAAGCGGGTTGACAATTGATGATGGTCGACCACGCAACCGCTGAGCATATCACGCAACTTACGGACAGCCTGTTCCATTTCGGGGCCGAGATTGACGTGGATATGTCGTACGCTCTTATTCTCGCCCTCGAAGACACTTATCACGGTATCGAACAGTTCGTGAATTCCTTGGCCGGTACGTGATACGGTGGGCACAATAGGAACACCGATCATATCGCCAAGTAAGGTATAGTCGAGTCGTGTGCCGTCGCGCGACACCTCGTCATACATATTCAGAGCTATCACCATCAGGCGGTCCATGTCAATCAACTCAGTGGTCAGATACATGTTCCTTTCCAGGTTGGAGGCATCTACGACATTGATAATCACGTCTACCGGCTGCTCGCTCAGATATCTTCGCACATAGCGTTCCTCAGGCGAATACGATGCAAGGGAGTAGGTTCCCGGCAAGTCGACTATATTGAATTGATAACCTCGGTAGTCAAATCGTCCTTCCTTGGCATCAACGGTTACGCCACTGTAATTGCCTACATGCTCCTTGGCACCGGAAGCAATATTGAACAATGAGGTTTTACCGCAATTTGGATTCCCGATAAGTGCTACATTAATAACCCGCTCTCCATCTGCAAGTTGCCGATAGTCATGATGCAGACCTCCGTCGGTAGTGCTTTCGCGAACATCGCGAGCCTTCATCAACTCGGAAGCTGCTTCGTCGTCAAGCTTAACAACCTCTACGAGGTCGGCTTCGCTTCTTCTCAGCGACACCTCGTACCCCATGATAGAATACTTTATGGGGTCCTGCAGCGGAGCAAACAGTATGGTCGTGACAGGTTTCCCTTTTACAAAACCCATCTCCATGACTCGTTTTCGGAACGAGCCATGTCCGAGTATCTTTGTGATGACGCCGGTTTCGCCGGTCTGTAGTTCGGACAATCGCATACTGTACTGAAATGGAATACAAAGTTCAGCATTTTTTCTGAAACAAGCATTATCTAAACCTTGAAAACAGTCCTTCCGAGCAAAAAATACCAATTACTTGGTATATTTTGGTCCGGTATTAGGCAAATCTTAAAAAGATTTTGTAATTTTGGGGTGAATACAACCCAAAACAACATAATCACATTAATGAAAAACGTAGTTACTCGCTCAATATCGGGCATTGTATATGTTGCAGTCTTTGTCGGCTGCATCCTTCTCGGCAAGGCGTCCTACTTTGTTCTTACAGAAGTTCTCGTCGTCCTCGGCCTCATGGAATACCTCCGTCTTGCTGAAGCCAGGATGGGACATCCATTAAGCACTGCAGTCACGGGGGTCACATTGCTTGTTGGAATGTCGTGCCCTGTACTTGCACTTTTTGGCTCTAATTGGGCGCTATCTTTATTGTTAATTCCATTCTTTCCACTCGTTATTTTTGTTTTTTGTTGCATCCCGCTGTTATTATTTAGAACGGTTATGTCGACATCTCAGGATGCGTTGCGTATGTTAGGCATCGCATTTACTGCATTTTTCTATATTACTTTGCCTCTTTCCATTTTAATGTTTATATATGGTTTAGCCGGTTCGCCTCTTAATGGCCTCGGAGAATCCACCCTTATACTTGTATCACTTATTGGAATTTGGATAAATGATACAGGAGCATATTGCGTTGGCTCTCTTTTCGGGAAGAATAAACTCTGTGAACGTTTATCTCCGAAAAAATCCTGGGAAGGCTTTTGGGGCGGACTAACATTTGTAGTAGTTTTCTTTGTAATATGGTCACTTTGTTCGAACTTCAGTGTATTAGAAACCATCATATTCGGGATCTTTGGTCTGTTTCTTAGTATTTTTGCAACATACGGAGACCTTTTTGAATCGATGTTAAAAAGAACAGCAGGCGTAAAGGATTCAGGCCACCTAATACCGGGTCACGGGGGGATTTTAGATCGCATTGATTCATTCCTTTTTGTTGCTTACCTAATTATATTGTACATTTTAGTCCTTTCATCTGTATCATTTACCGGATTTATCTTCTGTAGAAATTAAAGCACGACAATTCGCCATGAAAAAATCAATCACTATAACATCACTTCTTGCCGCTACTGCATTGGCTGGATTTGCTGCGGCAAACCGTCCCGATGCCCCCGGGCCACTACGTGTCAACCGAATCGGCTATCTTACCGACGATATTAAAACAGCTGTTTATCTCGGTGACGAGGCTCTGGAAGACCTTAACTTCATACTTTCCGGGCCTGACGGCAAGATACCTGTCGATAGCATTGTCGGCACCAATCCCTGGGCTCCCAAGAAGACTGCAGCACGCGTGTATTTCTCGTCGGTCACTGATCCAGGCAATTATACCCTCATCGTTGAGGATGTCGGCGGTTCAGTGCTCGACCGTGCTCCCATATATATTGGGGATGACGCCTACAGTCGTCGTAAACTCCACGAAACTCCCCTAACCTACCTGCGCCAGCAACGCTGCGGATTCAACCCCACACACAATGAGCCTTGCCATACACACGATGGTCGCCTTGTCCTGGCCGGCTCTCGCGATGGTGAACATATCGACGTTACCGGCGGTTGGCACGATGCAAGCGACTACCTACAGTATCTCACGACATCCGCCAATACTGTCTATCAGATGCTGTTCGCATATCGGATGAATCCGTCGGTATGGGGCGACGAATACGATGCCAAGGGTCTGCCGGGTGCAAACGGTGTTCCCGACATTCTCGACGAAGCCCGTTGGGGTCTGGAATGGATGCAGAAGATGAATCCTGAAGACGGTCTGTACCTTAACCAGATAGCCGACGACCGCGACCATAAGTACGCAGGTATCCCTTCGGGCGACAATGTTGATTATGGTTGGGGACCCGGTAAGGACCGCGCAGTATATCCCTGCGCGGCTACTCCCTACGGCCTCGGAAAATACAAGAATGAATCAACAGGACTGGCTTCGAGTGTCGGCAAGTTCGCATCATCGTTCGGACTGGGTGCAGAGATATTCGCTGACATTGACCCGGCCTTTGCAGCCGACCTTGAGGCCCGTTCAGCCAAAGCGTACGAAGTGGCCAAGGCTAACCCCGGTGCATGTCAGACAGCGCCATGTATATCTCCTTATTATTACGAAGAAGACAACTGGGCTGACGACATGGAACTGGCCGCCATGATGCGTTTCCGTCGAACGGGCAGCAACGAACGTCTCGCCGAAGCTGTCGACTATCAGCGTCTCGAACCCGTAACGCCGTGGATGGGTGCCGACTCGGCCTATCATTACCAGTGGTATCCGTTTGTCAACCTCGGTCACTACGAGTTGGCTACTCAGCCCGAACGTCGTAAGGCCGAAGAAGCTATCCGCAATATGCGGTCGGGGTTGGAACGCGTTGCCGACCGTGGCGCGGATAATGTCTTCCTCAACGGTATTCCGTTTATATGGTGCTCCAATAATCTCGCAGTTGCATTTGTGACCCAGGCCATGCTGTATCGCGATCTGACAGGCGACGAGACTTACCGCGAAGCCGAAACGATGGTGCGCGACTGGTTGTTCGGTCTTAATCCGTGGGACCAGATGATGATTATCCTTCCTGAGGATATGGGATGGTCGCCTCGCGATGCACATTCGGCTATGTCGGACCTTACTATCGGAGGAAAGCCCGGTCGAGATGCCTTGATAGGTGGACTTGTGGACGGTCCTATCTATACCGACAAGTTCAACTCGCTGTGGGGTGTACACCTGCGCAACGCCGACCCGTACGCCGACCTGCAGAACCCTCTCGTGGTCTACCATGACGACTATTCGGACTACTCGACAAACGAGCCAACAATGGATGGAACTGCTTCGCTGACATACATGCTTGGTCGTTTGGCCGCAAAAGCAAAAAAGTAACGAACAAATATGCCTCTCAGCGCGTATTAAAAATAGACTTTTTAATAGACACTTTAATAGACACTTTAATAGCTACTTTAATAGACTAATAACTAACTAACCACATAAAATATATGGATAACAAAGAACTCCTTAACGAAGTTACCAAGAAAGCACAGGTATGGCTCGGTGAAGGCTACGATGCCGAAACACGTGCCGAAGTTCAGCGCATGCTCGACGCTGACGACAAAACCGATCTTATCGAGTCGTTCTACAAGGACCTCGAGTTCGGAACAGGCGGGCTCCGCGGCATTATGGGTGCCGGCTCAAACCGAATGAACATCTACACCGTGGGCGCGGCCACCCAGGGTCTCGCCAATTACCTCAAGGAAGCATTTGCCGACCTGCCTCAGATCAGCGTTGTCGTAGGTCATGACGTGCGCAACAACTCGCGTAAATTTGCCGAAATCGTAGCCGACATATTCTCGGCCAACGGTATCAAGGTTTACCTTTTCGAGGACTTCCGCCCCACCCCTGAGCTATCGTTCGCAATCCGTCATCTCGGATGTCAAAGCGGCGTCAACATCACCGCATCCCACAACCCGAAAGAATACAATGGTTACAAGGCATACTGGGCTGACGGTGCCCAGGTGCTCGCTCCCCATGATGTGAACATTATCGACCATGTGAACCGTATCACCAATGTTGCCGACATAAAGTTTGAAGGCAACAAAGACCTCATCGAAATCATCGGCGATAAGATGGATGCCGACTTCCTGGCCGCCGTAAAGGGGCTGTCGCTCGACCCTGAAGTTATCAAGCGCCACGCTGACCTCAAGATTGTTTACACTCCCATCCATGGCACCGGTGTAAACATGGTTCCCGCTTCGCTGAAGAATTACGGATTTACCAATATCATCCACGTGCCCGAACAGGATGTACCCTCGGGTGATTTCCCCACTGTTGTGTCGCCTAACCCCGAAGTACCATCGGCTATGGCAATGGCAATTGCAAAGGCCAAGGAAACAGGCGCCGACGTAATCTTCGCATCAGATCCGGACGCTGACCGTATCGGTTGTGTAGCCCGCGATGAAAAAGGCGAATATGTCATGATCAACGGCAACCAGATCGTTATGATCCTGCTCAATTATCTGATGGTTCGCAATCGCGAGATGGGTCGTCTGCAAGGCAACGAATATATCGTCAAGACCATCGTTACCACCGAAGCCATCAAGGCTATCGCCGAAAACCAGGGCATCAAGATGTTCGACTCTTACACCGGCTTCAAGTGGATTGCCGACATCATACGCAACCATGAGGAGACAGGCCGTTACCTCGGCGGCGGCGAAGAGAGCTACGGATTCCTTGCTGAAACGTTTGCCCGCGACAAGGACTCGGTTTCCGCTATCTCGCTTATGGCCGAGATTGCAGCCTGGGCGCGTGACAACGGCATGACTTACATGGACATGCTCAAGGATATCTACCTCAAGAACGGTTACAGCCACGAAGAGGGTATCTCGGTTGTACGCCCCGGTAAGACAGGTGCCGACGAGATCCGTCAAATGATGATTGACTTCCGCGCAAATCCGCCTAAATCGTTTGCCGGCAGCCCCGTTGTCATCATTAAGGATTACGCAGACCTCAACCAGACCGAGGTAAAAACCGGTAAGGTGGTCAAGATGGACTTCCCCGCAACGAGCAATGTTCTTCAGTACTTCTGCGAAGACGGAACCAAGGTTTCTGTTCGTCCTTCGGGTACCGAACCCAAGATCAAGTTCTACATCGAGGTTAAGGACACAATGAAGGATGTAGCTGACTACGACCGCTGCAACAAGGCCGCTGCAGAACATATTGACGCCATCAAGAAAGATCTGGGCATCTAAACCGACTTTCCCGAAGACGCAAAAGCGGGCGTGCTATCATCGTGTAGCACGCCCGCTTTTGCTATCTTAGGATTTATCGAGATTAATCCTGATAAATCCTGATTAATCCTGATTAATCCCGATTAATCCCGATTACGGTTTAACTTTGAAGATGTGTGTCTCCTTTGCCTCGGCATCCAAGACCTTGACAATATAAAAACGTCCTGTCGGAAGTCCGCTATTGGCGAGTTGGCGACCTGTTAGGTCGTACACTGTAATGACAGGGTTGGCAACCCCGGCCCAAACAGCGTTGAAGGAATAACCATTGAACATAACAACCGGTGCTGAATTATCGCCTATTGTTATATCTTCTACGGAGTCGTCTTCCAGACGCTTGCGCACTTTCTCGAGGCCGGCAAAGGCATCAAGAGCACCCGCTCCCCATCGGGGGTCGTCGATGTCTATAAAATCACGACGCGCCGTCTCAACGGCAATGTCGCGCAAATCATGCACTCCAAGTTGCGGATAAACGCTAAGCCAAAGTGCAAATGTGCCGGCTGCAAAAGGTGAGGACATGGACGTGCCGGCAGTGGCAAAATACTTGTAACCATCGAGCTCGTAGGCAACATAATCTGCATCATCCTTCGAACCCTCCGTAAGACTATGCGGTGTGCTCAAAGCCGAAACAACGGTGTTTCCCGGAGCTGCAAAGTGAGGAAGAGTGCGACCGTCTCCCGTAGTACCATAAGCCGACCAGGGAGCAATAATCTGGGCGTCATGCCCCCAGTCACGGGTTCCCGTAACCAAATCCGGTACGACGGCACGGCTGTTCCATGCGCCTATGCACACGACATCGGGACACGATGACATGTTACTGGCTGTTCCGTCTGAAATGCCTCGCTGACATCCAGGGATTCCGAAGCCATGGAGGAAGGAAACGATACCGTCGGCATAGACGTCAACATGAGTTCCCGGCGCAACACGGCGCACATGGTAACCGACAGCATAACGAGCCCATGGTCCAGCGGTCTGCATGTATTCCGACTTATAATCATATTGCAAAGCTACATTATAGCGATTGTTGTGCTCGTCGGTACCCCAGGCGGCCCATACACCGCCTTCGGTGAACCATGGAGTTTCGGAGAGATCAAGGAATTCTTCGCCATCCTCGGAAAGACCGCCCGTCCAATCGCCAATATACTTGTACTCGCGCAGTTCAACATCCCACACAACGAGGCGAAACTCAAATGGCGTGTTGTCACGGCCCCAAAGGTCAGTTCCGCCTTGCACCTCAAGTCCACACCATCCGCTGTCACACCAAGCCGAACCAACGGGATCGGAATACTTGTCGAGGTCGAGTACCTGACAGTTAGCGCGTTGACCATAGTTGCCCGCTGAAAAACATATTACAGCGTCTTCTGCCATGGCTGAAAGATAACGGCCAACGAGATCCGTACCATCGTGAGGTCCAAGGTAAGTGCCCGCAGAAATGTTAACCACAGCCGGACGGCCGGTCTCCTTAGCAAACGCAATCACGTCCTCGATACCACTGCATATACCGACTTCCGACAATTGACTTGTGGTCGCAACAAAGTCGGTGGCGGGGGCAACTCCGTAATAAGGCGAACCAACCTGCCGACCGGCGATGATATTGGCAACATGGGTTGCATGGGTCATGGTGGTGTCGTCTGTTGCGGGGGCGTTGGCAACAATGTTGTTATAACCGTCCCACACTTGGCGCACACCATGATACTCGTCGTACATCACCCAACGCTTGAGACTATTCTTAAAAGCCGCATGACGTGGGTCAAATCCTAAATCGCACATACCTGTTACTACGGCATGGCCGTCGGGTTTGTCGACATTGTCTATGGTAGAAAGACTGGCATGTACGTCGTCGACACGGGCACATTTTCGTGCTACGTCAAGATTGCCGGTAAGACTCGTTGCAACCTGATAGTTATTAACGATTGGCGTATCGATAAGTCGGTCCAGTTTTTCGATCGGAATACTGGTCAAGTAGATATTGGCACGCGAATGGTATACAACCGCCTCGAGCGAATCGAGTACGGCAGTTGCATCCTCCGACTCGGCAATTTCGAGAAAAACCGGATAATATAACCTTTCCTCATCGTCGGCCTTTTCATTATCGGCCTTTGACTGGGGAAGTTTAGAGAACCGGGCGTCAGTACACTCGTATTTCTTGGCCAAAATGTTTTTCAGCGACACTGTCGCTCTGGGATTTGCTGCGTGAAGGGGTGCAGACGCAAATAGAGCGCTTGCAACAACTGTCAGTATAAAGATATGCTTGGTGTTCATTGGAGAGATTAAGGAATATACGTTAATAAAAGGAGTGCGGGCTCCATATACTCTCGTACCCGGAGCCCGCGACGGGAAATTGGATAAATTCAATTCAATTATTTTACTAAAATCTTTTCTGTATGAGTTCCGTTAACGTTGAGGATATATAAGCCCTTGGCGAACACGCTAAGGTCGATTGTCACTGAAGTGGCCGGTGTAGCGATATTCTTCACGGGCTGACCGTTTAGGCTGTAGACAGTGGCGTTGATATTGCCGCCGGTTACGTATATATCGGCTTCGTTAGCGCTGACTTTGACAAGAATGTCGTCTTCGATCTTAACATCGTTGACGGCTCCGAGTCCGAGCACTTCCTTAAGGCCATTGTAAGCGTTAAGTTTACCTGCACCTGTCTGAACGGAATTTCCAACGAGGGGGTCTGCTGTCTTCTTGAGGATGTCGCGAACTTTCGATACAGTAAGCGAGGGGTCAGCTTGAAGCCAGGTTGCTACAACGCCTGCAAGGAACGGAGTTGCCATTGATGTTCCTTGTTCAGCCTGCCATACGTATGTACGGTCTTTATAGGTATAGCGCGCTACATCGTATGTGGACGAACTGCCGAAATAGCTGTTGTATGACGATACGATACCGGCACCGGGGGCGCAGATATCAGGAAGCGAACGTCCGTTATAAAGAACACCGAAACTGGTGAAAGGCGATACTTCGTTAAGAGTAAGGTTTGCATCTGCGTTATAGGAATATACTGCGCGACCTACGGTGCCCCACTTGACACGGCTGGTCCACGAACCTACGCAAAGTACATTTGGGCTGCATGCCATATCGTTGATTGTAAACTCGTTGGTACCGTCAGAGTAACCGGCCAATCCATTCGAAGCAAGGTTTGCATTGCCCGAAACCTGCTGATTGACAATTTCGATACGCTGACCTGCATTGCCCTCGATCAAGACGGCAAGAACGAGATTGTAGTTGGGATTCTTTGCAACATTACGGTTGACGACGTATTGCATCGAGATACCATGGCGACCGGTAGTACCTTTGTTATCGGAGACGTTAACGATAGCGTACGATGACGAGAAGGCATTATCAAATTCAGTCTCGTGCTGATACCCCGTGTTTGTATAGTTCGAGGTTGCAAGGGTAAAGCTGCCCTCTGTATTGTAGTCCCTCTTTGCCTTAATTTCGCCGGTTGTCTTGTCAATAACGGCAAGGCTGAACTTAAATGGATTCTTATCCGAACCATAGATACTAAGAATACCTTGCGATGCCGACGAGAAGGTGAGAAGACTTTTCAGCTCTTTGTCGGCAGCAGTAAGATTCTTGACAATTGAGATATTATCTTCGCCTTCGTTACCGGCAGCCACACAGATAATGGCATCCTTGCTGAGGCGATCGAATGCCTGACCGATGAGGTCGCTACCATCGTGGGGACCACCAACAGAACCGAGCGAGATGTTTACCACTGCGGGCTGTTTCTTTGCCTTTGCGTAGTCAACGATTTTAGTAACTGCGGCAATGATGTTGGGGTTGTATAACTGACCGCAACCGACCACGATGTCGGCATCGGGAGCTGTGCCGTAATAAGCACACTTGGTGCTCGACAGGGCAGTAACACGATCGGTAGTTTCGTTATATATAGCACACGAGCCGGTGGGATAGCCACTGGTAGCAGCTGCATTTCCTGCGCGGTTAAAGGCTCCGGTCATACAACCGAGGGTATGGGTACCGTGCGTGCCGTTACGGTTGTCGGTAGTAAAGCGTGCAACATCCTCAGGTGTTTCGTATGCTGTAATCGAACCGTTCTGATTGGGTGTGTTGTAGACTGCTTTCACACGGGTATTAGTAAATGCGGCATCGTAGAAGTTGATGTGGTTAGGATCGATACCGCTATCGAAGATACCGCAGATAATACCTGTACCCTTGTATGCCTGGGGGAGTTCGGTTCCGTTATGAACTTCGGTAACGCCCGATGCGGCACGTGCCTTGTCGAGATACATATCAACAGGGCTGCCGAGAGACAATGCCTGGACGGCCTGAACGTCTTCGAGAGCGATAATGTCGTCCATCGAGCCGGAAGCGACACACATATCATCGCCAACAGTGGCCATGATCTTGAGGCCGGCAGCTTCGATGCTGTCAAATGTCTCGCCGGGATTGAGTTTGATGATGACACCGGCTTCAATCTCGGATGAACGTGCTGTATTATTAATTTCAAACGGTAAAGCAAGAGGTGTCACCAACTTAGTGGCTGGATTCTGCTTAAGATCTTTATAATGGGATATTGCGCCGAGCGATGCGGCATCGAACTTGGTCTGTGCCGAAGCTGCAACAGCCATCGCAACGGCCAAAGAGAGAGTAATGTAGACTTTCTTCATCTTAGAAATGTAACTGTACTGTGTCGGAAATGATGATTAAAATGATTGAGAACGCAAAGATAGCACTTTTTCCTGAAAAATCAAGGCTTAACGGACATTTTAATAGCCGTATTACAGCTTTTTTAACTTATCGCAGGAATTTTGGGGCAAGAATGAACACTCCGAACGACAATCCGACACTCCACGGCTTGCTGCGTCCGGTAGCATAACCGGTATATGCCGATATAGTTGCAAAGGGCAATGTATAGCAAATATCTATTTCGCCAAAAAACTCGGGGTTATGGAACCATTTGCCATAAACTGCATTGAAGGTCCTACCCTCTTCTATTTTGCGGAAAGGCATGAAACAGTTTAGAGAAGCTCGTGCAGTCAGTGACGAGTTGTACTTATAAACAGGCACTAATCCCACACCTGCAAAGGAGTTGGCGCGATAGCCCACCGAGAATGCGTTGTATGCGGCAGGAGTCGGATTAAAGTCAGGGGCTGTTATGATTGCAGCATTATAATTCTGATAGAGGCTGCGTGTTGAGAACAGCACATCACTCTCCAGGCCGAACGAGAAATGAGCCGACATATCCCAATAGTTACGCGTTCGCGATTCGACCTGAAGCCACCGTGGACGCGAACGCTCGTCGGGTACAAGATCGTCTGCACTCTTGAATCGAAAATTGCCTGCCACGGCCATTGCCGTGAAGTCGTAGTCATGGCCCTTGGTAGGGAAGGTTATATGGTCGAGCGTATTTCCGGAATAATTGATTCGCACCTGCGCTAAATTTCGAGTAGTATTATCACGACCTATATCATACGAGACTCGCGAGTTGGTTCGGAAGAAACTTTCGTGAAGGTGCCCGAATCCCAATGAGGCGGTCAGTTTGCCGCGCCACCCTGCTGCCCAACTGAAATCTAAGCGTCCGAAGTACTCATGATTGCCGATGAAAGAAGGTGTCTTTACTTGATAGAACAGATGGTCGCTTTCGTAAAATTTCTGGTACGAAACAACGGCAGTCATGCCTATCGACGAAGGTATAGGGGTACGGAGATTGATGGCTCCGTTAAACATACCGGCCATGTAACTCTGACCTATCCAGCCGTTTAATTTAAGATTAAGCGACGAGAATGTCAATGTACGCCAGGCAGAATTGAGGAAAATAAACGAATTGGTCGAAGACGTGATGTAGCCGCCTACACCAACACTCAGTCTGTCCTTGGGCGAAGCCTTAAGATCGAGCGTAAAGCGGTTGGTAGTATCATTGAACACCGCTTGTGGGAACAGGTCCTTTAGACGACCGGGGGTAATGGCTCGATAGAACGATTCTCGGGCGTGCGCAATACCGAACGTGTCTGTATGTACGGGCTCAAAAAGATACTTAATGTATCTGTCCTGTCGCTCAGTACCACCTGAGACTTCGACACGGTCAAATACGACGGCTGGTGTCTTCGACTTGAAAACACCGCGCGTCGTCTTCCGTGCGACAGGAGATATTCGTGACGTTACACGGCCACATATCGAGTCCATCATGGCCATTGCATGATCATAACCTATCTTCTCGATTCGTTTGGCAGCCTCGAAGTCAAGTAATGAGAACTTGTCAAGATTGATACGCAGTTTTATACCTCGATCCGCCGGCAAGTCGTAACTTTGTCGCCGCATGACGAGATTGTCAACCTGATCCATAATGGACGTCTGTGGTCCAACCTCCGTAGCAGACACATCGACACCGATCATGATATCCGGAGCAAAATCCTCGGTCATTACATCGACGGGGAAGTTATCGAAGATTCCCCCGTCGTACAATAAAACACCATTCATGCGTATGGGCTGGAAAACGATCGGGAAAGACATGGAGGTGCGGATAGCATCACCCACACTGCCGGAGGAGTGTACTACTTTGTGACCCGCTTCGACATCGGAAGCCACACAGCGGAAAGGCACCATCAGTTTGTTGAAGTCGCCTCCGCACTGGGCTGTGTAGCGTGCAAATAGCTCCATAAACGCGAAGTTCATCGGCAACGGGTTGATAAGGCTTGCCGGGACTGCGTCCTCGTCAGTCAATACCGTATCTTTTGGATGGGTATTGATATCGAAGGTGTACATCGTCGGAAGCTGGGGTTCACGACTGAAATAATACACCTTCGAGGGATTGATACGCCCCGTGCTCCAATACGAGAAGTCCTCGGAAAGTAACAGTTGCATCATCTCGTCGGGGGTATAACCACAGGCATACAATCCGCCCACAATCGAGCCCATCGATGTACCGGCAATGTAATCAATCGGAATATTATATTCCTCAAGTGCACGAATTACACCAATGTGAGCAATACCTTTGGCGCCACCTCCACTCAATACGAGACCTACCGACATGGGCTTGCCGGGGTTAAAGGCGGGGTTGTCGGCAGCATGTAATGATACCGTCGACACCACCGAAAGCAGGAATGCGCTGAGTAATGAACTTAGACGAAATGATGTTCGCAACATAATTGAAGCTTATTATTCGTTTATATAGGGCAACAGGAAATCGCGCCAAGCCAGGTAGCCGGGTCCGAGCAAGTGCAGACCGTCGTTGGTATAATCCTTGCGCAGGTTTCCTTCCTCGTCGGTAAACAGCGGCGTGATATTGAGCCAAGTTGCTCCAAGTTCCTTGACGCGAGGTTCGATCAGTCGGTTGATTTCGGCCACCACAGGTTCTTTGCCGGCCATATTTTTATAACGTCCGAAGCTATTGTTGATAGGCAGAATCGACTCGACATACAACCGCGTATTGGGAGTCTGTTCGCGGATAGTCGAGACAAGGTCGACGATAGCACCGGCGATTGAATCAGTTGTAAGGTGATGGCTGATGTCGTTCGCACCTATGACGAGGAAAATCTTAGCGGGATGGCCAGAAGTAACGGGTTTAAGACGTTCCTTGACACCTTGTACGATGTCGCCTGTGATACCACGGTTGACAACGTTGGGGTTGCGGAACAGCTCATGCCATTCGCCTCCGTTGGTCAACGAGTTACCAAGCATTACAATGGTAGTGGAGTCAACGGGTAGCACATCAAAAAGCGATGCGCGCTGATAGTAGAACTCATTGTATTTCGGTGTGGTTACTGCTTGTGCCGAACCAATGAACGAAATTGTGGCAAGCACAAAGCCGGCAACTACAGTCAGAATTCGTTTATTCATGATGAAAAGTGAAAATATCCGGCCATAAACTGGGTGCGTTATGGCCGGATAGGGTATAGGATTGGCTGATTATTTCTCTGAACGGTAAGCGTCGACAGCGTTCTTCACCGAGCCATGAAGAAGGAGGAGACGCTTGGCCTCGTCGTAGGGAAGGCCGAGTTCTTCGACTACCATACGGGTGCCACGGTCGACGAGCTTGGCGTTGGAAAGCTGCATGTTGACCATCTTGTTGCCTTTGACGCGACCCATCTGAATCATAACCGAAGTGGTGATCATGTTGCAGATCATCTTCTGACCCGTACCCGACTTCATGCGCGAGCTGCCGGTCACGTATTCGGGGCCTACTACCATTTCGATTGCGATGTCGGCCGCCTGGCTAACGGGTGCATCGGGATTGGAAGTAATAGCAGCAGTCAGGATGCCGTGTTTCTTGGCTTCCTCGATTGCACCGATAACGTAAGGGGTGGTACCAGAAGCAGCAATGCCGATAACGGTATCCTTGTCGTTTATGTCGAAAGCCTGGAGATCCTTCCAACCTTGGTTGGTATCGTCCTCGGCATTTTCGACAGGGTTACGCAGGGCGGTATCTCCACCGGCTATAAGGCCGATAACCCACGAGGGGTCCATGCCGAATGTGGGAGGAATTTCGGAAGCATCGAGAACTCCGAGACGGCCCGAAGTGCCGGCGCCCATGTAGAAGATGCGTCCACCGCGTTTCATGCGCGAAACGATTTCGGTAACGAGTTTTTCAATCTGAGGAATAGCTTTTTCTACAGCAAAAGCTACTTTTTTATCTTCGTTGTTGATGTCGTGCAGAAGTTCCGACACCGACTTTTTTTCGAGGTCGTTATAAAGCGACGACTGTTCACTGATTTTTACAAATGCCATATTAGCTGACTTTTATGTAAATTATTGATAATGAATTGGTGTTGAATTTGTAGCTATCGATCAAGAGTGGAACGCGATAAGACCTTCCATGGGGCTCTTGATGATTGTGCCGACAGTGCAACCGCAGGCGGCGGCGGCTTCTTCGAGTACCGAGCGGTAGTAGTATGCGATCGAACCGATGAAGTTGACCTTAAGGTCTTTGTAGCCCTCGTACTGAGCGATGTTACGCACGAAGAAAGCCTTGAAAGCGTTGAGCACGAGTGCGTGGATAGCGGGTTCTTCGATGTTCTGAATCAGGAAGGGGGTGACCGAAGCAAGGAAACGATTGCCCTGCGGCTCTTTATACACGCGACGGATGATGGTCATACGGTCAAGTTCGTAGTCCTTGAGGAACTTCTCGCAAAGATGCTTGGGAAGTTGGTTTTTCAGCACGTCTCCAAGCAGTATCTTACCGAGGACAGCGCCCGAACCTTCGTCGCCGAGAATATAACCAAGGGGAGAAACATTGTCACAAATCTTCTCGCCGTCATAATAACACGAATTCGACCCGGTACCCATGATGCAAGCGATGCCTGCGCTGTGACCGCACAGTGCGCGAGCAGCGGCGAGCAGGTCGGTGTGTACGTCTACGGTCTGAGCCGAGGGGATATTCTTGCGGATGGCATTTGCCACGTGACCGCAAACTTCCTCGTTGATGCAACCGGCTCCATAGAAGTAAACAGCGTCGATTTTGGCATCACCGAGCTCGGGTACGAGTTCGTTGCCGATACGTTCGGCCATTTCTTCCTCAGTGAGCATCACGGCGTTCATGCCGCAAGTAAAAATCTGGTTGACAACTTTTCCGTTCTCAACTACGCACCAATCGATTTTGGTGCTTCCACAATCTGCAATAAGTATCATATCTTTATGTAAATTTTGTTTTTATACAGGAAATAACCGAATATCCAAGTAACCAATACGAATGTAATGGCGAAGAATAGCGAAGCGAGTGTTTCGTC
Organism: uncultured Bacteroides sp.; assembly: GCA_964572615.1. Taxonomy (GTDB): domain Bacteria; phylum Bacteroidota; class Bacteroidia; order Bacteroidales; family Muribaculaceae; genus CAG-873. The sequence continues at coordinate 36,624 of CAZNGJ010000003.1, forward strand.
ACCACCGGCAACGGGAATCCAGATGGCCTTGTAGAGCCAACCCTTAATCGAGATAACTCCGGACTCAACTGCGGAGTAAGGCACAGTGACAAACGAGATAATGATGGAAAGCACCGCACCGAGCACATACATAAACAGCGGGTTGACGCCGTAAGCCTCAAAGAAGCGGCACCATTTTTTATAGCCTTTGATATCTATAATCCAGATGAGCAAACCCAGGAACGACGATGCAAGACCACAAGTAGTCATTACGAACGTTGGGCTCCAGATCTTCTTGTTGATCGGCATACCGAAATCAAGCAAGAATCCCGCGAATGTAAGAATGGTGCCGAGGATAAAGAGGTTGTTGATTCGCAGCGTATTGTCCTTTGTGCGGATTATCATACCACCGACCAGGAAGCCGATAAGAGTATGTGCAATGGAGGGAAGTGTGCTGAGCAAGCCCTCAGGGTCAAACTTGAGCGTCAGTCCGTCGACTGTATCAGCATACATGTGGGCCTCGCCAAGCACGTTGCGGTCGACAATTGCTATTATGTTCTCGGAGGCAAAGGCGAATCCGTTACCGATAAGCAGCAGGAAGGCATAAACAACCAGGAAAGCTACAATAAGCACCGATATAGGCTTCTGTTTGCCGTGACACAACAGCGCTACAATGGAGGCAATGCCGTAACAGATTGCTAATCGAGGCATAACACCGAGGATACGGATACTGTCGAACTGGCTGAACATGGCATCGAATACGGCCATGCCGTTGGACAGCCATCCTCGTAATGTCAGGCTAAGCCAGGCTATGAACATACCGATAAGGAAGATTACAACTGTTCTTTTCAAAATCTTCATGCCGGCAGACCACGTAAGGTCAAAGTTAAACTTACGCAGCGAGAAATAAGTGGATACACCCATAATGAACATGAAGAAGGGGAATACCAGGTCGGTTGGTGTAAGGCCGTTCCACGACGCGTGTTCGAGAGGCGGATAAATATGGCCCCACGAACCGGGATTATTGACCAGGATCATGCCCGCGATTGTAATGCCGCGCAGTATGTCGAGCGCAAGCAGACGATTGGGTCTCTTGGACTTCGCTGGAGTGGCTGTGTTGGATTGATTGGTTGACATTATGGTCAGCAGGTTAAAAAAATGATTGGTTAGTATAAAAGCAAGTCTATTTGACTTTTGGTGTTGTTACTTGGTTGACCAAATATGCGATCGACTTGTAGGGTACGCCGCTATTTGTGGTAAGACCTATTTCGCATGTGCGCGAATTGGAGTATCCGTGCTTGACTCCGTTACGTTCAATCTGCGGACGGAGCTTGCGCAACGCCCAGCGATTGAGCTCGGGATGTGTGAAACCCTTGTCGCCGGCAAATCCGCAGCAACCGACTTCGCTCGGCACGATGACGTTCTTGCTACACAAACGGGCCAGGCCTATCATTGTATCGGCCAGACCCATACGCCGCGACGAGCAAGTGACATGTATGGCTACCGATTCGTCGATAGGTGAAAAGTCAAGATGCTCGACGAGATAGTTGGAAATGAACTCTGACGGCTCATACAACTTCATATCCTTGATATGGTCGCGCATACGGTGTAGACAAGGACTCTGGTCGCACATCACGGGCCAACGTCCGTTGTCGGAGGCTTTCTTGAGAGCGGCTTCGAGTTCTTCGAGTTTACGGTCGGCTATATCGGGCATACCCTTGCTTTCCCAAGTCAAACCACAACACAAGTGTTTCATTCCTTCAGGATATATAACCTCGTAACCGGCCTTATTGCACAGCTCAGTTAGGGTTGAGATAAGGTCGGGTACCTTGACCCCTTTCTCGCGTGAGGCACCAAATGTCTGATTGATGCACGACGGGAAGTAAACTACTTTACGTGGCAGGTGATTTTGTTCGGGACGTTTAGTCGAAGTTGCTTTGGGAAGCGACGGTGTCCATAGGGGCATACCTACGGCGTGGAGCCCTTTGCCTAAAGCAGCGGTAGCTTTGTCTCCAAGTACACGGTGACCCATATCGGCAAGGTTTAGCAACGGACGGAGGCTACCTTCAACAATGCTTAGTTTTTCAGCAGCAGCCTTACCAACCTTATAGCCAAACGATGTCGGGGGTAGGTGTTCCTGACGGATGTCGTGAATCATGTCGGCCGTGTTGATGGTCATGGGACATGATGTAGAACACAAGCCATCTCCCGCGCACGTCTGATTTCCAAGGTATTTGAATCCTTTTTCGAGTCGAGCGAGGCGTTCGGGGTCTTCACCGGTCTCGCGCAGACGAGAAATCTCACGCTGTACGACAATACGCTGGCGAGCGCTAAGGGTAAATCCACACGACACGCAATTGACCTCGCAGAAACCACATTCTATACACTTGTTGACATGGCTGTTGGTGATAGGCAGAGGTTTCATGCCCTTAATGTAGCACTCGGGGTCGTCATTGAAGATAACTCCGGGGTTCAGTATGCCCTTCGGGTCGAGTACGTTCTTGACGCGTCGCATCATCGAATAGGCTTTGCTGCCCCACTCTTTCTCAACAAAAGGTGCCATGTTGCGCCCCGTGCCGTGCTCTGCCTTAAGCGAGCCGTCGTATTTGTCGACAACAAGTACTTCGATGTCGTGCATGAGTTTTTTGTAGCGGTCAATCTCAGCTTGACTGTCAAACGACTGCGAGATGACGAAATGGTAATTGCCTTCGAGAGCGTGACCATATATGCATGCATCGGTGTAACCGCTGTCTTCAAGCAGTTTTGCCAGTTCGACGGTTGCACTGGGCAGGTCGTCGATATGGAATGCTATATCTTCAATCAGAACTGTTGTGCCGAGAGGACGTGTGCCACCTACGGCAGGGAAGATGCCGGAGCGGAGCGCCCACCAAGGTCCATAAACTTTAGGATCGGTGGTAAATTGAACAGGTTTGAAAAGCTTAAACTGATTAAGTACGGCAGTTATGGCGGCGATACGCTCCTCGAGTTCCTCGTCGGTATCGGCCTTAGTGTCGATCAACAGGGCCGTCAGACCTTTACCTGTTGTATCGTGCACCGAGTCGAGAGACTTTGTATCGAGCATCTCGCAACTGTCAACAGGTGCACCTTTTTTAAGGGCAACCACAGCACGGCTTGCCTCGGCCATATCATCGAAATAAACGAGGGTACTGGCCGCTTTTTTCTTAACGGGAGCGGTATTAAACTCGCCCTTGTACATAAAGCCTAACGTGCCTTCGCTGCCTACCATGAGGTGGGCAAGAATATCGAAGGGGTCGTCAAAATCAACAAAGGGACGAAGGTTTAGACCTGTTACATTCTTGATGGAATATTTGTAACGGATACGGTCGGTCAATTCCTTATCAGCACGAATCTCGTCGCGGATTGCAGCAAGTTCGTTGATGATATGGCTGTGCGTGAGCATGAATGCGTCGCGCGATAGGGGGTCGCCGGTATCAACGGCTGTACCGTCTGCCAGGATGATACCCATGGACCGCAGTACACGGTCGCTGTTGGCATGTGTACCGCAATTCATACCCGAAGCATTATTCATCACAATACCTCCGACCATCGCAGACTTCTTGGATGCCGGGTCGGGAGTAAAGAAACGTCCGTATGGCGCGAGCAATTCGCTGACACGCGCTCCGATAATGCCCGGTTCCAGCGTAATGACACTACCGTCTTCGTTGATTTCGTAGTCCTCCCAGTTCTTGCCGGCTACGATCAGCACCGAGTCGCTGATAGCCTGCCCGGATAGGCTCGTTCCTGCAGCACGAAATGTGACCGGTACGTCCATAGAGTTGGCGAGATTGAGCAAACGGGAAACTTCGTCGCGGTTTTTAGCGCGAACTACAATTTGCGGTATCAGACGGTAGAAACCGGCGTCCGTACCCCATGCCAGACAACGCAAGTCGTCGGTATAGATACGGTCGTTGGGTATAAAAGCGGATATTTCTTTAAGGTATTGTTCGTGTTTGGGTTCCATTGCGGTGATTACGGACATATCCGTCCGTGGGATAATAAGGTTGGAGAGAGTTGATTGATAACCACCACCATGCCCCCTGCGAGGCATGGTGGCGGATTAGGAGATTACTTGTACAGGTAGTACTTGGCGCTCTTGGCCTTGAAGGCTTCGGCGTCTTTGTTCCAGTAGTCGGCGATGTCGGCTACTTTGTGGTTCTTTGAGAAGCGTTCACGAATCTGTTTGCTACCCGAAACCTTGTCGAACATGCCGAAGCGCTTGGGGTCGGCATTGCCTTCCTTGAAGGTTGCTTTGTCGGGGTACATGTCAGCGAGTTCCTGCATAACGTAGAACTGAGTCAGCGACAGAGGCGCAACTTCCTTATCGGTCACATAAACCTCGACACCGGCCAAGTTCTTACCCTGACCAACCGAGTAGAAGGGTTTGATGTGGATGGGACGGAACTGCATACCGGGGAGGTTCAGGCCGTTCATACGTTTGGCAAGTTCTTCGGCATCAACATCTTCTGCGCAGAACAGTTTGAAAGGCTCGGTGTAACCTACACCAATTGACATATAACCAAGTTCGCCGAGGATACCCGAAACAGGATAGTACACAGCAGCTTCGGGATTGGGGATATGGGGCGAAGGGAGAACCCAGGGCATCTCGGTTTCGCGGAATTCCATATCGCGCTTCCAGCCATCCATGGGGATAACTGTCAGGTTGACCTTCTTGCCGTCGGTGAGCATGCCTTCTTCATTGAGCATCACGGCGAGTTCGCCGGGAGTCAGACCATAAAGGTAAGGAATCTCAAACTGGCTTACGAACGAAACGCAATCGGGCTCAGTGAGATTGCCTTCGACAATGTTACCACCAACAGGGTTGGGACGGTCGAGTACCATGAAATCCTTGCCAAGTTCGGCACAGGCTTCCATGGCGAGACCCATGGTCGAGATGAAGGTGAACGAACGACAACCGATGTCCTGAATGTCGTAGATAAGTACATCAACGTCTTTCAGCATCTCGGGTGTCGGCTTGCGGTTCTTACCGTAGATAGAGTACACAGTTACACCGGTTGCGGGGTCTACAAAGTTGTCGACATGGTCGCCTGCGTGTACATCACCGCGAACGCCATGTTCGGGGGCATAGAGACCAACGAGCGTTACGCCATCAGCCTCGTGTAGAATGTCGATAGTCGACTTAAGATTGTTGTCGACGCCGGTGGGGTTGGTTATCAGACCAACACGCTTGCCTTTGAGGCCGGCGAAGTCACGGTCGCGGAGCACCTCGACACCGGGCTTAACATGAGCGGCCATCGAGAGGGCTGTCATTGCAGCCATAGCCACCATTAAAATCTTTTTCATATTGTGAAAAGTGATATGGTTCAGGTTTTACTTACTTTCTTCTTTCGCAGGTGTTTTGGCACCATAAGCAGGATCGATGTGAGGACGAACCAAAGCTGTTACACCCCATGTACCAAGGTTACAAGCCAATACCCACCAGAAGAAGTTGACATACGAGTTGCCGAGGACGTCTTCCATGATCCAACCTGCGGCCATACCGGGCAACATCATGCCAAGTGCCATAAAGGCGGTGCAGATAGCATAGTGAGAGGTCTTGTAGGGACCATCAGCAAAGTACATCATGAAGAGCATGAAGGCGGTGAAGCCGAAACCGTATGCAAACTGTTCCAGGATAATGCAACACCATGTGATGACCTTACCGGTCATGGTAGCATAATCAGGCTGGATGTTCGATAGAACGATGTAAGCCACGCAGTTCAGCGAAGTAGCAAGGGCCATGGGCCAAATCCACTTGCGCAGACCACCGTTGGCAGCGCAGATACCACCGATGATACCACCTACGGTAAGACCGGCGATAGCGAGTACACCGTATGCAAAGCCGAGTTCTACCTGAGTCAGACCGAGACCACCTTCGGCCACGGGAGCCTTGAGGAACACCTGACAAAGTTTTACAACCTGTGCTTCGGGCAGACGATACAACAGCATGAACAGGATAGCAAGCACAACGTGTTTCTTCTGGAAGAAAGTTGCGAACGAACCGACAAATTCCTTGGCGATACCTTTGATCGACTTGTTACCTTCGCCACCCACAGCGCCGTCAGTTGTGGGATAAGGCAGGATGAAGAAATGGTAAACAAACACGAGTGCAAAGAACACCGATGTGCCGATTACGGTCCATTCCCAACCTACCGACTTACTGCCGGTGTAGTTTTCGAGCAGACCTGCAATCATAACCAGACCACCCTGACCGAAAACACTGGCGCAACGATAGAAAGTCGAACGGATACCGACGTACATAGACTGCTTGTTAGTATCGAGGGCCAACATGTAGAAACCGTCGGATGCTATGTCATGCGTAGCCGAGCAGAAAGCAGTGAAGAAATAGAAGAACAGGCAGACCATGAACGCGTTGACGGGAACTCCGGCAGCAGCTTCCTGGTCAGTTGGGAGAGGCAAGGTGAATGCGATAGCGGCCAGACCGATGGCAACACAGAGCTGCATCATAACTGTCCACCAGCGCTTTGTCTTGAGGATGTCGACGATAGGACCCCAGAAGGGTTTGATTACCCAGGGGAGGTAGAGCCAACCTGTGTAGAGGGTGGCATCGGCTTTCGACATACCCATCTCGGTAAACATCACCATGGTAACCATGTTGATGAATATAAAAGGAATACCCTGGGCAAAATACAGCGTGGGAATCCACGACCAGGGATTGCGATAAGTTACTTTAGCCATTGCTATTGATTAATCTGAATATAAGATTGGTTAAAAAGATATATAGACGACTGAATAGAATCGTCTACTTATAGAGTGTTTCTACAGCGGCGTCGATGAAATAGTGAGCGAGGATGGCGCGATAATCGTAGCCCTTGGCACCCATTACGGCTGCTCCTATCTGGCAAAGACCTACGCCATGTCCCCACCCTGCTCCGTGCAGCGTGAACCCGGCAGGAATACCTGTGGCGGGATCAACATCATGCTTTTCGACAGTGAATGCCGACGAATAGAGGTGACTGTTGGACAGTGCCTTACGAATCTCGAGTTCCTTGCCGATAATCTTTGTGGCTTTCGTTCCGACAACCTTAAGGCGCACAAGACGACCCGAAGTGCCTCGTTCGAGTGGAATAAGGTCAACAATAGTACCAAAATCAATCCCGCTGCGACGACAAGCAATCTCGCTGAGTTCGTCGGTTTTGTAATCGACTTTCCAACGATAGAAATCGGTTGTCTCCTGGTCGTAGTTATTGAGCACCTGACTAAGGATGGTGGCATCGGCTGTATTGCAGAACGCATCCGGGCGAGTCGTAATCCACTCGGATGCGGTAACTTCGTCGCGGAGGTTGGGATAGTCGTTCTCGTTGACACCATCACGGCGTGCGCCGAGATAATGGTAATGGCGAGGTTCCCAACAATTCTCAAACTCTTCGAACACGCCACCGCAGCACTTCGAGAAGCGTGCGTCGCACAGTTCGCCATCATACATCAGCACCTGACCACGTGTTGCGGCAATTGCCTCGGCAACTTTAGGTGTGGACTGACGGGTGACGCCCTGATAACGCTGGCAATGGTCGTCGGCACATACATCGAAATTCACATGATCCTCGCGGTCGTACCACTTAACACGCTCTTCGGCGGTTTCGGTGCATGCACAATATGTCTCGCCACTGTCAGCAATGCTCTTGTTCTTCTCGATCTGTGCAAGAAGCCATGAACGCGATATTACAGCGTGAGCCTTAAGGAGCTCTAGCGATGCGTTCGCGCTCATCTCGGACGAAATGACGCTAAGCAGGTAGTTCTCGACAGGGAGAACATTGACGATGGTCAGTTTGTCGCCCTCGACGATGAAGCGGGCAGAGCCGCTAAATCGCTGATCCTCCTTTCGCTCCCAGTGGAAGTTGACACCGATAACAACATCTTTAATTTCGAAAGTACCGGTTTCGGGGTTGTAAGGATGAAACTCGAGCGTATCGTATTCTTTGCCTTGCCACGCAATCTTGCCGTCGGGTGTCAGGGAAATGGTCTGAGGACCGCGCACCTGATGTCCTTCGACAGTGTACTCGTCAAGGAGAACGATGTCGATGAGCGGAGCACTGAGGATACCAACATGGATAAAGGGTTCAAGCATACCTTTATTCTTATTACGGGTTACTTAACGTTCGAAGCGATCTCGTTTACTTCATCAGTAGTCAGACAAAGTTCGTCGAAGATGCGACGGATGACATCGGCATCTACACGATCGAAGTCCTTCTCGAGAGGAGTGATGAATACGCCACCCATATCGACCGAAGCGGGCGAGATAAGCATCTGTTCTTCAGTTTCCATGCCGTAGAACGAAGGACGGTGACGTTTACGGGGAATAACAACGAGACGCACACCGGCAGGGGTCGAGTAACACAGCAGATTCATCATCGGCTCCTTCTCGCCTTCGGGAACGGGGATGGCGTCGTAAAGGCGACGGAACATGCGCGCACCGGCTTCGTGGTCGGTTGCATCGATGACAAACACCTTGAGTGGGAGGCTGTCAACCAGAGCCAAGGTCGCCTTACCCTCTTCCTCTGCAACAGTTTTCAGTTCGGCATCTTCGAGAGCCTCGGCAATAGTGAGGAAATCGGAATTGCCGGCCTGGAAGTGCATGTGGTCGGGAGCCGACGCACCGCACTTTGGGCCATTATAGAACACCGTATATTCATCAAGCTCGGATGCCAGATCCATCATATCCTTGATGCGATCGACAACAAGCTGATCGACATGGTTCTGATCGGGGATTGTAAGATGACGAGGGAAGATAGGGAAAGGGTTGATGAGGATAATGTACTTTCCGTCAGGTCCCCACTCTATGCCTGTCTGTACCTCAGGCCGATTGGCGCCGCAAAGGAAGCAGTTGCGTTCCTTGAGCGACTTGGCATCTACCTTGGCCGACGACGACACGATACGAGCCGGATTGAACTGTACTTTTATCTTCATTCCGTCGACGTCAAGGTCTTTGACCTTAACGCCCTCCAACGCCTTGAAGTTGTCGGCTGCCATTTGCCAGACAGCCAACTGACCTTCAAGGAATTCGTTGATTTGTTTGGAGGTAACGCTCATTATATCGAGGGTTTACTTTTTGTCAGCGTTCATGGCGCAACGAGCCTGGAGTTCCCAAGTACGGATGCGGTCCTTATAGAGGTTGTTGTTGTTCATCTTCACAACATCGAGGCTTGCGTCGGAGTTGTCTTCCCAACGACGGCACAGATAAACGACGTCGTAAACGCGACCGATCTGGTGATGACGGCTGAATGCAAGACCGAGTGCATAGTCTTCACCGTAGCTGGTGTTAGGCACGTGGATTTCGCGGAGCATGGGGGTGTAGAAAGCACGGGGAGCACCGAGACCGTTGATACGGAGTGCATTGTTACGGCCGTTTTCGGGGGTCCATTCCTTGTGGTCGATTACGCCCGGGGGAATGGGGTTCTTGTCGATGTCGGTCAGTTCGTATGTGCCGACTACCATTGCGCAGTTCTGATCATAGAATGCCTTGACCATCTTGGCGAGGGTGTTTTCGTCAGCGTAAACGTCGTCGCTGTCGAGCTGAACGGCAAACTTGCCGCACTTGGGATGCTGAACGCCGGCGTTCCAGCAACCACCGATACCGAGGTCGTCGCGTTCGGGGATGATGTGAATCAGGCGGGGATCGTCTTTGAATTCGTCGATTGCTTCGGTTGTGCCATCGGTGCTATGGTTGTCGATAACGATGAGGTTGAAGGGGAAGTCGGTCTTCTGAGACAGTACGCTCTTGATAGCGTCACGAATGGTGCGGATACGGTTGCGTACGGGGATAATAACCGATGCTTCGTATTCGAAGTCGCCCTTATCAAAGTTGATTTCAGCGAACTTGGGTTCGAGGTAACCACCGATTTCTTTGAGGTGTGCGGTGCAAGCCTCTTCCATTTCGATCTGAACGCCACGGTTCTTGGGATCAACATAGTCGAAGATCTTTTCACCGGACTTGCGGTTGTCAAGAGTAACATCGCTGTAGAGGTATTCGTTGATATGAACAATAGGAGCGATGCGGCTCAGGCGCAGACGCAGGTCGTAGAGACCGGCAGCGGTATATTCCTTGTCGATACCTGCAGCAGCTTTCTTGAAGTCGGCGGTGTTGAAGAACAGAACCGAGCCGAAGTTGAAATCGTCGCGGAGGCTACCGAACTGATAGTCGATAACGGGCGAATTGGTCTTCTTGCCTTCTACGATGGTGTAGTAGTCGGCATAGAGCATACCTGCTTTCGAGTCCTCAGCGAGTTTAACAAAGCGATCAAGTGCGAAATAGCCCATCACCAGGTTATTATACTTGGTGTAAAGCAGGATGTAGTCGCCATCGGCTGCTTCGGCTATTTTTTTCATTGTCGACGATGTATTGAGGCCGTCTATGGCGATAAGTTCGCAACCTTCGAGGGGTTTGAGGTCGGCATTGGTGGCCAACAGGAAGATTTTGGTTACCAGAGGCGATGCCTTAAGACCTTCGACGGTGGTTTTAACTTGCGCTTCGTCTGCGTAAGGGAGGAAGCAGTTGATGGTAGCTTTCATAAGGTTAATTGATTATTTAGGTAAAAAAATTATGCTGTGATTAGTATATTTTTCGTTATTTATTGTCGGTCAGAAAATTCAGCACCTGCCTCATCATTTTGAGGCGGCTGTCTGCTCCTTTGACGGTCTCGAAGGGGAATCCCATCACAACCGTACGGTAGTTACCGGCGTTGTTTGCTATTCCTGCGATAAGGTTGTTCTCGCTATAACGCATGATGGTGGCACCTTTCGCATCGTCGGCAGGATAGACACAGTCAGGACTTTCGACTGCATACATGTCACTGTTCAGTTCGTTGCTGAATTCAAACTTACCGCCATTGAACTGCGGAAAGCGAGACTGCACTTCGTAAACATCTCCTTCGACAGTAGCCTGTCCGACGCGCCAGTGATAACCAAGAACACCGGTCGCAAACTCTTTGTCAGCTTTCGCAGTTGCTTCACTACTGAAGGGGTTATCCCAAAGATCGGTGGCAATGTACGAACCGCTTACAAAGATAGAACCGCCGGTTTGAGTAAACTTGCGAATCTTATCCTGCAAGGCGATAGGGAAAGTCTTGTATGCAGTGCCATAAACACCGCGTCCACGAGCTATCTCTTTTTGCTTGCCAAGGATAAGGTCGACCAACATAGGCTCGCCTGCCAAGGGGCTTTCCATATATGCAGCAACGCTCGTCGACACAAAACCGTAACCGGCATCGGCAATAGCCTTACCGTGAGTATAGACGAAATCAAATGTATTACCGGCAATTACTTTGTCTTCATAGTTGGCACGAGAGGCACCGAAACCGGCAGCGTCGTCATCCATCCAGGGGATGTCACGACGGAACTCGAACATCGAACCAATATAGGATATGTCCTGCACGTATGGTACACCGTGGTCTTTCGTATCGTAGAACCCGGCGATCTCACCGCTGTCGAACCAATCCGGAGCCGAAACGCGGGTGAAACCGTTGACTATATTAACAGTTTTCGCACCGGGTTTATTGCAAAGAGCCAAAACTTCTCCGGCAAAGGAAACACCGCCGTCATTACCGGCAATAACGCGATATGAATGAATGTCTGAGTCAGAAACAGTTACTTCGTAGAAAGGTTTGTCAACCTTGGCTATCTGCTTGAAAGCACCATCATTGATACGTTCTTCAACCAAATAATATTTCGGTGTAGCGGTTGCTTCGAGTGAATCGACAGTTTCTTTCCAAGTTAATTTATATTTACCGTTGTTGCCGGTAATGGCAAAATCCTTGACAGGTAGAGGCTGTACGACATACTCACGCCCGTCGCGCTGAGCGAGGAACTGAAGCATACCTTTGTATATGGCTCGGGACACAACAAAACGAAACTCGGGGTCAAGTCCGTACTTCATGTCGGCAAAGTTCTGATGGCTTAACAGTTCGAGCAGCATGGTTGGAACCTCGGGCACACGGGCTTCGTAATAACTTGCATCCCACATGCCGCGACGTGTCCAGTTGGGTTCAAACGAAGCACGAACATCGTTGACAATATTGGTCATTACCAAGTCGGTAAGATCGCGCGAAGCAAGTCGCGAAGTTCCGTTGGCATAGAAATCACCATTGGCGCGGCCGTCCGTACAGTAGATACCAAGTGTACCGATAATAGAGTCGTTCATCGTCGTACCGGCATCGCTATGGAAAGCGAATGCAAGGTCGACGGGGATGTTAAGACCCTGTCGGTTGGGGAGCACCGATGAACCGCCGGCAAGCCAGTTGACCCACTCTGCACGACTGCGATAATCGTCGTTATAATCATTAACGTTTTTACTTAGCGTATAAACGCTATCCGGTGCACCGGCCCATTGCAACCAGTACATGGCTCCCTCCGTAAAACGAGGATAACCGCTCAGAACATAGTCATAATCAATCGGCTCTTTCGGTTCGCCAACCTTACGGGCAACATTACCCATGCCACCACCTATCTTTACAGCATCTGCAGTTACGACTGCGCCATTGTCGGACGATTCGGTAGTCAGCTCGACGAGTGCTTCACCGGAGGCGCCTGCTGCAAAGGGGAAATGGCCGAGATAAATCCATGTTCCACCACCCATTTGCTGGTTGATAATAAAATCGTGCTTTCCGTCCTTAGCATTCACAGTATAATGAGCGTCGGTAGCACTGTTGGGGAGTGACTGATAGGACACGTAGACTGCATACATACCATCTTCGGGGATGTCGGCAGACCATTGTGCACTACCAACCTTCTTACCTTTTTCAGTCGTTTCTGCCATTTTGGCAGTACCTTTGCGGAATGGATTGTAATTAACTGTCAACACGGAATCAGCGTATGCGAATCCCGGAACATCGGTTGTTTTCCAACCGGTATCCATATATTTGCCCACCGCAAAACCGCCGTCATTGTCTATAATGAGTTCGTTGAGGTTTGTATCACGCTCGCGGGGACTCATAACGTATGCACCGGCATTTTCCAACATGGGCATGAGGAAGGGCATCACATAGCTCTGAGTGTAGAGATCCTCAACAGTCTGGAAGATGCGTGCGCGTTGCCACTCCCAGCGGTTGAGTTTTGGCTCAAAGTACCAGCCGTGACTCTGCCAGATAGCCAGGTTGCTACCATCGAGACCTTTAGGAGCTTCAGGAGCGCCTACCCTGCTGACAAATTTACCTTTCTCAGTTGGTGAATTAAATACCTTTTGAGCAAAGAGCGTCAGTGTATCCATGGAACGGCGAGAAGTCTCTTTGCCATCCTTAGCATAACGAACTACATCAATTTTGACATCGTAGCTTTTGTATTTAGCTCCAAGCCCATTAGCTATGTCGCTCTTCAGATGCTTCAAGCTTTCAGCCGTCAAGGGAATATAACCGCCCGTCTCGTTGAGGTCGATAGTTACGGTCTTCGTAGCATCGTTTGTAACGACCTTATTGACTTTCAGTTTGCCAATTCCGGAAGTTCCCGGCAGGTAACGGTTGAGCACCGTCAGGACTGCCTGCTCACTGGCGGCATTACCGGCCGAAGCTGCGTATGTCGTTTCACTATTGCCGACAGTAAGGGCACCGGCAACCAACAAGTATGTTAAATGATTGATTTTCATTATGATTCTAAGGCGATTAGAACGTGTAGTATACTTACATTACAACTTTCAGTTGAAATGTGCTAATAATGGGTCTCGCAAAATTAACTAAAGTTTTGGTAAAAAAGAAACAATATTCGGGTCAAATTGCCCTAATAAATATTATTTAAGTTTTATATACAGTTTTTAAGTACATCCCTGTCTGTAAATCTGCGCTCTTAATAATATTGAATAAGGAAATAAAAGAAAATTTAACAGAATTTATGCGCGGAAAACAAAAATTTAAGGTTAAATTTGCCTTGCAATTAGAGTACATTTCTCCACGCTCTCTATCATTTAACCAATCAGCTTGTAAATCAATAATTTAACTCGTATTTTACCAATCATATCATTTAACCGATCTTTGGAAAATCCTAAAATCTAAATAACTCAGTTATCGTATGAAAAAATCTTTACTCCTCGGACTGGGGCTAATGGCCGTTTCGATGACCGCCATAGCCGCCGAAACAGTCGAGCTTAATGGCAAGACTTACGAAATCAACACCCTTATTGACCGCGACCTTGGCCCCGGTGTGCATTACACCCGTCTTCGCATCCCGGGCTACCCGCTAAACGTCAACATGCTCCGCATAGACGTTACCAACCCCTACAATTCCGTCGAAGTTCAGCAAGCTGCCGAAAAGCTGTATTCGACCGAATCGCTCGTTACAGGTGCCAAGCGTAACTCGAAGCCCGGCCACGTTGCTCTGGCAGGAGCCAACGCTAACTTCTGGTGCGTAAGCGGCCAGCCCCCGTACAGCGACCAGATGGTTGGCGTAACCTACAATGGCAACCTCAAGAACGGCAAGATCATCACCGAGACCAACTGCAAGTCGGACAAGTATAACGGCGGCTTGACACACACCGGCATCACCGGTATCACCACCGACGGCAAGGTGTACAGCTCCAACAAGTTCAAGTGGGAAGGCTGGATCAACAACGAAAAGACCGGAGACCTCGAAATCTTCCAGTGCAACAAGATCGTTCGCGACGAAGAAATCGGTCTGTACAACTCCTTCTACCCCACAAGCCGTACTTTCCGTTGCTGCGACCAGGCCGAAGGTGCCGACGGCAAACAGCATTTCACCGTTGTCAACAACTGCGCAACCGAAGTTTATCTTAGCATGGACGCGGGCGAACAGTGGAGCGCAGGCGACAACATGACCTTCACCGTCAAGGATGTTAAAACCAACGCCGGCAACGGCACCCTCGGCAGCTACGACCTTGCCCTTGTTGGTCGCGGTTCGAAAGCAACCGAATTGGCCAAGCTTGCTGCCGGTGACAAGGTAACTGTCCGCTACAACTGGATTGCCCCCGACAAAACCAAGGTTAAGATGAACAACCTTGTTGGCGGTAATGCCCAAGTTATGGTCGACAAAGAACTGACCACCTACAACACCTCCGAAAGCTATAACAGCCAGGTATATTCGCGCACCGGTTACGGTTGTAACGAAGACGGCACCGTACTTTACATCATCGTTATCGACAAGGCCACCGACCCCGTTTATGGCACATCGGCAGGTTGCTCGACTACTGTTATGTGTCAGCTCGCCATGCACTATGGATGTACTTCGATGACCAACTTCGATGCCGGTGGTTCGGCTATGATGATGGTAGGCGACAAGATTATAAACAAAACTACCGAATCTGCACCTCGCGCTGTAGCCAACGGCATGGTTGCATTCAACATCGCCCCCGAAGATAACAACATCGCCCGACTCGAATTCTACGACTACGAACTCAAGTCACCCATCTACGCTACTTCGACTCCCCGCGTCATCGCGTTCAACCAGTATGGCACTGTACTCGATGACGACTTCAAGGACTTCACGCTCTCTTGCCCTGAAGCTGCCGGCACTTGTGACGGCAACACCTACACCGCAGGTAGCACCGGCATGGTATCGGAACTCACCGCTACTTACAACGGTGTCACTGTAACCAAGCCCATCACTATCGTCGAATCGGAACTCGCACTCCGTGTTAAGCCCATCCTGATTGACATGCATCGTGCATACCCCATCGAGGTAACCGCTCAGGTTGACGGCAACCAATTTGTTTACGATCCCGCAGCCTTGACTTGGACGGTTTCTGACGATGCCGTTATCTCGGTTGACGAAAAAGGCGTTCTCCGTGGTATTGCCGAAGGCACTGCCACCCTCACCGGATCGATCGGAGACTTCTCGGATGCTACCACAGTAACCGTGGAAGCTGCAAAAGCAGCCCTCGTACCCCTCGATGGTGCCGAAATCAATCCCGCCGACTGGAAAATATCTTACTCGGGTGTAAAGAACGGCGTTATCACCGCCAAAGGCACCGACAGCGGCATGGGTCTCGACTTCAACATAAGTTCGACTCGCAGTCCCAAAATCACCCTCGCAAAGGACATCACTTTCTATAGTCTCCCTGACGCTCTTGAACTCACCCTTAACCCCGGCGAAACTTCAGTGAAGAGTGTTGTTGTAAGCCTGCACCCCGCCAACGCGGATCGCCCTGTCACCTATACCTACGAAGGCGAACTCACTGCTTCGGCCGACAACAAGATCACCCTTCCCATCGACAACTTCAGCGACACGAAGGACATCGCAACTTATCCGGTACTGTTCAAATCAATCGCTCTCAACCTGAATGGTCCTACAGGAAACAAACACGTCGACTTCAAGGCCATCCATGCGTTCTACAAGAACTTCTGGGATGGTGTTGAAGGCATTATCGCCAATGGTGTTGCCAACGACGGTACCGAGCACTACTTCAACCTCCAGGGTGTCGAAATGAACGGCTCCAACCTCGTTCCCGGCCTGTACATCCGCGTTGCCGATGGCAAAGCCACCAAAGTTATCGTGAAATAAACTACAAATCCAAAATAATCAATCATGAAGAAAACCATCCTTTCTGTTGCCGCTGTCTTTGCAGCCTTAGCTGTCAACGCACAGATGGCACAGGTTTCCACCCCCGAGCCTATCCTAAAAGGCGTGGAATCCGATATGTACCACCCGGTGCTTAGCGCCGACGGTCAGCACCTGCTCTTCTCAGGTATTGACTACACTAACCTGCGCACATACGATTTTGCTTCGGGGTCCGTACAGAAAATCACAGCCAATCCTAACGAAGCACTTGTTGCCCACTTTGACAATGCTGACAAAGTAGCACTCGCTCCCCGTACGAATGTACGTACACAGGGTTCCACATTATATATATGTGTAAACGGTCAGGAGAAAGCATATACTCCCGTCGAGGCCCAAGCCGGTTATCTTTGGGAATCTCTCTCGCCCGACGGAAAGAAGGTGATGTTTGTGGCTGCCGGCAAAGGCATCGTCATCACCGACCTCAACGGTAACATCCTGTCGCGTCCCGGTAATTTCGAAGCTCCCGTATGGTTCGGTAACGACCATATCATCGCTCAGAACAGTACCGACGACGGCCATCAGTACAGCTCCTCGCAGATCGTGCTTATCAAGGCCGACGGTTCGGAGACTCAGGCTATCACCAAGCCCGAATCCATGACCTTCGCCCCTGCCGCATCAGCCGAAGCCAATAAAGTGGTTTACTCGACCATCGATGGCCGCATGTATCAAGTTAATGTAACCCTTAAATAATCCGACCAAGACATGAACGTAAACAAAGCCAAACTTTTCGCTACGGCTATCATGATGGCCGGAGCCATCGTCGCCGGTAACGCCCGCGACGCAAAGGGCCTGAAAGTATATATTAACCCCGGTCACGGCGGTCACGAATCAAACGACCGTAACGTGGTCATCGAACCTTACGAACAGGGCGACCCCAATGGTTATTGGGAATCGAACTCCAACCTTTCGAAGGGTCTGCAGCTGCGCGACATGCTGATTGCCAAAGGATATGCAGTCGAGATGTCGCGTGTAACCAACACCGAAGCCGACGACCTCGGTCTGTCGACCATCGTAGCCCTGTCGAACAACAGCGGTGCCAACATCTTTTTCTCTATCCACTCCAACGCCACCGGTACTGTTGCCCGCCGTAACTTCCCGCTGATGCTCTTCCGTGGATACGACAACGAACCTCAGGTGCCCGGTTCCCTCGAAATCTGTAAGATTCTGAACAAGTATCTACTCCAGAACGGTGCGACCTATTGGACTCAGACCACCGAGAACTGCCGCGGCGACTGGTCGTTCTACAAATCGTGGGGTACTTCCGGCCTGGGCGCGCTCCGTGGCCAGAAGATCACCTCGATGCTGTCGGAAGGCTCGTTCCACGACTACATCCCCGAAGCTTATCGACTGATGTCTGACGACTTCTGCTGGGTTGAAGCATGGCATTTCCGCAAAGCCATCGACGAGTATTTCGAAGTTCCCGGTCTTGAAGTAGGTGCCATCGCAGGTCGTCTCAACGACACCCGCGTGCCTCGTTCGGGCGACTACATCAAGTATGGTGATGACAAGTTTGCAACCATCCAGGGTGCCAAGGTTGAACTTCTCGATGCTTCGGGTAATGTAATCGATACATATAATACCGATAAGATCAACACCAACGGCTTCTATCTGTTCAAGGACGTCAAGCCCGGTTCGTATACGGTACGCGCAACGATCGACACTCACATGCCTGTTGAGACTGCCGTCACCGTCACCGCTGACGAAATCACCTTTGCCAACATGCAGATGAGCAAGGTGCGCAGCACTCCTCCCACAGTCGAAAGCTATGGTCCCGTATGGAAAGACGGCGACGAACCAGTTCTGTGTAACACTCCCGTAGTGTTCCAGTTCAACTGGGACATGGATATGGAAGCCACTGAAAAGGCATTCAAGATCGATCCTCCCGTCGAAGGCACCTTCGCATGGGAGGACCTGAACTACCGCATGGTGTTCACTCCTACCAACCCCTATAACATCAGCACCAAGTACACCGTAACCCTCGGCACCGAAGCCATGCATCCCGGCGGTTTGCACCTCGAGCAGCCTTTCAGCTTCTCATTCTTCACCACCGACCGCAACTTCATGGACATCATCGGTTCGTTCCCCAAACAGGACGAAGAAGTTCACTACAAAGGCGCTGCTATCGAATTCCGCTTCGACAAACTGCCCAACACAGTGCCCATCCTCAACCAGATTTCGTGCAAGGACAGCAAGGGTAACACCGTTGCCTTCAACAAACGCGCTATGACCAACTCGAAGACCGGCTCGGAATACGGGTTCTTCCGCATTCCCTTCGGTGGCGATCTTACCGTTGGCGAAACCTACACCCTCGAACTGTCAGGCGACTTCGCCGATAAGGATGGTATCACCATTCAGAAACCCGTCAAACTGACATTCAAGGCTGTTGACGCAGGCGAAACCAAAACTGACATGAAGCTTGTAGATGAAATGGACAACGCTACCGCCTTCAAGTATGTTGAAGAATCGTCGCTAAACGTGGCCTCGGCTTCTACCGCCAAGTCGACCGACAAACTTTCGGGCGCTGCAGCTACAACATTCAATTACACCTTCAACACCAACGAAAGCGGCGAAGTGCTCTACGCTTGCGCTCCTAACGAAGAAATCTCGGTTGTACCTTCGTCCAACATAGGTGTTCACGTGTACGGCGACCTGACTGCCAACGAAGTTTACCTCGAGCTCACCAACGAGACTGCTACCCAGTACCTGCCCGTATGCGAACTCAACTTCCTCGGCTGGCGCTACATCACCGTTCCTGCCACACTCGAAGGACCTTCGAAACTGACCGGTATCAAGCTCGTTCAGAATCCTTCGCTGATGAGTAAGAGCGGTAGCTTCAAGGTCGACAACATCATCTGCTCGGATATTGCAGCCGTGCAGGACATCGAAATCGAAGGTCTCAGCATCAATGTAGGCAGCGACTACATCGTGGCTAACGCCGGTTGCTATATCACCGGTATCGAACTCGTAGGTATGAACGGTAACGTAATCGCCCGCAACAACGGCAACGTTATAAACGTAAGCGAAATGGCACCCGGTGCTTATATCGTGATCGTTCACACAGCAGGCGGTCAATCGGTACAGAAAGTACAGATTGCCCACTAATCCAATCAACCCCGAATTTACGCCACCGGATATACGGTATTTCAGATAGAATTACCGTATATCCGGACTGACGTAATTCGCCCCGGCTTAGTGCCGGATTTTATCGAATTTTAACCTTGTTATCAATCATTACATTTCAATGAAAAAGATTTACCTTAGCCTGTTTGCACTGCTGGCATCTGTTGGAGCTTCGGCTCTCACTGTCAGCCCTGCAGTAAAGGTAGAGACAGACGGCCCCGCGCACAACCCTGTACTCAGCCCCGACGGCAAAACCATGCTTTTCAGTTCTGACAATCACACCGGACTCAAAGCCCTCACCCTCGGCAAAGCCGGCATCACGGTACTCGATGATGCTCCCGGTGCCGGTTTCAATCCTGTATTCAGCAACGACGGCTCGACTGTTGTCTACCAGACTGCAGCTCTCGTCGACGGCCTGATGAACCGCGATGCGCGTGCTTTCAGCTTTACAGACGGTAAAGGCCGCAAGATGTCAGCCATGAGCAGAGATGAGCACAATCTGCGCGACCTCGCCGGCCAGACCGAATATGTATTTGCCGATTACGACGGTATCGTAGTTAGTAAGGATGGCAAGTCGACCAAGCTAACGCCTCTTGCCAACGCCCATTCGTACCTTTGGGCTTCAGTCAGCCCCGACGGATCGAAGATCGCCTTTGTTGAACCCTTCCAGGGTGTATTTGTATCCGATATTGACGGTTCGAATCCTGTCAAGATTGCTGCCAAGGGTGACTATCCCGCATGGGCAGGCAATAACTTCGTTACCTTCGTTGAAAGTCACGACGACGGATACGTTATCCTCGACTCGACCTTGAAGATTCACGATCTCAGCACCGGCATATCCGTCAACCTGACTGCTGATGACGTCAAGGTAGGCGAATCGACAGCCTCGGCAAACGGTAATGTTGTCTACTCCACCCTTGCCGGCGACATGTATCTTATCCAAGTTAAATAATCCTCTCATCTCTGAACACTTCATACGATTGTTATCATGAAATTGACCAAATATATTGCCGGTCTGGCCATTGCTGCTACCGCATTCGGTATTTGCAGCAACGATGCCGAAGCAAAGAAAATGAAGGATCTCAAGGTGTACATCAACCCCGGTCACGGCGGTTACACCTCGAATGACCGACCTATTCAGATATACCCCTTCGCATCAAACGACACACTGGGCTATTGGGAGTCGAAATCGAATCTCTACAAAGGACTCCACATGTATCACATCCTCGACTCGTTAGGTGCAAAGCCTTACCTGAGCCGAATCAAGAACACCGAAGCCGACGACCGCTCGCTGTCCGGCATCGCTGCCGAAGCCAACCAGCTGGGTTGCGACCTGTTCTTCTCCATCCACTCCAACGCCGGCGAGGATGTCAACACACCTCTCATGCTCTATCGTGAGAACACCATCGGTACTCCCCGTTATCCCGAGAACGTGACTCTGTCCAAGCTGATGTGGAAGAACTTCCATAGCAGCGACCTGGCCGTTTGGACCCGTGAGAACGAATATGTTGTCGGCGACTTAACTTTCTATCAGAATATGTGGGAAGGTGGTCTTGGCGTACTCCGTACTCTCTATGTGGTAGGTCTGCTTAGCGAAGGCTCGATGCACGAGCACCGGCCCGAAGCACACCGCCTGATGAACGACGACTACTGCTGGCTCGAAGCATGGCATATCGTTAAGTCCATCATGGAGTTCTACAACTGCGAGGATACGTTCGTTACCGGTAACGTGGCCGGTATCGTTCATGACGACCACAACCTACGCGAAAAGGATATGCCCGTCAACTTCCACAACTACGGTCGTGATACCTTTGCTCCTATTAACTTCGCTTACGTCGAGCTGCGCGACAAGGACGGCAACCTCGTTCAGAAACGCACCACCGACGACATGCACAACGGTATATATGTGTTCCGTAATGTTGCTCCCGGTGACTACACCGTTACTACCTCACACAAGGACTACTACACATCAACAGCCAATGTCACAGTGAAGCCCATGGAGGTCACCTACCAACACATGCCGCTAAACATGAAGCGTGAGTTCCCCCTCGAAATCGTCAGCTTCTCTCCCGCTCCTGCAGAAGGTGAAGCAGTTTCCTGCGCATCGACAATCGATTTCGTATTCAACACTGACATCGATGTCGAGGCTTTCGAAAAGGCTTTCTCTATCACACCCGCAGTCGAAGGCTACTTCAAGTACAGCGACACGTATCGCAAGGCTTCGTTCATACCCAACTTATCGCTCGAACCCAATGTGACATACACCGTCAAGCTCTCTACCGAAGCGAAGACTCCCGATACTCACTTCGCTACGCCTAACCTTGCCGCCGAATTTGAAAAGAGCTTCGTAACCCGCGGTCGCAGCCGTCTCGAACTGGTTGACCGCTTCCCCGCCGACAACGGCAGTGTCCACTATGTCGCTCCCACGTTCGAATTCCGTTTCGACAATCAGATCGACTACTCGAACATCTACAACCTCGTTAAGGTAACCGATTCGAAAGGCAACGAGGTAGCTATCAATAAGCGCACCTCGCAGTTCAACAAGCTGTCCAATGGCTATGGTAATGCCGTACTGGCCGTAACAGGCAACCTCACTCAGGGCGAGACTTACCACGTTCAGCTGTCGGGCGATCTGCGCGACCGCGAACAGCTTCCCTTGGCTCAGAACCTCGAGTTTGACTTCAAGGCTATCGACGCAACTGTAGGTAACACCGAAGCCGAAGTGTTCAACACCTTCGAGGACGCAGCTCCCTTCGCCTACGTAGAAGAAGCCACCACCGGTATCGGTTCAGTCAAGCCTACCGCTACCCGTTCGACCTCGACCAAGCTGTTCGACAAGGCTGCCGCTCGCTTCACATACAAGTTTACGGACAACCACGATGGCTCGATCGTCTGGAGCTACAATGGCGAAAGCCCCCTGTTCAACACCGACGACATCTTCGGCGTATTCGTAAACGGCGACTTCAACAACCACGAACTGTGGGTTGGCTTCAGCTCGGGTGCATCCACCAAATATGTCAAGCTGTGCGACCTCGACTTCCTCGGTTGGCAATACAAGGAGGTTAAGCTGTCAGAACTCGACCGCGAATTCGGCCCCTATAACTTATCGCACATCAAGCTCGTCCAGACCACCAGCCCCATCACTCAGAACGGTAACTTCGGTCTCGACAATATGAGTTGGGTTCAGGATCCCTCGAACGGTGTCAATGACATAACTGTCGACGGTAAGACAGTAAACGTAGAAGCAGCAAACGGCACCATCACCGTAAGTGGCGCAGAAGCTTCGCAACAAGTTGTTGTCTATTCAACCGACGGCCGTCAGCTGCTCAGCACCTACGGCAATGCTACCATTAGTGTCCCTGCCGGTATCTACGTTGTCACCGTAGCCGGTCAGACTGTTAAAGTTAGCGTACACTAATCCAAGTAAACGATAACTATCCTATAAAATAGAGACCGGCTCCGACACGTACAGCTAACCCCGTACATGTTGTCCGGTCTCTTGTTTTTTTCAAAAAATAACGTCAACACCCTCATCATGAAAATAATAGCCGAAAGCAGCAGTACACGCACCGAATGGGCCCTTGTCGACATGGACCGTGTTGTCGAACACGCCTTTACCTCAGGTGTCAATCCCTACTTCCAGACACGTCGCGAGATTTCGCACGTTATTCGCCTGGAGCTCCCCGAAGCTTTCTTCAAGCGTCGCTGGGACCACGTCTACTTCTATGGTGCCGGTTGTGGCAACAAGGAGAAAATCAAGATCATGGAGTCTTCGCTTGTTGCTCAGTTCAAGACCCCAGTAACAGTTCAGAGCGACTTGCTCGGGGCTGCCCGCGGTTTGCTCGTGCACCGACCCGGACTGGCATGCATTCTCGGCACAGGCTCCAACTCATGCCTGTATGACGGAGAAGAAATCATTAAAAACGTTGCTCCGCTAGGTTTTATCCTCGGCGACGAAGGCAGCAATGCCTATATGGGTAAGAAACTTATTGCCGACATACTCAAAGACATCACCCCTCCGGAGATACGCGACGCATTCTACGACCGCTACCAGATAGCTCCCAACGTACTGCTCGACGAAGTCTATTCCTCCGTTTTACCTCAACGGCAGCTTTCGAAGTATGTCACCCTACTCCGCGACTACATCGACCATCCATACGTATATGACCTCGTCTACCGTTCGCTCATGAAGTTCTTCAAGCGCAACGTGTCACACTATGACTACCACGGCAATCCTATCTGCTTTGTCGGATCGACCTGCGTAATGTTCGAGGACATTCTTCGTCAGGTGGCAACTGACTTTGGTGCCGAAATTGATAAAATCACCAAATACTCGTTACCCGGACTTATCGAGTATCATTGCGAAAACAAATAACCCCACTGACCTCCGTTATGAACAAAGTATTTTTATTAGGGTACGTTGGCAAAGACCCCGAAGTGCGGTATATCGAGACCCGTCCGGTCGCTACGTTCTCACTTGCCACTACCGAACCCGCACGCAAGCTGGCCAACGGTACTCAAGTGCCGGAACGCACCGAGTGGCACAACATCGTTATGTGGGACCGTAACGCCGAGATAGCCGAACGATATGTCCGTAAGGGCACAAGGTTAATGTGCGAAGGCAAGATACGTTCGCGCGTTTGGGAAGACCGCAATGCCATAAAACGACATGTCACTGAAATAGTCGTCGAATCATTCGAACTCCTCTCAACCCGACCTCAACAATAGATCTTATTGACTATACTCCGCTCGAATCAGAATAAATTCGTTGTGGATAGGGCACATCTTGCATATAGAAGGGGGTCAATGCTTGGGAGATTGGAGATTTTTTTGTAATTTTGCACAAAATATAGCTGTCCCAACCGAACGAAATTCGGACCACCGCATTTCCGACAGTTGGCATGGCCGAAACAATCACTTAATCAACAGCACATTTCACCATGTCCTTTATTGCAGATCGTGTAAAAATGGACGGATTGACATTCGATGACGTCCTCCTTATTCCGGCTTACAGCGAAGTATTGCCGCGCAACGTTGACCTCCGCACGCGTTTTTCGCGCAACATCACTCTAAACATCCCCGTTGTGTCGGCAGCCATGGATACTGTCACCGAAGCTCGCCTTGCTATCGCAATCGCACGCGAAGGCGGTATTGGCGTTATACACAAGAACATGAGCATCGCCGAACAAGCACGTCAGGTACATACAGTGAAACGTGCTGAAAATGGCATGATCTACGACCCCGTAACCATACGTCCCGGTAAGACCGTAGCCGACGCACTGGCCATGATGGAAGAATATCACATCGGCGGTATCCCTGTCACTGATGACAACGGCGTGCTTGTAGGTATAGTCACCAACCGCGACTTGCGCTTTGAGCGTAATCTCAGCCGTCCCGTCAGCGAGGTCATGACATCTGAGAATCTGGTCACCACAAGCCAGTCAACCAACCTTGAAGAAGCTGCAGAAATTCTGCAAAACCATAAGATCGAGAAGTTGCCCGTCGTTGATGCTAACGGCAAACTGATCGGTCTTGTTACATATAAAGATATTACCAAAGCTAAAGACAAACCTAATGCAGCCAAAGACAACCTCGGCCGTCTTCGCGTAGCTGCCGGCGTCGGAGTTACCGCCGACTCGATGGAGGGAGTTGACTTGGTAGCCCTCTGCGCTGGCGCCGAGCGCCACTGTTGCCATC
>CAZNGJ010000004.1:0-59531 GCA_964572615.1 uncultured Bacteroides sp.
GCCGGCGAAACCTGGGAAGTGAAATAGCAGCCCGGCGGCCCCTCCCCGACCCTCCCCAAAGGGGAGGGGGTAACTACGAGCTACGAGTTACGAACTACGAACTACGGGGTACGAACTACGATAAATCCCGATTAATCTTGATTATTCTTGATTAATCGGGATTTATCATGTCATATCGAGATTAATCTCGATTATTCAGGATTAATCATGATTTATCTCGATTTATCATGATGGTGCTCCTCCCCTTTGGGGAGGCTGGGAGAGGCCCGGGAGGCTGGGTGGGACCCGTAGCTCGTAATTCGTAGTTAGTAGTTAGTAACTCGTAGTTATTTAAGGATGCCGGAGGAGGCGGAGACGGAGACGCCGGGTTCGTTGTCGCGCTTAACTTTCTTGCCGAAACCGAAGGTGTAGGTGGCGCTGAGCTGGATGAAGGCATGGCTGCTGCCGTCGTACTTCTGTTCGCGGGTGTCGTAGTAGCGGCTGTGCATCTCGAAAATGGAGCTGCGCCAGTTCCACCGGGTGAAGTTGATGAGGTCGGCGCGAACATTCCAGTCGCTGTTGGCCCATCCAACTGTCAAATACCAATCATTTTTGCTTTTAGCCCACAGACCGTTCATGCAGCCGTCGGCACTCGCATTATCCGATATATAAGTCAGTGTGAAGTTCCAGTCCTTAAGGTAGTAACGTATGCGGGCGTACCAGTCGATATAGGTGTGATTGACGTTGTACGGCGCACCGTTATGGTTGAGAATCTGGCTGACTTGCCCGGTAAAGACCAGTGTACGGTTGAGGAATCGCATCGTACCGTTAATGCCATATTTGCCCTGAAAAAAACTGCCCATGGGTTGCTTGATGGTACGCAGCACGCCGTCGGGACCGGCCTCGTAATCATATACATAGCGATTGACAACCGACCATCCCCAAGCGTAGGCACTGAGACTGTAATTGTTGTTGGGCAACCATGTGTAGCGGAAGTCGTAATCGTAATTGCGCGACGGCACGAGCCCGGGATTTCCTGTGTATCGTAACAATGGTGTTGATTGGATTATATTATCGCTTTTGAAAGAAGGAGACGGAGACCATGTACTGTAATGAAAAGTGGTGGAAACCGAATGTTTTTCTTTGAATCCGTGCTGCAAGGAGAGATCAAACCATGGAGATGAAGGCTTATCGACCATGTCTGCAAATTTCAGATTATACCAATCCCATCCAAAACCGGTCAAACCGTAAAAATTACCTATACTAATATTATATGTCGCTCCTACACCTGCGTGCGAGGATTTGGCTCGATCGAGCGAAATAGCGCTCCCAGAATATTGCGTGCGGTTGTACTCGTACGAGCCGCGGACAAATCCCAACAGGTTGCCATACTTGCCGAAACTGTGATTAAATTTAAGATCCGCTTTCAGTTCATTGGTGTTATCGACAGCTCCATTATATATCGGTGCAAATCCGTTTTCAATATACGACGAGTTCTGCTCTGTGTGCGAGAACATATAGAATGGAGTAAACGTGATGGAGTTGTTTTTGGGGAGCGAAAAGAAGTAATAACCGTTGTAGGATATAAACTTGGCCATGTTGCTCAGCGTCGATGTGTACTCCGAGGAGGGGAAGTCGGCCGGGTCATAACGCACCTCGCCGCTGCGGTCGGAGTGCGGCTTGCGGTTGATGCTGCCATTGATCTGTGTCGATGCCTGTATCTTTTCCGAGTTGTAAGTAGCCTTGAACGCTGCAAAGTACTGATTGCGGGTCTCCTTGGACGATGTGGTGTTAGAGTAGCGGTCGAAAACCTTCAGCGAGCCGTCGGCCTGCGGCAGCCGATAGGTTTCGGTCAGTTCCGAGCCGTAATGTTTGCTGTCGTGACCCCAGCCGTATCCCATGACGTCGTATGTCATGTCCTTGTACTGCAGGCGGACGTTGCCCAACAGTTGCTCCGAGTAGTGGATCAAGTTCGTATGATTGAATGCCTTGACATAGCCTCCATATTCATACTTGGTCATTATATAATTGACCACAAACTGATGCCCCTGCAGGCGCGGGTCGGAGGGGTTTTCGTAATACTCGACCTTGCGCACGTCGGCCACGCGCATGGCTTTCAGGTCGGTATCCGTGGCGGGGATGTAGTCGATGAACACCGCCACCTCTTTCCCGGAATTTGTCTGAATATCGCCGTTTAACGTGACATTAAGCTGTGGTATTGACATTTGGTCGAGCAGGTCGGCACCCGACTGCGAGGCATTCTTCTGTCGCACCGTCGGAATATAAGTAGACACCTTGGCATCTGTTCGCTGCATCTTTGCCTCAACCACAAGTTCCTGCAACTCGTGCGACTCGCCGACGGTGTCCGTTTCGGCCGTCTGAGCAGCCATTGCCACCGGACATGCTATTATCGTACTGATAATGATTGATTTAATATTCATTGCCAATCTTGTATTTTTGCTGCAAAATTACTGTTATATGTCGGTGCAAACAATACCCAAAAGTGTACTATTTCAGAATGGCCGAGGATGCGCCCGACTGTTCGCCGACTTCGTTGCCACGGCTTATCTTCTTACCGTAACCGTATGTGTATGTGGCCTTCAGGCTGAGACGCGGATGGCACGATATGCCCACGACAGTTCGGCGCTCCGTGTAATATGGCGATTCGATAGTCCATGTCGACGCATCCCAACCTCGGTTGAATACGTTAATGGCCGACAGGCGGAGATTCCATCCCGAGTTGGACCAACCGACCGTAAAACTGTGATAATTGCGCTTGCTGAGAATCATAGGCGTTTCCGACTCCATACTCTTTTGCTCGTTCATATAATCAGCCTCGAAGTACACTTTATCGAGGTAATATGAGGCTTGCAGATAAACACTGAACGGGTTGCAACTTTTGGCGTAGATGCCCGTCGAACGGTAGAACTTCTGACTCGGGCTGGCGTAGAGTTGCAACTTGTCGTTGAACAGTTGCCATTTGACAGCGATACCGACTGCGCCCTGCGAGAAATCACCGTCGTTCACGTAAGTGCGCAGCAATGCCTTACCGTCGTCGAAAGGCAGGTAAACGCGCAACTGGCGGTCGTAGAATCGCATATAGTTGGCGTAGACACTCATACCAAACGAATTACGAGGCATCCAGGTATAAGCGAGGTTCACGGTTGTATGACGGCAATTTTCCAACTTGGGATTGCCGGTAAAATACATCAGCTCGTTTTCGCGCAGCAAGTCGTCCGACTTCATCGAAAGAACAGGGCTGTTTGTCGCATACTGGATATAGGCCGAAAAGGAGTTTTTCTTATTGGGCACATAACGCACGTTGACATGAACGAAGGGATATACATCGTCGATCTTCTCACCGTTGATATCGTTACCCTCCCAGCATACGCCGGCATCAAGACTAAGCGAAACTTTCTGTGTCGCGAAGTTATAACCGGCCATACCGGCTGCAAAAGGATTGCTGAACTTATCGCGATATGGACTGTCTCCGAGGTACGCAAGCCGGCTGACGTAATCGCCTCCATTACCGCCTACCATCAGCGAGTGCTTGTCGCCGAGTCGTTTACGCAGGTACAGGTTGAACCGATAGCTGTAAGCGTCCTCGCGAGCGTGGCGGTAGATGTCCGAAGCCGCAGTTGTCGCGTATGTGGTGTAGTCATTGCCATGGGTATAGCTGAAACTCGGCGAAAAGTCGACCGAAAAACCCGAAGGCAACGAGAAGAAGTATGTGCCGGAATAAGAGAGCGAATTGGAGTGATTGGGGTTCTTGCTCACGAACGAATAATCCTGAGCCGCCGACGGGGTGAACTGCAACCGTCCCGAGTACTCATTGATCGGTTCGCCCGCGTAGGTATAGCCCAACAGATTGCGTATCTGCACCTTTTCGCTGTTGTATGTGGCTCGGAATGTTACGGGATAAGTATTCTGCCGGCAATGTGACGACTCGAGCGTTTCGGTTCGCGTCACGGGCGTTGCCAAATTATAGTCAGCCTCGGAGGAACGTCCCGTATGGTGGATATCGACATTGTTGGCACCTGCGTACAGGTCATAGGTCATCTTCTTGTACGTAAATTTTGAGAAAACGCTTGTTCGGCTCACCAACCCTATAAGGACACTCTCGTCGGCGGTCAGCTTTGTGTAACCTCCATAAGCATACTCACGGACAATGATATTGATAACTCGCTGCGCTCCTCGGAACCGAGGGTCAGTCGGAAATTCGAGGTACTCGACACGGAGCACGTCGGCGGTTCGGAGCCCGGTCATCTCATCGCTCGTCGCCTCCAGATAATTGATATATATGGCCACTGTCCCACCGGCATTGTCGGTGACGGAGTCATCGGAAGGATTGACACGTATCTGCGGAATGGCCATGCGCCGCAGCAGGTCGATGGCGTTTTGGGCAGCACTCTTCTGCACGGACGAGGGTATGTATGTGTTCGATGTCGTCGAGGCGCGCTGCCTATCGGCTTGGACAACTACTTCACCGAGCTGTTGGATGTCGGTGGTGTCGGGTTCGGTCGGAGTGGCGTAAGCACTGTGGTTTGCGATCGGTAATGTTGCCGCGAGGAAGGGTATAATCAGTCGTTTCATGCGTAGGGATTAGCGGGGTTATAGTGTGGTTATACTATGAAGACACAGAAAAGGCCGATTTAATTACCGTCACCTCGAAAAAAAATCGTAACTTTGCACTCGGTTTGCAGAAATTGATACATTATCACTCAATAAATTTCTAAGTTAATGGATTGGATCACAAGTCTATTTTGCCCGGGACAAACAGGCATAGCATCGACACTGGTGCTGTACTCGTTTGTCATAGCCGCCGGTATCTATCTTGGCAAGATGAAGATATTCGGTGTCTCGCTGGGTGTAACATTCGTGCTCTTCGTGGGTATCCTGCTTGGTCATTTCGGCTATACCGCCGACGAGCAGGTCATTAAGTTTGTCCGCGAGTTCGGCCTTATCCTGTTTATATTCTCTATCGGTCTTCAAGTCGGCCCTGGTTTCTTCTCGTCGTTCAAGACGGGTGGCGTGCGCCTCAATATGCTGGCCGTACTCGGCATAGCCCTCAATGTGGCCATCGTCGTGCTGATATACTATTTCGGTAACGTCCACGACAAGTCGGCTCTCGTTGGCGTGATGAGCGGCGCTGTCACCAACACGCCCGGTCTCGCTGCTGCCCAACAGGCTGTTACCGAGATGACTAACGGCGCTGCCGAGGCCAACATCATGGCTCAGGGTTATGCCGCAGCCTACCCTCTCGGCGTCATCGGCATCATCGCAGCCATGTTCGTCATCCGCGGCGTCTTCAAGATCAACACCACCGAGGAAATGAAGCAGATCGAGGAGGAAACGGAGAACTCGATTCACAAGCCCCTTATACTGACCATCAAGGTTACTAACAAGCTCGTCGAGGGACGTACCTTGGCGCAGCTCCACACCATCATCACCACCGACTTTGTCGTGTCGCGTCTGATGGGTACCGACGGTCAGGTAATCATCCCCGTATCGTCGACCACCATCCACGACGGCGACCTGCTGCTTATCGTCTGCTCCGACCACGAAGCCGACCGCTTCCGCACCGTCCTTGGTCCGGAGGTAGAGATGGACTGGGAGACCACCCAAACTCCCGTCGTGTCGCGCCGCATCCTCATCACCAAGAGCGAGTACAACGGCGTATCGCTCGGTTCGCTGCGTCTGCACAACGGCTACCAGTTGAACTGCACGCGCGTCAACCGTGCCGGCGTCGACCTGCTGGCTTCGCCCGGGCTGCGACTGCAGATGGGCGACCGTATCACCGTCGTTGGCGACCTGAACGACATCGAGCGTCTGGCGCACCGACTCGGCAACTCGATGAAGCGTCTCAACCAACCCAACCTCATCACAATCTTTGTCGGCATCATCTTCGGTATCGTGCTCGGCTCGATCAACATCGGCTTCGGCATGAAACTCGGTCTTGCCGGCGGTCCCCTCGTGGTGGCCATCCTGCTGAGCCGCTTCGGCTACCGATTCAAACTTGTCACCTACACCTCGTCGTCGGCCTCGCTGATGTTGCGCGAACTCGGCATCTGCCTGTTCCTTGCGTCGGTGGGCATCTCGGCCGGTAAGGGTTTCGGCGCCGCCGTGTTCAACGACACGGGTATGTGGTGGGTTATCTGGGGCTTCGTCATCACCTTCGTGCCCCTGGTTATCGTCGGCCTCATCGCCCGCATCAAGTACAAGCTCAACTTCCTGACCATCATGGGTATGTTCTCGGGCGGTTACACCGATCCCCCGGCACTGGCCTACGCAGGCAACTCGACCGGCAGCGACGTTCCCGCTGTAGCATATTCTACCGTCTACCCGCTGACAATGTTCCTGCGCGTAGTCGCCGCCCAATCGCTGGTCATGATGCTGCCATAATGACAGCATCCCCATAACGTAAACGAAGGGATCGCCCGATTCGGGTGGTCCCTTCGTTGGTTATATGGGGAGATAAGAGATGGTTACTCGAAACGTTTCAGCATGTCTTCGAGTTCGCTCAGGGGCAGTCGGCCACCTGTACGCCACGATTCCTGTCCATCGATAAAGATGATCCACGTCGGTACGCTGTGGATATGGTATTTCTTTACCAATTCGGGATTGGTGGTAGTATCTACCTGTACGATATTTGCCTTGGCGGCGTCAACCTTCTGACGCAGTTCGGCTACTACATGGAGTGTTTCGTCGCTATGTGCCTCGCCGGCGGTGTAGAACTCGACCAACGTAGGCTTGGATTCTTGCAGGGCTGCTTCGAGCACCTGCACCTTGTCATTCTGTGCCATAATCAATAAAATTCGGGCACCCTCCCCTTTGGGGAGGGCCGGGGAGGGGCCTGTAACTTAATTAAAATTCGTCGCTTTTGGTGTACTGATGATCGTAGATTTTCGACTCGAGGATGTCGGCAGCCTGGACGCCTACTGCGCGCCAGATAGCCTCGCCGTTCTTGAACATGATGAGCGTGGGAACGGACTGCACGTTATAACGGCGAGCCAGTTCTTCGTTTTTGTCGATATCTACCTTTATGATATTGGCTTTGTCGCCTACGTTGTTCTTAACTTCTTCCAGAATGGGAGCTTGCATCTTACACGGGCCACACCAGGTTGCAAAGAAATCGACCAAAGTGGGCTTGTTTTCCTGAATTAATTTTTCGAAGTCGTTCATAGTTGTGTGTTTTATTGAAAGTATTAGTATATCTGTTAATTACCGATTAAGCCTTGTCGGGCCTTCGGTTTGTACTATTAAAACATCTGCAGACATCAAAAGTTCGCAAACCGAGTCGGCGGGTTTGGTTGACCCGTGTTTTTTTCGTACTTTTGCATAGAAAATATGGCAATGCGACCCCTGGTTTACATATTCTTAGGCACGATGGCCCTGACGGCCGGCGTGTCTGCATGCTCCGGCGACGACTCGTCGGACGGACCCGCATTCCGCGTCGCATCCGGACCCGAAGATTATGACGATGCCATCGAGTTTCTCGATGCCTATACGGCCGACACTGCGCGCGGTCGGTGGGATGTAGCCGGCGAGATGCCGGACGACGACTGCATTAAGCTGAAAATCAACTATCCCGGCGGTACGCTGCGCCAGTTATTCAACGACTCGAACTACCAGCATTACGCCGTTGCCGAACAACTCGGTATTGAGCCCATACACGCCGACTCGCTCGTATGGTCGATCAAACGCCCGCTGGTGCGCGTCAACTCGGACAACTATATCTATGTCGACGAGTTACGCCATTCCTATCCTTACCTTGTACCTGAAAGTCGCGAGCTGCTTCAAGACATAGCGCACCGATTCCACGACACACTGCGCGCCCGTGGGGGCGGCCCGTATCGGTTAAAGGTGACAAGTATGCTGCGTACGGCTCACAGCGTCAGGCGTTTGCGTCGCGTCAACCGAGCGTCGGTCGATTCGTCAGCCCACCTGTTCGGCACAACGTTCGACATCAGTTTCACCAACTTCCCCTACTCCGGCGGTACTCCCCACCGCACCCAGGAGGACCTGAAAAACCTCCTCGCCGAGATTCTATACAAACTAAGAGAGGAGGGTCGTTGTTATATAAAGTACGAACGCAAGCCGGGATGTTTCCACATAACGGCGCGTCCGGTCGCCAAGAAGGACGACTGACACCACAAATCTCTCCTATACTAACCACGTTTCAACTCTCGACATCACATTAACGCATGACTGCACAAACACCCGATAAACAGGCGGAAATACCTGTACCAAAGCCTCGCAAACGCCACAAAGGTTTGCGTAAAGCCCTGAAAATCACTCTCTGGGTGATTATGGCCATAGTGCTTTTCAACATAGGCATTCTGATGGGTGTGTTCAATATCCTTACACCCGACCGACTGACTCCGCTGACTGAACGTATTGCCACCCAGGCTCTCCGTAATGTCGACGTAAAAATCGATAAGGTCGAGCTGTCTATCATGAAGACCTTCCCCTTCGTGCACGCTGATATACGCAACCTTGTGGTGCTTTCCACCATAACCGACAGTCTCGACGAAGAGACACGCTCGTATCTGCCCGCATACACCGATACCGTCCTGGCGGTACGCGGATTCTCAGGCGGACTCAACGTGATGAAGCTGTTTGCCAAGCAGTTCGACCTGTCGGAGGTGAAAATCGAGCATCCGTCGGCTAACCTCGTGGTCATCGACGACGAAACCACCAACTTCGACATCATCCCGCCGTCCGACAAGAAGGAAATAGAGAAGCCGTTCGACTGGAACGAACTGGCAGGTTTTTCATTGAAGCGCTTCACAATAGTCGACCCGGGCAAGATACGGTATTACAACAACGAGACAGGTACCGAGCTCGCTGCGGCCTTCTCGCGCATCGACCTGAACGGCACCAAAGCTCCGTTGTACACCCTCAACTTTGACGGCGCCGTCGAGGCCCCGTCGGAGTTCCTCGAGCTGTTCAACATCCCCGACCTGCGCTTCGGCCTGAACGGTTCGATGACGTGGAGTCAGTCGAATCCCACCGCGTTGCAGCTTGAGAACTTCGACTTCCTGTTCTCCGTGTTCGGCGGCCGCATCAACACCACCCTGAATTTCGCCTCGGGTCTTACAATCGAACGCATCGACCTGGCCATGAATCCCTTAGGCGTTCACCAACTGCTCAGCATGGTGCCCGAAGATATTGCCGCCGAGTTCGGCATACCGTCAGCCGACGCCATGGATACCGACGCTGTGATAAAACTGGCAGTTAAGACGGACAGTCCATGGAACATTGGCGGTGACACAATTCCGATGATGACCATTTCGGCCGACATACCGGCTTGCTCTTTCGCGGGTTATGGAGCACAGGCCGAAAATCTCGCCGCTCACGTCGACCTTACCGTAACCAAGCCGTGGGACATGACCAACTCGCTACCCGACCTGAAGGCCACTATCCGTATCAATCCCATGACTGTGAAATGGCAGGAAATGGACCTGCGTAAATTCGCCGCCGACATTACGGCCACGCTGCCCGACGGCGACCTGTACGGCGCCACTGTCAAGGTCAACAATCTGGTGATGCAGGGTCCGGCAACCGACCTCACCGTCACCGGCACTATCACTCACCTTACCGACGACCCACTGTTCGACCTCAACGTCGACGGCCATACCGACATTCGCAAATTACCGGCTGTGATACGCAACGCCATCGACGGCACATTAGGCGGATCTCTCACGGCCCGGGTCGGGCTGCGGGGATCTCCGTCTATGTTCACCCCCAACACGTTCCACCGGCTCGCTATGAACGGTGATGTCACACTGCGCGATTTCTACTGGATTTCGGGCGACACGGTCAACATGGTCGATGTTGACCGTGCGTCGTTTCATTTCGGCACATCCGAAGGGTTCAGCCATGAGGGTATGAAGGTCGACTCGCTGCTGCGCGTGTCGCTCGATGTGGACAGCGTAGCCATCGTACACAGCGACCTGTCGATGAACGTCAGGAAGTTCCGCATCAGCCTGGCGTCGCAGAACAAGTCGGGCAGTGCGCGTCGCGACAAGATCAATCCCATGGGCGGCCATCTGTCTGTCGGAGCGTTCAACCTCACCAAGGTGACCGACTCGACAGTAGTCCGCATCCGCGACGTCAACGGCTACACGGTCATCAAGCCCTATAACAACGACCTGCGCACACCCCAGTTCCTGTTCGACCTTGACGTGCGCCGTCTCGCTACCGGCAACTCCGACACCCGCTTTGTCATCAACAACCTGCATACTAACCTGAACGCCCGAAAGGTTGCCAAAGGCAAGTCGGCCAAACGGTTCACACACATAGCCGACTCCATACATTACGCCCACCCCGACCTGCAGCCGGACTCGGTACTCAAGTACGCGCTGGCCATACATCAGCGTCACCGCGGCCGCTATCCGCGAGTGCATCCCAAATACCAGGCAGCCGACTCGCTCGACATCATCGACTGGGGAGCAACCCCGCTGTTCAAGAAGATGCTGACCTTGTGGACCTTCGAAGGCACCGTCAAGTCGCGTCGCGCCGGCCTGTTTACTCCCTACCTGCCGTTGCGCAACCGTGTGCGCGACATCGACATCGCGTTCAATAACGACTCGCTAAACATCACCAACCTGCAGTACAAGATAGGCCATTCCGACATGACCATCAACGGAGTAGTGTCGAATATGCGCCGCGCTTTCACCTCGACCTCGGGTCGGCAGGCTCTCAAACTGAACTTCGATGTGGTCAGCGACACCATCGATGTCAACCAACTGTCGGATGCGTTTATGGCTGGGGCCGCGTACGCCGCCAAGCCAAAGACGGGGCATAAGTTCGACTTCGGGCAACTCGACGAAGACGAGGATGCCATGGAGCACAAGATTGCCCGGATGACACAAAACAATCCCGACACGGTGATGCCGCTGCTGATACCGGAAAATATCGACGCCGAACTCAATCTGCGCTCAAACCATGTACGCTACTCCGACTTCATGCTGCGCAACATGACGGGACGCATACTGACCTACAACGGAGCCGTCAACCTGCAGAACCTGTCGGCGGCAAGCGAAGTCGGCAGTCTGAACATATCAGCGCTCTACACGGGACTGCATCCCGAGGACCTGCGATTCGGCTTCGGTCTGCAGCTCAAGGATTTCAATATCCACAGGTTCCTGCGACTCGTGCCCGCCGTCGACTCGCTGCTACCCGTGATGCGCGATTTCAGCGGCATCGTCTCGGCCGATATAGCGGCCACCAGTGATGTCGACAACAAGATGAACCTGGTCATACCCACGCTTGATGCCGCCATCGGCATCCGTGGCGACAGTCTGGTGCTCATCGACCCCGATACGTTCAAGAGTCTGTCCAAATGGCTGTTGTTCAAGGACAAAAACAGAAATATCATCGACCACATGGATGTCCAGATGGTCGTAAAGAACAGTCAGGTCGATGTCTATCCGTTCATCTTCGACATTGACCGATATAAGATCGGCGTACAGGGTTTCAACGATTTCAACATGAACTTTGACTACCATATTGCCGTTCTTAAATCGCCGATACCCTTCAAGTTCGGCATCAACATATCGGGCAATCCCGACAAATACAAGATTCGTCTCGGGGGTGCTAAATTCGGCGAGAAGCAGTTGCGCGAAGTGTCGATTGTCGATACCACGCGCGTCAACCTGATGAACGAAATCCGCGAGGTATTCCGCCGCGGTGCGCGCGATGCCCGACTGGCCCGTCTGAAGGTGAACAACAGACCGTTGGCGGCCAACATCAACCTCGCATCCGACTCGTTGACGCATGCCGACTCGCTGCGGTTCATTGAGGAAGGCCTTATCGAGCCCAACCCCGCCATCATGGATCCCGGGGCGGACAAAAAGAAGGCTCGTCGCAACGCCAAGACCAAAACCGGCAGCTCGGACAAGGTGACCGAAGCCTCGTCGCTACTGCTGCCCATGGCGGCTATAGCCGCCGGTCGCAACACACGCCGTCGTCGTAAAAATGACTGAAATAACATGATATACATAACCCAACATACCGACCCAACCAAAGCGATAACCCGCGCCATCGAGGACTTCCGCCTCCGCACGGGCTATGCACCCCACGACCTGCGGGGCGCACTGATCGACATGGACGGCACGTTGTACGACTCGATGCCATGGCACGCCAAGGCCTGGCATCGCATGGTGACCGAACTGGGAATCGACGCTGACGAAAACGAGTTTTTCGCTTACGAGGGTATGACCGGAAAGGCTACAATAAATCTGCTGTTCAAACGCGCAAAAGGTCGCGAAGCTACCGACAACGAGGTAGCCGAGCTGTATGGCCGCAAGACTCGGTATTTTCAGGAGAACAACCACGCTGTCGTCATGCCGGGAGCACAAGCCATGGTGGCCGAATTCCGCCGCAACGGCATAACACCCGTGCTCGTCACCGGATCGGGTCAGGCAACGCTGATCAACCGTCTGGCCGACGACTTCGACGGAGCCTTCCCCGAGCAACTGCGCATCACTTCGCGCGATGTTACTCGCGGCAAACCCGCGCCCGAACCTTACCTGAAAGGGCTCGAACTGATTCACGCCGAACCGTGGCAAGCTGTGGTGATAGAGAACGCTCCGCTTGGCGTACGCTCAGGCGTAGCCGCCGGTATCTTCACTATTGCAGTCAATTCGGGTCACCTCCCCACCGAGATGTTCGCCGAGGCGGGGGCCGACCTGCTGTTCGACTCGATGGCCGATTGCGCGGGGGTAATAGACAAAATAATAGACAAATTAATAGACAATTAAATAGGACCTGCTATGTTAATCTTTACTAACAATGTCGCTCAGACTATCGAAGACTTTGTAGCTCAGAACAAGCCTTCGGATGTATTCGTCCACGTCGACGCAAACACAGCCAAATTTGTCATGCCTATCCTCGAAAGTCAGTCGCAGGTGGTGCGTGACGCCAAAAAGATAATTTCGCCCGCCGGCGACACCAACAAGAATCTCGAAGCGCTGACCAATGTGTGGAAGTCGCTCAGTGCTGCCAATGCCACCCGTTCGGGACTGTTCATCAACCTTGGAGGTGGCGTAGTCACCGACCTCGGCGGATTTGCCGCCGCCACGTTCAAGCGCGGTATGACAATTCTCAATGTGCCCACCACCCTGCTCGGCGCTGTCGACGCCTCGGTAGGGGGTAAGACGGGCATCAACTTCAACGGCTACAAGAACCAGGTCGGCGCCTTCTACGAAGCTGCCGCCACTATCATCTCGACAGTCTTCTTCCAGACGCTCACTCAGTACGATCTGCTGTCAGGCTATGCCGAAATGATCAAGCATGCCTTGTTGAAGGATCAGAAGACATTTGCCGACGTCATGGCTTACGACGTAACGCTGCCTCCCGTCAACCCCGACGCGCTGCTCAACCTGCTCAAGGAGAGTGTACTGGTCAAGCAGCAGTATGTCGAACAGGATCCTACCGAAAAGGGACTGCGCAAGGCTCTCAACCTCGGCCACACCGTCGGCCACGCTATCGAGTCGTTTGCCATGAACGACCGCAAATCGCCTGTTTCCCATGGGTTTGCCGTAGCACAGGGTTTGGTCGTCGAGGCTATCCTGTCCAACATGCTCAAGGGTTTCAGCAGCGACGACCTGCACAAATTGGCATCGTACATCAAGTCGAACTACGGTCCCTACGCCATCGACTGCAAGGACTACCCGCGCCTGCTCGAATACATGCATCAGGACAAGAAGAATGACAATGCCGACGAGATAATTTTCACCCTCCTTTCTGCTCCCGGCGAACCTGTGATAAACGTTGCCGTAGCCGAAAAGGACATTACCGCAGCCCTCGACATATACCGCGACCTGATGGGTATCTGACCCCTCCGTACCGACCAATCACACCGACAATGGAAAATATCATACTCTATGACCCCCAACCGGCACGCGACAATCTGTTGCCGCTGACCTACATCCGCCCGGTGGCCGAACTTCGCCTGGGCATATCCACGATTCGCGAAAAGTGGCAGGCGCTGCTGCCCGGCTCGTATTCGTACCAAACAGTCGACTACCTGGCTGTCAAGTTCCCGGTCGAAGAGTCGGCTGTCGCAGATTCGATGACCTTGTATGTATCCGGCGCCGTCGTACCCACGGCTGAACTGGTGGAAGCCATCAAGGCATTGCCCGCAGGCTCTTCTCTCGTGGACAGCAAAGGCAGCGAGATAGCCCGGCGTGGAGCCACTGCTTCCGCGTCGGTAACATACGACGGTGAGGTTGAGTGTCTCAACTGGCTTTATGATATTTTCCTGAAGAACTTCGGTGCGATAGCAGCCGACTTCGAGCGTTTGACAGCCGGGCTGACGGGCCGTGAGCCCGATGCATCGGTGACGCTGATAGGCGACCATTCGAAACTGTTCATCCATCCCGAGGCAGCCGACGTGCAGGGTTGCACTATCAATGTAACTAAGGGTCCTGTCTACATCGGCCCGGGCGCCGAGGTCATGGAGGGAGCTTGTCTGCGTGGCCCCATTGCTGTCTGCGAAGGCTCAATCGTCAACATGGGCGCCAAGATATACGGCGGCACGACCATCGGCCCCCACTCCAAAGTGGGCGGCGAGCTGAACAACGTTGTCATCCAGGCGTATTCCAACAAGGCGCACGACGGCTTTCTCGGCAATGCCGTAATAGGCGAGTGGTGCAACCTCGGCGCGGGCTGCACGGCGTCCAACCTCAAGAACGACTACACCGAGATTAAGCTGTGGAACTACCCTGCGCACCGTTTTATGAGAACAGGGTTACAGTTCTGCGGCCTCATAATGGGCGACCACTCTAAAGCCGGCATCAACTCGATGCTCAACACTGCGACAGTGCTCGGTGTGGGTGTAAACATCCACGGCAGCGGCTTTCCGCGTCCCTTCCTGGCTTCGTTCAGCGAGGGTTCGACTGCCGGTTTCAGCGACGTCCCGATGGCAAAGTTCTTCGACATAGCCCGCAAAGCCATGGCACGTCGCAACGTCGAACTGACCGATGTCGACATTGATATCCTAAACCATGTGCGCGAACTCGCCGAACAATACCGATAACTACCTGTTAACTATGAAGTTAGAATTTGAAGACATAATCCGTGAGAAAGCACCCGGCCTGACCGACGTGCTCATTACCGCCGACATCAAGAACCCCGCCACTGCCGATGCGTTGTGGGACGAACTGACCCGCGTAGCCGAACGCACCCGCTCGTCGTATCAGATGGAGATGGTCAACAAGCATCCCGCCATCGCTGCTACCCGCACCGCCTACAAGGCTTGCGGCAAGGATCCTAACCGCTACCGTCCGTCGGCCGAGGCGCTGATGCGTCGTGCAGTCAAGGGGTTGGAGCTGTACCGCACCACCACCGTTGTCGACCTTATCAATCTGGTGAGCCTGGCCACGGGTCACTCCATCGGTGCCTTTGATGCCGACCATATCGAGGGCGACACGCTAACTCTCGGGGTCGGTCGCGAGGGCGAGCCTTACGAAGCCATAGGTCGCGGACCTCTCAACATTGCCGGGCTACCCGTGTGGCGCGACAACGTGGGAGGCATAGGCACGCCGACCAGCGACAACGAGCGCACCAAGCTGTCGCCCGACACAACCCGCCTTGTCGTGACAGTCAACTGCTACGGCGACTATCCGTCGGCCGACGAGACAGCGACAATGATAGTCGGGTTACTCGAAAAGTACGCCTCTGCAACCAATATCACCGTAACAACCTATCGACCATGAAGTTACTAAAGATTTACCCCGGCAATATCAACGAACGCCATCTCGGCGAGGCTGTCGACGCCCTGCGCGAGGGTCACATCGTCATCTATCCGACCGACACGCTGTACGGTATGGCCGTCGACGCGCTCAACAAGAAAGCCGTCGAGCGCCTATGCCGCCTCAAAGGCCTCAATCCCGACAAAAACCTCATGTCGATAGTTTGTGCTGACCTCAGCCAAGCGTCTGAATATGTGCGCATTGACAATACCATTTTCAATATTATCAAGGATTATCTGCCGGGACCGATTACGTTCGTGTTGCCTTCGTCGACACGTCTCCCCAAGATTTTCAAGGGCCGTAAGACCATTGGTTTACGTGTTC
This sequence comes from uncultured Bacteroides sp., assembly GCA_964572615.1. Classification (GTDB taxonomy): domain Bacteria; phylum Bacteroidota; class Bacteroidia; order Bacteroidales; family Muribaculaceae; genus CAG-873. The sequence goes on from CAZNGJ010000004.1 coordinate 16,065, forward strand.
CCGACAACGATATTGCCCGCGCTCTCGCCGCCGGCCTCGGCAGCCCGCTGCTAACAGGCTCGGTGGACATCGACGAAGATGCAATAGAGAACACCACCGACCCCGAATGTCTGGCAATGTTATATGCAAACGATGTAGCTGTGGTCATTGACGGCGGCCACGGCGGTGTGACACCATCAACCATCGTCGACCTGACCGATCCCGCCGACCCGCAGGTGTTGCGTCAGGGCGAAGCTGAATTTGAGTAATGATGAATATCGAATTTGTAGACTTCGACACGTTTACTGCGCTCGGACTAAGGCCAACCAATGTGTATGGCTCAGAGGGCTTTATGCATCTCAATGCCCCTCGTGCCGAGCGATTGGTATGTGCCGTGGCCGACGGCAGAATGGGCATCGTAATGGGCGAGCGCGACGGACTGCTTCGCGCTCCGTGGTCGGCTCCCTACATGGCGCTTAGCGTTGCCGACGGTGTTTCCACCGAGGAACTCAAAGAGTTCGGCTCGCTGCTCCGTGACAAACTCGGTTCGGACGCTAAGGTGCGACTCGTCACACCTCCGAAGGTGTATGCTCAAACCGAAGATGCCTTTGTCGACGGCTTCGCGCGCCCCGGCGACACCACCATCGTCGACACCTCGTTTCACTTCAATCTTAACGAAGAGCCAAAGGCGGCCCGGCTTCGCCGACGTAATTTACGCGATGCTCGCAATGCCGGACTGACCTACGAATTCACCGATTGTGAAACATGTTACAACCTTATTGCTAACCACCATGCATCTCACGGTTATACTATGGCTATGACAGGTCAACAAGTAAAGGATACTTCTGCAGTCGTTCCCGTTGACTTTATGCTTATACGTAAAGAGGATAGACCTATGGCAGCGGCTTATTGTTACCGTGTCCGGCCTGATGTTATTCAAATAATCAACAGTGGAGACACCCCCGAAGGTCGCCAAGTACATGCCATGACATTCCTGCTCCGTGCTCTATTCGACCACTACCGATCCGCTTTGGTCGAAGATGAGGGCCTAACAAAAGCAACCCTCGACTTCGGTCCAACTTCAGTCGAGGGTATTCAGAACGAAGGTCTTGCTGCATACAAAACTTCGTTTGGAGCCATAATGACTCCGAAAAGAACATTGTTTACTTGATTCTTGTGGATGCCTGGTCGGTGGTGGTCTGGTTCACAGTGCCTGTATGACCGCCGACATTGATGCTCGACTGGTCGGTAGCTTTGGTGGTAAGCGCCTGCGTGTTGGCAAAATCAATGCCGACAGATGCCTGGTCGGAGGACGTTACGGTGGCAGCCCCTGCGGTGATCTGCTTGACCGAGACGGCCGATTGGTCCTCACCCTCTATCATGATAGCGTCAGCCGAAGCGTTGCCGACATTGAGTGAGGCCTGGTCCTCGCCTTGGAGAACGAGTGCGTTAGCGCCGGTAATGCTCTTGATGTATAGCGAAGATTGGTCCTCAGCGGTAACTTTCAGTGTGCCTTTAGCCGAAATGGCATTGGCAACGAGCGAAGATTGGCCTTCGGCTTTAAGACTTTTCACCGTTGGTAGTGTCACGGTCAGCTTGACTGCTTCAACCCCCTTGGGATAACGGATGCCCGAGTGCTTGGTGTCCATGCCTGCCGTAAGGATTCCGTTGTTACAATTAACTGTCACCATAGGAACGATATTTTCGGGGCCTGAAATTACAGCACTGAACGGACCTTGCTCGACCACGACATCCAGTTGGTCATCGGCTACGACACAGTCAACGTTGGCTACCGAAACTGCTTTGGTAGTTACTACTTTTGATGCTTCGATCTGATGGGAGTCGAATACTGACGAACATCCGGCGCCGGCTACAATAGCGGCAGCAATCATTGCTATGGCAAAAAGTTTCTTCATCTTCTTTTTTGTTATAAGGTTTTCAAATAAAATGTGAATCTCGCTAAGCAGACTAACGGGACTACATATATATGACGCAGGCGACCGCCACAATGTGACAGCCACCTGCCTATTTTAACATTTTTTCAGCAATTATTTAGTGAAGGTGTAGCCTTGGTCGGCCAAGGCTTGGCGCATGGTGTAGTTCATGCCCTCGCGATAGTATCCGAGGATATGCCCCACCCAGTCGGCATCGCTCTTGGCGCCGGTGCGGGTTTGGTTGTACTCTGACACGGTGCGGTCGTAGGCGAGCATCTTTTCGGCCATGTCCTCAACTCCATATTTGTTCTTGAAGAAGATGAGGTCTTCGGGCTGTTTGGGGTGCTTGTCGGGCATTTCGGATGGCACGCCGACAGCAAGTGCACAAACCATGTAAACGCCTTTCGGCAGTCCGAGCAACTCGGAAATTACGGACGGCGCAACGGTACGCGCATATCCGATGGGGCATGTAGCCAACCCGCGCGAAGTGGCTGCGACAATACCGCTCATCATGGCAAGCGAGGCGTCGATGGTGCCCACGATAAGTCCGTCGGCTGTGGTTTCGAAGCCCGGATTGTCCAACCCCTTGGCCTTGGCTGCCACAGCAATCTTGTTGAAGTCGCTGAGGAACATGAACACGCGAGCTGATGTCTTGAACTGCTTCTGTCCGACTATCTCGGCCAACTTTTCCTTAAGTGGCTGATCGTCAATTTCTATAACTGAATACTGCTGGCCGTTGTAGCTTGTCGGGGTGTTGCGGATGGCCTCGCGGATAAAGTGCAGGTCGTCCTCGGGTATGGGTTCGCGCTGGTAGCGACGGATTGAGCGTCGCTCCAATAGGGTCTCTGCGACCGACTTATTCTTATTAATATCAAGTGTTTGTGTTTCCATAATCAATTTCCGGTTGAAAGGGTTGTAAAGTAACGCGTACCGGCTCCGTACACGGTTTCGGGATAGAACGACAGGGTTATGTAACTTCCGCCATTGCCCCACCATGTGCAGGTCATACCGCCCGAGGCAAGGTTAGACGTGCTGACAGGTGCGCCATACTGACTCGACAGATAGTTGTACACATAGTTGTATCGCGTCGGGTCGTAACCGGGTGTAGCTGCCGAGAACAGCGAACCCTGCAGGTAACCGTTACGGTAATACATCGTAGCATTCGGCCACATAACGTTTGCGTAGTTCACATTGTTCAGATAAACTTCATTACTTGTATATCCGGCAACATTGAAGCCGTTGTTATAGAAGTAGTTGACCGAATTGGACAGCAGAGTGCCAAGGGTCACGCCAAGAATGGTACTGATGTTCGGTACACGGCCGACGGGGCGCCAATGGGGCGGAGGCGTGGGACGATAATATCCGAAGGACGGAGGTGTATGTGGACGTTCGGGGCGGTAGCTCCAGCCGGGACGGTAAGAGTTGCCGGGACGGTTGGGATAGTTCGGGCGATGGCCTGCCGAGGGAGGTGGCGGGGGAGGCGTTGTGGGGCGGACGTTGGGTGTGCCGGGGCGATAGTTGGCGCCACCACCTGCCGGGACGGTAGTGCCGGGACGAGTGATGGTGGTCGAACCCGAACCGGGTCGGTTATTGCCGGGTCGGTTGTTACCGGGCGTTGTTGCACCGGGGCGAGTGGCAGGAGTAGTAGCCCCCGGCCGCTCATGCGAATTATTGTTGCCGGGACGGAAACCACCTTGCGAACCGTTGTTATTATTGCCGGGACGGAAACCACCTTGCGAACCGTTGTTATTGTTGCCGGGACGGAAACCGCCCTGCGAACCATTGTTATTGTTGCCGGGACGGAAACCGCCCTGCGAACCATTGTTATTGTTGCCGGGGCGGTTCATGGACGATCCGTGTGAGGTCGTAGCTGCAGGGCGTGACTGCTGCGAACGGTCGGACGAGAATGAACCCGACGAATGACGGCCACGCTCGCCGGCACCGGCGCTCACCGCGGTCAAGCCCATCAATAATGCTAACGGAAGGAGACGTATTGTTTTCATAAGCATCTATGGTTATTGTTTGATTATACTATATAGACACGCTACATCGACAAAGGTTTAGAATGATACATTTTTAAGAAAGTTTAGAAGCAGTAAGGCAGCTTATTTCGCAATAAATGCGTAACTTTGTACACTATTACACACAATCGCTGAATGAACGCTCCGAGCGTTCGCCAACAGCCTTAAAATCACAACTTTACACATCATGGAAAAAGTAGAACAACTTTTGGCTAAAAAACTGCTCGCAATCTCCGCTATCCAGCTCCAACCCGACAACCCCTTCACATGGGCTTCCGGCTGGAACTCCCCCATATATACCGACAACCGCAAGACCCTGTCATACCCCGAAGTGCGCACATTCATCAAGACCGAACTGTGCCGCGTCATCGAGGAAAACTTTGAGGATGCTCAGGCCGTGGCCGGCGTAGCTACCGGTGCTATCGCTCAGGGTGCTCTCGTAGCCGACGAGCTTAACCTCCCCTACGCTTACGTCCGTTCCACTCCCAAGGATCACGGTCTCGAAAACCTTATCGAGGGTAACCTGAAGCCCGGTCAGAAGGTGGTTGTCATCGAGGATCTTATCTCGACCGGTGGCAGCTCGCTCAAGGCCGTGCAGGCCATTCGCAATGCCGGCTGCGAAGTTGTCGGCATGGTGGCCATCTTCACCTACGGTTTCCCCGTGGCTGTCGACGCCTTCGAGAAGGCCGGCGTTAAGCTCATCACCCTTAGCAACTACAACGCCATGCTCCGCGCCGCTCTCGACATAAACTACATCAAACCCGACGACGTCGAAGCTCTCAAGGAATGGCGTCAGGATCCCGCCAACTGGGCTCCCGGTAAATAAACTCTAAAAAACTTAAGCTATGGCTAAATATACCGGCAAACCTGCTATCGTTGATATTCCCGCAGCGCAAATCGCCGACAAGTTTGACGACCTGTCGCAGCTGAGCGGATATACCGACAAGATACCGGCAGAGGAACGTGCCAAGATGGGCGACCTGCGTTTCGAACGCGACGCCATCATCATTAAGAATCCCGCAGTGGGCGAGATGACATTCAAGGTTGTCGAACATAACCCCGACCGTGTTGTGTTCCGCGCCGACGGCATGCTCCCCCTCACCATAAACGTAAACATCAAAGCGCTCGATGGCGGTGCTAAGACCGAAGTGACCACTGTACTCGACATCGAGATTCCGGCCATGCTGCGTCCGCTTATCGGAGGCAAACTGCAGCAAGTTGCCGACACGTTCGGCGATCTGATAGGCAAACTCGCGGCAACCCCTTCTCCCGAAGGCGTTTAACTCCCTACTGACAATGAATCATCTCTCCCGTCAGGCCCGTCGCTTCGCGTCCTCGCTGTTAGCCACCATCGCCGTTATTGTGTGCCTCGTCGCGTCGGCCGGATGTTCCCGTATCGACGACACGCGACTCCCCGCCGTATCGGTCAATATCACATTCACATCGCAAGGGTTGTGGGAACGCTACGGCGTTAACGGCGCGTTGGAGTACCGGAGCTTCATACGCACGCGCACGATGAAGTACCCGGCCGATTTTCCATTCACCGACGCCACTTACACCGGCTTCGGCGGTATCCTCCTTGTCAGCAACCTCTACGGCATGCCCATGGCTTACGACCTGGCTTGCCCCTACGAGGCTTCTCCCGAAATCCGCGTGCATGTCGATGCCGACGCTCTCGACGCGGTATGCGACCACTGCCATTCGACCTACGACATCTTCGGTGGCGAAGGCCGACCGACGTCCGGTCCGGCAGCCGACCGCGGCTATGGCCTGACGCGCTACCGAGTTCTCGATGGCGCTCCCGGCACGCTGACTTATCGCGTCATAACACGCTGATACGGCTGCAGTAAGCAACTACATTTATCCAACATTCAAACCAATCGACTTGAAAACCCCATTTCGCAACTACCGAGGTCTATGGCTACTGCTGGCCACTGCTTTTGTTATCTTTGCGGTGGTATCGGCATTTGACCCCTTCGCCTTGTTCGGCCACGAGATGAAATCATCGAAAATCTGGCCGACCCTTACGGCCGATTCCAAAACGACCAAAGGGAAAGCGGTCAAGGCCACTGCGGCCCGGCAGGCCACTCCCACTGCAGCCCAAACTCAGACTGCCAAGGTAAAGAAGAACAAGCCTGTCGAGGTGGACACCGTGCCTCAGACCATACTGTTCATCGGCGATTCGATGCTCGACGGTCTCTACCCCCGCCTCGCTGCGTACGCCAACGAGAACGGGCACACTCTCTATGCCGTCATCTGGTACAGTTCGACAAGCGAGGTATGGGGTCGGTCGAACAAGCTCAAGGACTATATCGCAAAACTCAAGCCGACATACATCTTCGTTTCGCTTGGCGCCAACGAGCTGTTCGTTAAGGACATAGCCGAGAAGCGCGACAAGTATGTCAAGAAGATTATCGCCGACATCGGTAGCATACCCTACGTCTGGATTGGTCCGCCCAACTGGAAGCCTGATACTGGTATCAATGACCTTGTCGAGGCTAATGCCGGCGACGACCACTTCTTCCTGACAAACGGCATGAAGTTCCCGCGCATGAAGGATGGCGCCCACCCTACCCACGCAGCTGCTGTGGGATGGATGGACAGCGTCGTACGATGGATGCCGGCACACTCGGCGCACCCCATCCGCATGAATATACCCAAGCAGAAGACCGCGCGCGCCAAACGCGTATTCGTGCATCAGCCCTCCGAGAAATAATCACGAGAAGATGGAGCATATCTGGACCAACATAGTCGACCAACTCACCTACCATCCAGGTGAACCGATGCTGTTTTCGAGCGGCGTTTTCTGGGCGCTCTTCATGGTGTTCATCCCCGTCTACGCGTTGCTGCGCAACCGTAAGTGGCAGATGATCAGCTTTGTGGTGCTGTTCTCGTTCTTCTTTTACTACAAATCGAGCGGGTTCTTCGTAATTCTTTTGGGAGCAACCTCAGTGATCGACTGGACATTGTCGCATGTGCTGGTACGTTTGAAAAGCCGCGCAGCCCGCCTGACCTGTGTATGGGTGTCGCTGATATGCTCGCTGTCGGTACTCGGCTACTTCAAGTACGCCAACTTCTTCATGGCCAACTGGGCTGCCATGACGGGCAGCAACTTTTCGCCGATGGAGATAATTCTACCGGTGGGCATCTCGTTCTATACCTTCCAGTCTATCAGTTACATAGTCGATGTCTACAAGGGTCGCGTAGCACCTACGCGTACGTGGCTCGAATATGTATTCTTCCTGTCTTTCTTCCCCGCTCTCGTGGCGGGCCCGATAGTCCGCGCCGACTACTTCCTGCCGCAGATCGCCGAGTCGCAGCACGCTTCGCGTCGCGAGGTTTACTTCGGTTTCTGGCTGATACTGCTTGGTGTTGTCAAGAAGGCCATCATAGCCGACTATATCGCTCAGTATAACGACCTGATATTCAGCGTTGACCCCGTAACGGGCCCTGCCTATTCGGGGTTTGAGACATTGATGGGCATCATCGGCTACACGATGCAGATTTACTGCGATTTCTCCGGTTATAGCGACATGGCCATCGGCATTGCTATGATAATGGGTTTCAAGCTTGCCACCAACTTCAACTTCCCCTACAAGTCGGGCAACCTGACCGAGTTCTGGCGCCGCTGGCACATATCGCTGTCGACATGGCTGCGCGACTATATCTATATCCCTCTTGGTGGTAACCGCAAAGGCAAAGCGCGCACCTATCTCAACAACTTCGCCACCATGGTAATCGGCGGATTGTGGCACGGAGCGGCATGGAAGTTCGTGTTCTGGGGTGCCATGCACGGTGGCGGCCTGGCCGTTCACAAGGCGACGAAACCCTGGATGGACCGGCACCGCTGGACGTCGTCGCTGCCTATGAAGATTTTCTTCTGGGCCGTCACGATGGCTTTTGTCATGGCTCTTTGGGTATTCTTTCGCGCCGACTCGTGGAGCGACTCGTGGACGCTGCTCGCACACTCCGTCACCGACTTCAGTTGGGACTATGCCCGGCCGTTTGTGGCAGTGCGTTGGTTGTGGCTCATCCTGATGCTCGTCATCATCGTGGCCCACGCCATGCCCGACAATTTCTGGAACCGCGTCGGCGACCGTTTTGTCGACTCGCCCTGGATTGTGAAACTCATAGTCTTCGTGGTCATCATTCAGCTCGTCCTCGAACTGCGCGGCGAGGATGTGGCTCCGTTCATCTACTTCCAGTTCTGATAGCCAATGACTTCGACAAACCAACATATCACCGACTCGCCCCGGCCGTCAGTTCTGTACCATACGTTTGGCTGCAAACTCAACTTTGCCGAGACTGCCACGCTTCAGACACGTCTCGAGTCCGACGGTTTCGCCACTGTACGGGAAGCCGGCAAGGCCACTCCCGCTCCTGATATCGTCATCATCAACTCGTGTAGCGTCACCGAGGTTGCCGACAAGAAGTGTCGGCAGTATATCCGCTCTATACATCGCCGTTTCCCTGATGCAGGAATAATCGTGACAGGCTGTTACGCGCAGCTTAAGGGCGACGAGATTGCCGGGTTGCCCGGTGTGCGCGTTGTGGCGGGCACCGACCGAAAAGGGCATATCCCCGACATGGCCAAGGCCATCACGACCGACTCGCACGACCTCTTCATCACCCCCACACCGGACATAACTACGTTCACGCCATCGTGTGCGCGAGGCGACCGCACTCGTTTCTTCCTAAAGGTGCAGGACGGTTGCGACTACCGCTGCAGCTACTGTACCATCCCCAAAGCGCGCGGGCGCTCGCGGTCGCCCGAAATAACTGATTTGGTAGAACAGGCTCGCACGGCCGCCCTGCAAGGTGGCAAGGAAATCGTGCTGACGGGCGTCAACATCGGCGATTTCGGCAAGGGGCGCGAGGACTCGCTGCTCGATCTCATCAAGGAACTCGACAAGGTGGAGGGTATCGAGCGCTACCGCATTTCGTCGATCGAGCCAAACCTGATAACCGACGAAATTATCGAGTTCTGCGCCGGTAGCCGCCGGTTCATGCCTCATTTCCACATACCGCTCCAAAACGGCAGCGATACAGTACTCGGTCTGATGCGTCGCCGCTACAAGACCGACCTGTTTGCGCGGCGCATCGCCAAGATTCGCGAGGTCATGCCGGATGCTTTTATCGGAGTCGACCTCATCGCAGGTCCACGCGGCGAGACGCCTGAACTGTTTGACGAATCGAAGGCGTTTGTCGAGGGCCTCGACATCTCGCGGCTGCATGTATTCGCGTACAGCGAGCGGCCCGGTACGGATGCCCTCGCTATCCCGCTCAAAGTTAGCCCCGACGAACAGTCGCGCCGTGTCCACGAGATGTTGCAGGTCAGTGAATCCAAATTGCGGGCTTTCTCCGAACGTTTCGTCGGCACAGTCCGCCCCGCCCTGCTCGAGCACTCGCGCGAGGACAACATGATGGGCGGTTTCACCGACAACTACCTGCGTATCAAGGTCGAAGCCGATCCCTCGCTTGACAACACCATCGTCCGTGTGCGTTTGGATCGTTTGGACGATTCGGGCGAATTTATCCACGCAACAATCGCGCAATGAATCGGTTGAAGAATGCCCTCCATCATGCCGTATTCGCAGTCTTCGTCGGGCTGCTGTGGTTGGTCGCACTCCTGCCGCTGTCGGTGCTCTATGTCTTCAGCGACATGCTGTCGTGGTTTGTCTACCACATCGTACGCTATCGTCGCAACGTTGTCCATGACAACCTTACCAAATGCTTTCCGGATAAGTCCCCGGCCGCGATACGACAAATCGAACGTCGGTTCTATCGCAACTTCACCGACTATATCTTTGAGACTATCAAGCTGTTGCATATCAGCGACCGGCAAATGAAGAGACGCATGACCTTTGGCAATGTCGAGGCTATGGACGACGTGCTTGCCGAGGGTCGCGACGTGGTCATCTACTTTTCCCACTCCGGCAACTGGGAATGGGCAACGAGTGTACGCATGCACAGCCGTTTTGCCGACAGCGATCGCATAGTTTTCAGCCAAATATACCGCCCGCTGCGCAATGCCGCATTCGACAAACTGATGCTGCATCTGCGCGGCCGTTTCCACACACGTTGCATTGCCAAATACACTGCGCTGCGCGACTTTGTGCGCTTCCGGCGCGACAAGTTGCAGTTCGAATGTGGATTCATGAGCGATCAGAAGCCCAGTCACAACGACCCGGTGCGCATAGTCAGTCTGTTCGGACGCCCGACTGCAGTAATCACCGGCACTGAAACACTTGCCCGACGCCTCGATACAGCCGTGTTCTACTGGGACATGTCCAAGCCCTCACGAGGTTATTATCACATCGAAATAATCCCCATGGCCGACCATGCCGCTGCAACCGCCCCCGGCGAATTGACCGGCCTGTATTTCAGTCTGCTTCAAGCAAACATAACGCGCCAACCCGACCTGTGGTTGTGGACACATAAACGCTGGAAGACTTCGCCCAAGTCATGGGCCGAGGTCGACCCCGAAACAATTATTGCACTCCCGAACAACCAATCAGAATGAGCACTCCATCAACAGCCGTTGTAATTTTGAACTGGAACGGAGCCGCGTTGCTCCGCGAGTTCCTGCCCTCCGTAGTCGCCGGGACGGACCCCGCCGAAGCCACTGTCATAGTCGCTGACAACGGATCGACCGACGAATCGCTTCGAGTCCTTGCCGACGAATTTCCCGGAGTGCGCACCCTCGCGTTCGACCAAAACTACGGGTTTGCCGAAGGTTACAACCGGGCTATCGCAGCCATAGAGGATGAGTTCGAATACGCCGTACTGCTCAACAGCGATGTAGCAGTACGACCGGGATGGGTGGAGCCACTCATAGCCTTTATGGACGCCGATCCTGAAGTGGGCGCCTGCCAGCCGAAGATATTGTCATACAAACATCCCTACACATTCGAGTACGCGGGCGCCGCCGGCGGCTTCATCGACTGCAACGGCTATCCGTATTGCCGCGGACGACTCTTCTCCGTTTGCGAGAAAGACCATGGTCAGTACGACACCCCCATTCAAATATTCTGGGCAACCGGCGCCGCCCTGATGGTGCGCACACGCCTTTACACAGCCGTTGGCGGACTCGATGCCAAGTTCTTCGCCCACATGGAGGAAATCGACCTGTGCTGGCGCATCCACCTGGCCGGCAAACAGATATGGGCAGTTCCCGAGTCAGCCGTCTACCACCTCGGCGGAGGCTCGCTCCCTGCCGAAAACCCCAAGAAAACCTATCTTAACTTCCGCAACAACCTCCTGCTACTCCATAAAAACCTGCCCGACAGTACTCGCCGACGCAAACTGTTCCGCCGACGCCTGCTTGACACCCTGGCTTGGGCCCGATTCGTCGCCACCCTCGACTTCAAGAACGCCGCCGCCGTATGGCGCGCCCACCGCGACTTCCGCCGCATGGCCCGCGACTATACCACCCACCCCGCCATCGACCTCCTCGACATCCGCCCCGACACCCACACCAACCTCCTCACCCGCTACTACCTCCACCACACCCGCACCTTCTCCACCCTCTAATCCCCATCTTAACCTGACATATTATCGTTTAGAGTCTCACAAACTGCATCTTTAACACGACAGGAGGGCTTCCCGGGTGCGGGGAGCCCTCCTGTGGGTTATGTGTTTATGTTAGGTGTGTCGGGGTTTATTGGGCATCTTCGATTGTGCAGATGCTTACGCGGTTCCAAGATTCTTCCTTGAACATGTTACCGATACCTTCGCCTTCGGCCTGGATGCGGTCGGCTTTGATGCCGTACTTCTTGATGAGGGCGTTCTTAACGGATTCGGCACGGTTCTGGGCGAGCTTGATGTTGACATCCAGAGGACCATCCTGCGAAGCGTAACCCTTAACGACTACCTTAGCTTCCTTGTGGTTCTTGAGGTAAGCGGCGATCATTTCTACGTTAGGCATCTGGTCGGCGGTGATAACCGAGCTACCAATCTTGAAGAATACGTAGCGTACGCTGTTGAGGTTGTTGTTGACTACCTGTTCCTTAACAACTTCGGGCTTGCGGTTCATGCAGGCAGCGAGTTCGTTGGCGAGGCCGGCTGCTTTGGCTTCCCAAGCTGCGCTGTTAACCATCGAAGCTTCGAGAGCGGCGCGGAGGTCGTTGATCTGTGCGTTGAGTGCGTCAACTTCGGCCTGGTTGTAGGGCTGCACGCACTGGAAGTTGTTGCCACCCATGTGGTAAACGAGGCCAGCCTGGAGGTTGAATACCGAGTTGTTGATGTTGTAGTAAGTGGGGCTCTGTTCAGCGCTGCCACCGTTCATGTTCCAAACAATCGAGGGTTTGATGGCGATTGTGAGGTATTCGTTTACGTTGAAGTTGAAGTTAAGACCAACTTTGGTTGCGAAATAGTTGCGGTCCTGACGGATGTGGCCGTCGCCGTACTTGTTGATGTAGTCGTGACCCCAACCTGCACCGGCCAATGCTTCGATAGTGAAGGGACGAGTGCCGCAGTTGTAACCGCCGAAGAGGTTGAAGAGGTCGACTGTACCGAAGGTACCTACGTACGAGTTATCAAAAGCTGTGGTGCTGTGCTGCATGCCTTTCCAGCTTGAGGTGTTAACACCTGCCTGACCTTCAACACCGAGACCGAAGGTGGGGGTGATCTGTTTCTTCACGTTAACGCCTACAAGGCCTCGCATCGAACCGAAGAAGGCATTATTTTTCATGGGAGTGGTAACACCACCGTCGAGGCCAATCGACCAATTCGAGAAGAAACCGGGTTGTTCTACGGCCTGAGCATTTGCGGTCATTGCACCCAGTGCAACAGCAGCGATTAAAAGAGTCTTTTTCATTTGTGTTGATAACGTTTTAACGAATTTCGACGCAAAGTTTAGTCCTAAAGTAGAAATTCTTTTTATTATTAATATTGTTTTATGTAGTTTTTAGTTGTTTGCTTTTGCGATTTGCCTGCGGGGTCGAGTTCGTCGTTCGAGGCGCCGGAGGCGGTTTGTGATGTTTTATCTATAAAACGTTCGTTGTTATGAAAGGTTTTACAAAACGCCCCAAAAATTTACATTTTTCACATTTGTTAACACCATAGACTCTGCATCATTTACTCCAATAGATTGATACTTAGACCATTGTCAACCCATCAAAATTTAGCCAAAAACTCACCAAGAGAGATTGCCCGGTCGATATCTTTGTCAGAAAGAATGAACCCTCCCTCGATTTCGGGCCAGCGAACACCGATTTGAGGGTCATCATACGCCACGGTCACTTCGGCCTCGGGTGCGTAACGGTTATCCACCTTATAAACGAATCGCGCGCGCGAGGACAGCACGGCAAAACCGTGAGCGAATCCGCGCGGAATAAACATCATTAGTCCGTTTTCGTGGCTCAGTTCCACTCCATGCCAGTGCCCGAATGTGGGCGAGTCCTTGCGCAGGTCGACGGCTACGTCGAAAACCGATCCCTCGACCACGCGTACCAGCTTGGCCTGCGATGCCTCGCCAGCCTGCAGATGGAGGCCACGCAGCACGCCACGCGTAGACTCCGACTCATTGTCCTGGATAAAATCCACCGGGCCGATCACGGGGTCGAATACGTCGCGGTTGTAAACTTCCATAAAGTAGCCGCGGCGATCTTCGAATCGTTTCGGCTTTATGAGGGTGAGTCCTTCGATAGGTGTTTTGATAAATTCCATGCGCAGTATTTTTTACCCTGCAAAATTACTAATTTTTCCCTCGCCCGACAAACCCTCTTGGAGCGACAAGCACACTTGATTCAAAAAATAGTTAAAAATAGGAGATTACCTGTCACCATAGACCGCATACTATATTTTTATTCGTATCTTTGCAAATAGCAACCGCCGTTGCGTACACCACCGTTGCTATTTGTATAAATATAATTCAAGTATGAAGTTTTTTGACAGAAAAGAAGAGATCGCAACCTTACGCAAGATAAGGGAATCCGCGGAACATAATGCTCAGTTCACCGTCCTTACCGGCCGGCGTCGCATCGGCAAGACCTCGCTTGTACTAAAAGCATACGAGGACAAGCCCTTCTTGTACTTCTTTGTTGGCCGTAAAACCGAGAGTCTGCTATGTGAGGAGTTTCGGCATGAAGTTGAAGAAAAACTTAACGTGAAATTGGGAGGAACGCCATCAGGGTTCGCCGAATTGTTCGAATACCTCATTAAACTGTCAGAGAGTCATAGCTTTACACTTTTTATAGACGAGTTCCAGAATTTCGAACGCGTTAACCCGGCTGTGTTCAGCGACATACAAAAACTTTGGGATTTGCACCATCAGAAGTCTCATCTCAATCTGGTAGTTTGCGGCTCTGTCTATTCCATGATGACCAAAATATTCCGTGATAAAAAGGAGCCTCTTTACAACCGACAGAATCGCTTCATTACCGTGAAGGAGTTCCAGCCGTCTGTAATCAAGGAGATACTCGCGGAATATAATCCTCAATACACCAATGAGGATCTTCTCGGATTATACACCTTTACCGGGGGAGTTGCTAAATACGTGCAGTTACTCGTTGATGATGGTGCACTTACGGTGGACTCCATGATTGATAGCATGATTCGGTCGGATTCTACTTTTATCAATGAGGGTCGATCTATCCTCGTAGAGGAATTTGGAAAGGATTACGACACTTATTTCTCGATTCTCTCGGCCATCGCTGCGGGCAAGACACGTCGTAGCGAGATCGAATCGCTGATAGACAAGCCGGTCGGAGGACACCTTTCACGACTGGAAGACGACTATGGCATAATAGAACGTAAACTTCCACTCGGAGCTAAGCCTCTAAGCAAAAATGCCATCTACGTAATACGCGACAACTTTTTCACTTTCTGGTTCCGATTCATTTTCAAATATGCCCACTTCCTTGAAATAGATGCATACGAACAATTGCGTAGCCTAATCAAGCGCGACTACCCAACATTCTCGGGTGGAGCCCTCGAAAAATACTTTCGTAGCAAGGCCAAAGAGAGCAAACATTACACCATGATTGGAAGCTGGTGGGACCGCAAAGGCGAAAACGAGATTGATATGATAGCAGCCAACGAAATAGACAAGACCGTTGAGATTGCAGAAGTTAAACGTAATAAGAAGAATATTGACATCCAATCATTAGAGGCCAAATCTAAAATAATGTTGGATACAAACAATTCGTTCTGTGACTACGACATAAAACTAAAAGGTCTTGACATGAACGACATGTAAAACCACAATTATAAGATAATTTTATGTATAATATAAGTTTAACAAATAGGACATCTGAGCTGATCAATGCTCTGAAAGAGAAGGAGAAGATACGGGTGCTGTTTGTGTGCCTTGGCAATATATGCAGGTCGCCGGCGGCGCAGGGCGTGATGCAGGCAGTGGTTGACGAGGCGGGTGCAAGCGATCGGTTTGTGCTCGATTCGGCCGGGACGGGTAATTACCACACGGGCGATCTGCCCGACCGACGCATGCGCATCCATGCCCAACACCGTGGTTACAACCTGACTCACCGCGCCCGCCAGTTCCGCACATCCGACTTCGACGATTTCGACCTGATAATTCCCATGGACGAGTCAAACCGACGCGACATCAGGGCATTGGCGCGTACCAACGAGGACGAAGCCAAGATTGTTCCGATGGCTGAATTTGTCAGCAAGGCTTCGCGCTACGACTATATCCCCGACCCTTACTATGAGGGCAGAGAGGGCTTCGAACTGGTGCTCGACTTGCTCGAGGACGGCACCCATAACCTCTACGAATTACTGTCATGAAACACCTGAGATTCATTACTTTAATAGTGTGCGCGGTGATTGCCGCCGCAAGCATATCGGCACGCAAATGGAGCGCAGGGGAGTTGCCCCAGCCACGTCAGTATGATGCCAACAACTGGGTTGCCAACCCCGACGGCATCCTGTCGGCCGAAGCCGTTGCCCGACTCAACGCGCAGCTCGGCGACATCAACCGACAGACCAACGCCCAAGTAGCTGTGGCTGTGATAGATAACTTCGAAGGCAGTGACATCGACCGCTTTGCATCCGATCTTTTCAAATCGTGGGGTGTCGGCGAGAAGGATGCCAACAACGGTGTGCTGCTCGTCGTGGCCAAAGATGCGCGGCGCTATGCCTTCCGCACCGGTCGCGGCATAGGCGCTGTCATCCCCGACGTCACCACTGCACGCATAGCCCGCAATGCGCTGATACCCAATCTGCGAGCCGGTGATTATGACGCAGCACTCGTAGAGTCGGTCGACGTTCTGCACGCCGAGATGACCACCCCCGAGGCCATCGAGGAGATCCGCAACGACTCGGCGCGTGCCCGCGAGTCAGACGAAGGCTCGATATGGGATGCCGTGATATTCTACATCTGGTGCTGTATCGCACTGACTGTCATTCTGTTCGTGTGGTTCATCGTCCGTGTGCGCAAGACTGCCGGACTGGAGCGTCATACGCGCTACGTCGAGCTGCACCCGATGTTGCGTATACTGTTCGGTTTGAGTTTCGTCGGACTTGGTATACCCTTCCTGGTCTATCTGCCGGCGCGGATGTACCTGCGCAACCTGCGCGACGGCGAGCACCTGTGCCCCAACTGTGGCACCCGTATGAACAAACTCGACGAAGTCCATGACAACGAACACCTCACTCCCGCCCAGGACGCCGAGGAACGTTACAACTCGGTGGATTACGATGTGTGGGAATGTCCCAATTGCGGCGAAGAAGATGTCTACGCATTCGAAAATGCCGACTCCGGACTCGAGGAATGTCCTCATTGCCATGCCCGCACGGCACGCTACCTGCGCGACCGCGTAATCAAGATGCCCACCACGACTCAGGAGGGCCTGGCCGTCAAGGAGTACGATTGCCTGAACTGCAAGAAGCTGTCACAGAAACCGTTCAAGATAGCCCGCATAGCCGGCACGGCAGCCGGACTGGGCGCCGCAGCACCGTTTATCTTCATGGGAGGTCGCGGTGGAGGCGGTGGCTTCGGTGGAGGCGGCGGTTTTGGCGGCGGTCTGTCCGGCGGAGGCGGTTCGAGCGGCAGCTGGTAACAATCCGGGCGCATTTATCCCGACGAAGTGTTGTCGAATTGATTTTATTTTTATAACTTTGTGGACACAACCACCAATCTAAAGAAAAACTGTTATGGCAAAAGTCAAAGGAGCTGTTACCGTCGACGAGGCCCGCTGCAAGGGTTGCGACCTTTGCGTAGTGGCATGTCCCACCGACGTCCTGTTGCTCCAGCCTAAAGAAGTAAACGACCGTGGCTACCACTTCGCCTATATGGCCAATCCCGATGCCTGCATAGGCTGCGCATCGTGTGCCATGGTATGCCCCGACGCATGTATCGAAGTATATCGAATAGTCGAAAAATAACCCGATAACCCCTGACGAATATGGAAGAAGAAGTAAAACTTATGAAAGGCAACGAGGCTATCGCCCACGCTGCCATACGTTATGGTGTCGACGGTTATTTCGGATACCCCATAACCCCGCAGAGCGAAGTACTCGAAACCCTCGCCGCCGAGATGCCCTGGGAAACCACGGGTATGGTAGTTCTCCAGGCCGAAAGCGAAGTGGCAGCCATCAATATGGTATATGGCGGCGCAGCTTCGGGCAAAGCCGTCATGACCTCGTCGTCGAGTCCCGGTGTCAGCCTTAAGCAGGAAGGCATCTCGTATATCGCGGCAGCCGAACTGCCCGCACTAATTATCAACGTGATGCGCGGTGGCCCCGGTCTGGGCACCATCCAGCCCAGCCAGGCCGACTACTTCCAGGCCACCAAGGGCGGCGGTCACGGTGACTACCACCTGATAGTTCTCGCCCCGGCAACGGTGCAGGAGATGGCCGACTTTGTGGGCCTCGGCATGGACCTGGCCTTCAAGTACCGTACCCCGGCAATGATACTGGCCGACGGCGTGGTCGGTCAGATGATGGAGAAGGTTGTCCTGCCCCCATATCGCCCTCGCCGTACGCCCGAACAGGTGCGCGAGCAATGCCCTTGGGCAGCCACGGGCAAGTATGGTCGCGACCACCGCAACGTAGTGACATCGCTCGAGCTCGATTCTGCCTCCATGGAGGTCAACAATCTGCGCCTGCAGGACACCTACCGCCGTATCACCGACAACGAGGTGCGATTCCAGGAGTACTACACCGACGATGCCGAATACCTCATCGTTGCCTTCGGTTCAGTGGCACGTATCTGCCTGAAGGCCATCGAGGATGCCCGCGCTAAAGGTATCAAGATCGGTCTGTTGCGCCCCATCACACTCTGGCCCTTCCCCACCAAGGAGATTGCACGCCTGGCCGGTCAGGTGAAAGGCATCCTGACCGTTGAGCTAAACGCCGGCCAGATGATCGAGGATGTACGCCTGGCCGTCGAAGGCAGCGTACCCGTTCACCACTTCGGCCGTATGGGTGGCATCGTGCCCAACCCCAACGAGGTGCTCGAATCACTCAAGGAACACTTTGCCGACATAGACCTCTAACTCCATAATACTGAACAACATGTCAACCCAAGATATTATTAAGGAGGAAAACAAGGTTTACTCCCGTCCCAAGCTTCTGCTTGACCCCCACACCCACTACTGCCCCGGTTGCAGCCACGGCGTTGTCCACAAACTCATTGCCGAGGTTATTGACGAAATGGGCATCGAAGACCGCACCGTCGGTATCGCGCCGGTAGGTTGTGCCGTGTTCGCCTACAATTACATCGATGTCGACTGGGTGGAAGCCGCTCACGGACGCGCTCCCGCCGTGGCCACCGCCATCAGCCGTCTCAATCCCGAAAATGTAGTGTTTACCTACCAGGGCGACGGCGACCTTGCCGCTATCGGCACCGCCGAAACCATCCACGCCGCCAACCGTGGCGAAAACATCGTCATCGTCTTCATAAACAATGCCATATACGGTATGACGGGCGGCCAGATGGCTCCCACTACACTGTTGGGCCAAAAAACAGCCACGACACCTTACGGCCGACGCGTCGACCTGAATGGTTATCCCATCAAAATCAGCGACATACTGGCACAGCTGGACGGCACATGCTATGTTACCCGCCAGGCCGTGCACACTCCCGCAGCCGTACGCAAGACCAAGGCCGCGCTGCGTCACGCCTTCGAGAACGCCATGGCCAAGAAGGGTACCTCGATAGTCGAGGTCGTTTCGACCTGTAACTCAGGCTGGAAGATGTCGCCCGCCAAAGCCAACAACTGGATGGCCGAGCATCTGACCGGGAAGTACCCCTTGGGCGACCTCAAAAACATCTGACACTTAATTCTACAGACAAGTCATGAAAGAAGAAATCATCATAGCCGGTTTCGGCGGCCAGGGTGTGTTGTCGATGGGTAAGATTCTGGCATACGCCGGCCTTATGGACGACCGCGAAGTCACCTGGATGCCTGCCTACGGTCCCGAACAGCGTGGCGGCACGGCCAACGTTACAGTCATCGTCAGCGACAGCCCCATCTCGTCGCCCATCGTTGACACATACGACACTGCCGTTATCCTCAACCAACAGAGTCTCGACAAGTTCGAGAGCAAGGTTAAGCCCGGCGGCGTACTCATCTACGATCCTTACGGCATCCATCATGCACCCACACGCACGGACATCACCGTGATACCCGTCGATGCCACGCGTGCCGCCATCGAGCTGGGCAACTCCAAAACCTACAACATGTTGCTGCTCGGCGCACTGCTCGGCGCACGTCCCATCGTGCCCGACGACGCCGTTATCCGCGGCCTCAAGAAAACGCTGCCCGAACGCCATCACCACCTCATTCCCCTCAATGCCGAGGCTATCGCGAAGGGCAAGGAGCTGGTGGCTGCCGCAAAACCCGCAGCCGAATAAGGGCTTGATTAACTATACAATGTTAACGACGGGTCCGCTAAAAGATTCCCATATTTACATACCCAAATGACAAAAGAAGAAATACTCGAACTCGAAAACGATACCGACGGCCTTAAGACATACGAGTTCCTGGCCAACCACCTGTACGAACTCAACGACGAGCAACTGTCTGAGTTGGTCGACAATATGGCTCGTGTAGACCTTTCCGCTCAGTTCCTGGCCAGCGGCGCCCGCTATATGAATGCCCTCGACTCCGAGCGCTATGCCCCGCATATCAACCGCATGGTAGCACTGACCATCGACCGTGACCGAGAGCACCGCTATATCGGCGACCTCATCGAGGCGCTCTACGGCCCGGACTATGCCGAGCGCGCCGAAGCTCTGGCTGCCGGCGACAACAACTTCCGCCGCATGTACAAACGCCTGTTCCCCAACGGCGCTCTTTGAACTTTCCTCCCCCGTCGAATGTAAATACAATATGATAAAGAAACTTTTAGCTATAGCGGCAGTGGTGCTGGCCGTGACAGCCTGCGCCAACGCATCGGCCAAGGCCGACGCCGCCCCCGACAACACATCAAACACAACTGACATGACACAGACCAATACCGAAGCCCCGGCAAAAGACCGCCTGGTCGAAATCGAAACCACTGCCGGCAAAATCGTCGTTAAACTCTTTGGCGATACCCCTCGCCATCAGGCTAACTTCCTTAAACTCGTCAACGAAGGCACTTATAACGGCACACTGTTCCACCGCGTTATCGACCACTTCATGATTCAGGCCGGCGACCCCAAGAGCAAGGACGCCGCTCCCGGCCAGATGCTTGGTTCGGGTGATGTGGGTTACACCGTCGATGCCGAAATCGTTTACCCCAAACACTTCCACCACCGCGGCGCCCTTGCGGCTGCCCGTCAGGGTGACCAGGTCAACCCCAAACGTGCCTCGTCGGGTTGCCAATTCTACATCGTTACCGGTGACAAGGTTGACGATGCTACCCTCGACCGCATGGGCAATGCACAGCTCAACGGTCAGAAACAAGCCGAGTTCCAGCGTCTTGCCGAAGAACAGATGGATTCCATCCGCGGTATGCAACTTGCCGGCGACCGCGAAGGCCTCATGAAACTGCAGGAGGAACTTATCGCCAAGGTCGAGGATAAATTCAAGGATGTCAAGACCGAACTCCCCGCCGAACTCGTCGCCAAATACAAGGAAGTAGGCGGTGCTCCCCACCTCGACAACCAGTACACCGTTTTCGGCGAAGTGGTTGAAGGCATGGACGTTGTCGAAAAAATCGAAAAGGCTCAGACCGACCGAAACGACCGCCCCGTCGAGGACATCCGCATCATCTCGATGAAGGTTCTCGACTGACCTCCGGCTGTCGATGGACTCGAAGATCGACATAGAAG
This sequence comes from uncultured Bacteroides sp., assembly GCA_964572615.1. Classification (GTDB taxonomy): domain Bacteria; phylum Bacteroidota; class Bacteroidia; order Bacteroidales; family Muribaculaceae; genus CAG-873. Next base: position 37,226 of record CAZNGJ010000004.1, read on the forward strand.
TTAACCGCGCCGTGCTGCCCAACGGGTTGCGTATGGTGCACCATTACAGCCCTGACACGGCAATGGTGACCCTCGATGTCATGTACGACGTCGGGGCTCGGTTCGAACATCCCGATATGACGGGTATTGCACATCTGTTCGAGCATATCATGTTTGGGGGGTCGGCCAATGTGCCCGACTTCGACGGAGTGCTCACCGCTGCAGGCGGTGTCAGCAACGCATGGACGGGCAACGACTTCACCAACTTCTTCGAGATAGCGCCCGCACACAACGCCGAGACACTATTCTACATCGAGAGCGACCGTATGCTCGCTCCGGCCATCTCCGACTCGTCGCTCGAGATTCAGCGCTCGGTGGTCATCGAGGAATTCAAGCAGCAATGCCTCAACGCACCCTACGGCGACATGTCGCACACGCTCAGGCAAATGGTCTACGGCGACCACCCCTACTCGTGGCCGGTGATAGGTAAGGACTTTGCCGGTCTGGAGCGAGTCACTCGTCAGGAAGTGCTCGACTGGTGGACCACCCACTACAGCCCTGACAATGCCGTGCTCGCCGTGACCGGCAAAATCCCCTTTGAGGAGGCTCATCGACTGGCTATCAAATGGTTTGGCGACATTCCGGCACGACCGCGTCCGCCAAAATCGTTCGCGCCTGTGGCCGACCTTGTTGCGCGCGACACCCGCACCGTCTATGGTGCAGTACCCGCAACTCTTGTCACCGTGGCCTACCTCATGGACCCCAACGGCACACTTGACTATCTCGCTGCCGACGCTATCACCGACGTACTGTCAGCCGGCCAGGCATCCCGGTTCTTCCAGCGTATCACCATGAATCCCGATTCGCCTGTCGTTGAGGCAGATGCTTCGATAACCGGAGCGGAGGACCGAGGCATGCTCATGCTGACTGCCCGTCTGGCATCGGAGGATGTCGATCCCGAGTCTGCTGCCGAATACCTTATCGAGGCTGCCCGCTCGATAATCACCGAAGGCGTCACCGAGCACGAACTGCAACGATTGAAAAACCGCCAGCGTGCCATATTTGTTATGTCTAATATGTCATGCCTTTCATGCGCACAGACCATCGCTGAGGCCGAGATGCACGGCGAGTCGCCCGGTCACCGTCTCGAGATGTACTCAGCGCTGACCACAGACGACATCGAGCGCGTTGCACGCGACATATTCGACAATTCACATCCTGCGGTGCTGTTCTACCGTCCACTCGGAGCGGACACTGCCGCCACCCCTTAAACGACTGATTATGAAAGACCTCGTAATATCCAACGAATCCTCTGAACGCGCTGTCCTTGTGGGCCTCATAACCCCGCAGCAGAACGAGTTGCGCGCCAACGAATACCTGGCCGAACTGGCCTTCCTGGCCGACACTGCCGGCGCTGTCACCATGAAGACGTTCCTGCAGCGTCTTGACCATGCCAACTCCCACACCTTTGTGGGCAAGGGCAAACTCGAGGAAATCAAGAAGTACGTCGAGGACAACGATATAGGCATGGTCATCTTCGATGACGACCTGACCACCAAGCAGGTGTCGAACATCGAGCGCGAACTTGGTGTCAAGATTCTCGACCGCACAAGTCTTATCCTTGACATATTCGCGCGTCGCGCCCAGACTGCCAACGCCAAAACTCAGGTCGAACTCGCTCAGTATCAATACCTGTTACCGCGACTGACGCGTCTGTGGACTCACCTCGAACGTCAGCGAGGCGGTATCGGTATGCGTGGTCCCGGTGAAACTCAGATCGAGACCGACCGCCGAATCATCCTCGACAAAATCAGCCGCCTCAAGGAGGAACTCCGTGCCATCGACAAGCAGAAAGCCATCCAGCGCAAAAACCGCGGTAAACTGACCCGCGTGGCACTCGTCGGTTACACCAACGTAGGTAAGTCTACGATTATGAACCTTTTAGCCAAGAGTTCGGTGTTCGCGGAGAACAAGCTTTTCGCCACCCTCGATACCACCGTGCGCAAGATTACCATCGAGAATCTGCCTATCCTGCTCACCGACACCGTAGGGTTCATCCGCAAGCTCCCCACCCACCTTGTCGACTCGTTCAAGTCTACCCTCGACGAGGTACGCGAAGCCGATGTCCTGGTTCATGTGGTCGACATCAGTCATCCTAACTTCGAGGACCAGATTGAGGTTGTCAACAAGACCCTGCAAGAGGTTTGCGGCGGTAACGACAAGCCCACCATCATGGTTTTCAACAAGATAGATGCATACAACTATCAACCGAAGGATGAGGACGACCTGACGCCCCGCACACGCGAGAATATACCCCTCGACGAGCTGAAAGCCACATGGATGGCTCGTACCGGCGACGAGGCGGTGTTTATTTCAGCCAAAAACGGCACCAATATCGACGAACTAAAAGCCAAAATTTACGAAAAAGCCAAGGAAATCCACCTGACGCGCTTCCCATATAACGACTTCCTCTACCAGAAGTACGACGACCTGACCGACCAATCATGAATATCCGCATTCTTCCTCCCGACGGGATGCTCGAAGCGTCCGTCGACCTGCCGCTGAGCAAGAGTATCAGCGCCCGCGTGCTCGTCATCAACCGCATCGGCGGTTTCGAGACAACGGCACCGGTTTCCGACTCCGACGATACGCGCGTGCTCGCCGAGGCCCTGCAGCACTCGACGGGCACTGTCAATATCGGACATGCCGGTACAGCAATGCGCTTTCTGACAGCGTATTATGCTGCTACTCCGGGCACCGACATTGTCCTCGAAGGCAGTGAACGTATGCACCAACGCCCCATCGGCATTCTTGTTGACGCCCTCCGGGTCCTCGGTGCAGACATCGAATACCTTGGCAACGAGGGATACCCGCCGCTACGCATCCGCGGCAAGCAGCTCACCGGAGGCGAGGTCGCACTCAACCCGACGGTCAGCTCGCAGTATGTGTCAGCGCTGATGATGGTTGCCCCGCTTATGGATAAACCGCTGACACTCAAGTTTGACGGCGAACCGACGTCGCTGCCGTACATCAAGATGACCGGCGCGCTCATGACCAAAGCCGGTGTCGAACCCGACTACCTGTACAACCGCGTCGAAGTGCCCAACACCCCCTACTCCACCCCTCTCGACTACTCCGAGCGCGACTGGAGCGCGGCATCCTATTGGTACGCCATCGCTGCTATCTCGGCCGGTTGGGTCACTCTCAACGACATGGCCATCGGCAGCCTCCAGGGTGACAGCGCGATAAAAACTTTTGGTGAACGACTCGGTGTCAATACATCTGAGAGCGAGGATGTTGAAGGTGCCGTCGAACTGTCGGCCGGCCCCGAGCAATTCTCCCGTCTCGACGCCGACATGGCCGACACACCCGACCTTGTCCCCACCCTCGCCGTTGCTGCAGCAGCCCTCGGCATTCCGTTCCGCCTGACAGGCGTACACACGCTGCGCAACAAAGAGACTGACCGCCTCGAAGCCCTTCGTGCCGAGGCACTTAAGTTCGGTCTCGTCTTCGAGATTGAACGCGGCGACGTGCTGTCGTGGGAGGGTGCGCGCGTCCCCATGCGCGAGTTGCCCCGTATCGCCACTTACGACGATCACCGCATGGCCATGGCCTTTGCCCCGCTGTCGATTTTCGTACCGGGCATCGTCATCGAGGATGCCGAGGTGGTCAGCAAGTCGTATCCCGGTTTTTGGACAGACCTCGAAGCTGCCGGATTCACCCTGCTCGACGGCGACGAGCCCATGCCGGAATTCACTGAAGAATAAACAGTTACTCACCATGCACGTAGCACTGATAATAGGAGGCTGTATTGTGGGAGTAGGGGCGGTGCTCTACCTCCACCACCGGTTGACGTACCGCGAGGCCGACGCCACTGCTCCGGAGCCGGCTATCGCTGACGAACCGGCTGAGGAATGTTGCGGCATGCACATCACGTGCGAACGCGACTCTCTCTCGCCGGTGTTTGCCAAGGAGGTCGAGTACTTCGATGACGAGGAACTCGACGCGTACGCCGACACCGACCCCGCCGACTATCCGGCAGAGGCTGTCGAGCAGTTCCGCGACGTGCTCCTGACGCTCCGGCCCGACGACATAGCGCCGTGGGCGCGGTCCATCCAGCAGCGGCGCATCGCCCTGCCCGACGAGGTGCGCGACGAGCTGTTCATCATTGTCAACGAAGCGCGCATGGCTCGCGTCCAATCCTGACCAATCCCAATACCCACACCCTTGCAATGGCTGATTTTCTCGACATATTCAACTACTCGTTTTTCCGACTCGCTATCGTCGGCGTTTGCCTCATCTCGGTAGCGTCGGCCATCATCGGCACGTACATTATCACGCGCCGACTTGTAGCCATATCGGGCGGTGTCACCCATGCCTGCTTCGGCGGCTTGGGTCTCGGTTACTTCCTGGGCATCAACCCAATAGCGATGGCAGCAGTCTTCGCAGTCGGTTCGTCGTTGGGTGTCGATTGGCTGTCGCAGCGCCACCGCGTGCGCGAGGACTCGGCCATCGCCGTCATCTGGGCGCTCGGTATGGCCATCGGTGTGCTGTTCGTGTTCCTCACGCCGGGCTATGTACCCGAGCTCAACACCTTCCTATTCGGTAACATCCTGACTATCAACACCGACGATATTATCGTCTTTGCTGTTTACACAGCGACGTTAATTGCATTTTTCGCCTGGCGATTCAAGCAGATTGTCGCTTGCGCCTTCGACCGCGACTTTGCCCGCGTATCGGGTCTGCCCGTACGCTTCATATCTACCACAATGACAGTCATGGTGGCTCTGTGCATCGTGCTCACCATCCGCCTTGTCGGCGTGATGCTGCTCATGTCGATGCTATCGCTGCCCATCATGATCGCCGAGATATTCCTCCACCGTTTCCGCCCCCTTATGTTCGCCTCGGTAGGTATCTCGCTCGTGGCGTGTCTGACCGGACTCTTCATCGGCGCCGTCGTCGAAGTCCCCTGCTCCGCCCTAATCGTCATGACCCTCGCCGCCATGTTCCTCCTCGCCAAACTCATCCACTACCTTATCGACCTCTCTAAGAAATAACCTACTATATTTTGGACCTTGATATGACCCTCAAACGATTCCTTTCCGCTTCGGCGGTGGCTGTTGCGGTACTGACTGCCGCAACGTCGGCCGACGCGCAGAAACTTGTGCTCATCGGCACCAACGATACCCACTCGCAGATAGACCCGACGGACGACGACAACATGGGCGGCGTGCTGCGCCGCAAGGTGGTTGTCGACAGCATCCGCGCCGCTAACCCCAACGTTGTCCTCATCGACATGGGCGACCCCGTGCAGGGTACCATGTACTTTAACCTTTACAAGGGCGAGGTGGAGAACATGGTGATGGATGCCCTGGGCTACGACATCCGCATCCTCGGCAACCACGATTTCGACAACGGTGTGGCCGAGTTAGCTCGCAATCTAAAGTCGGTCAAGTCGGACCTCATAACTACCAACTACCGCATCACCGACCCCGAACTGGCACCGCTGTTCCGGCCGTATGTCGTCAAGGAATTCGACGGCAATAAGGTGGCCTTCATCGGCATCAACCTGCGTCCGAAGGGTATGATTTCTGAGGGTAACTACGACGGTGTCGAGTACATGGATGCCATGAAGGCAGCCAACTCGACGGCTTGGCACCTTAAGCACAACGAGGGCGTAGACATGGTTATCGCCCTGACCCATATTGGCTACGCGCCTACCGGCACAGGCACTTCGGATACCGAGTTGGCCAAGGCCAGCGAGGATATCGACATCATCATGGGCGGACATAGCCACACGCTAATCGACCCGGCCAACGCCGAGTGGTCGGAACCGTGGATGCTCGAAACGGCCGACGACGATAAGGTGCTTGTCACCCAGTCGGGCAAGTCGGGCAAACGTGTTGCAGTGGTCGAGATCGACCTTGACACCAAGAAGACTGACTACAAGGTAATCCCCATCGACAAACGCCTCGACGATCGCGTAGATGCCGAACTCGATGCCATGATCGAGCCCTACCGCAAGGGTGTCACCGAGGTGATGAACAAGCCGGTGGGACGCTCGTCGATGGTGCTCGACAAGGAGAGCGACGAGTTGATCAACTTCGTGGCCGACTTTGTGCGCGACCGCGGCCGTCAACTCGACGAGCGCGTCGACTTCGCCATCATGAACAAGGGCGGCATCCGTCGCGGTCTGCCCAAAGGTACTATCACTCAAGGCCAGATACAGAGCATGCTGCCGTTCAACAACAAGGTGGTGGTCCTCGAAATATCCGGCAAGGACCTGCTCGAAACGTTCGGCGTCATGACCAAGACCGACGGCAACGGCGTGAGCAGTGAAATCCAGGTGGATTACGAACCTCTGTCCGACCGCATAACACGTGCCACTATAAACGGCAAGGACATCGACCGCGACTCGACTTACTATGTGGCCACCATTGACTATCTGGCCAACGGCGGAGACTATATGGAGCCGCTGACCCGAGGCAAGTGGGTTGCTCAGAGTCAAACCAAGGTGTACGACGACCTGCTCGACATGCTGCACAACGGCATCTACAAGCGCAAGACACTCAAACCTGAATCGCGCAAACGTATGCGCGCCGTAACCCGTTAATTTTCACCCCACAAACCATCATGAAACGTTTCGCAATATACGCTATCATAGCCGCCGTGGCAGCCGGTCTCGCCATGCCCGCAGCGGCCAAGAAAACCCGTCTCGAATCGCGCGCCGACATGAAGGCGTGTCGCCATTGGGTCGACTCGGTGTACAACTCGATGACCGAGCGTCAGCGCGTCGGCCAACTCATCTTCCCCAAGGTCGTTCCCACCCAGGGCAACACCACCAAGGCGACCCTGCAGCGTCTTGTCGAGAAGGGTCAGGTGGGAGGCCTTATCTTCACCGAGGGCAATATCAACCAGTATGTCGACATGACCAACTATGCCCAGAGTCTGGCCAAAGTGCCGCTTCTGATGACTTTTGACGGCGAATGGGGCCTGTCGATGCGCATCAAGGGCACCCCGCGCTTCCCGACCAACATGGCCCTCGGCGCAGCCCGCGACGGCGAAAAATTAGCCTATATGTACGGCAAGGAGATGGCTCGCGAGTGCCGCGCTGCGGGCATCCACGTCAACTTCGCGCCTGTGGCCGACGTAAACTCCAACGCCGCCAACCCCGTCATAGGTTACCGTTCGTTTGGCGAGGACCCGGCTGATGTAGCGCGACTGGTCACCGCCTATTCGCGCGGTCTTGAGGACGGCGGCGTCCAGGCCGTGGCCAAGCACTTCCCCGGCCACGGCGACACCAACAGCGACTCGCACAAGACCCTCCCGTCGGTCAACAAGTCGATAGCCGAACTGGGCAAGACGGAGCTGATTCCGTTCAACGCCTTCATCAACGACGGCGGCTCGGGCATCATGACGGCCCATCTGCGCGTCGACGCCATCGATCCCACGGGTACTCCCGTATCGCTGTCACGCCCCGCCCACCGTCTGCTGCGCGAGAAGTTAGGTTACGAGGGAGTAGTCTACACTGATGCCCTCGGCATGAAGGGCGCTGTCACCCCCGACGGCTCCAACTCGACCATTGCCGCACTCAAGGCCGGTGCCGACGCCCTGCTGTGCATGCGCAATCCCATCGACGACATCAACGCCATCATGGCCGAGATCGAAGCGGGCAAAATATCACGCAAGGTCATCGAGGACCGCTGCAAACGCATCCTGACATATAAATACCTGCTCGGTCTGGCCGGCGGCGCCGACCGTCTCAGTGTCAACAACCTTACTGCCATAGCCAACGACGCCACCGCCGACGAGGTGAACCGGCGGTTGTCGGCTGCCGTAATTACCGCGCTCGTCAACAAGGACGGCATCCTCCCCATCGGCAACCTGGCCAAGCGAAAGATAGCTGTTGTGAGCCTCGGCACACAGGCTGCCAACTCGTTTGCCACGATGTGCCGTCGCTACGCCGACGTCAAGACGTTCGGCGGTGACATCACCGATGCCACACTGGCACAACTCAAGTCGTTCGACAATGTTATCGTGCTCGTCACCAACGACAAAGCTACCACCAAAACCGATGCCGCCAAACTGGCCGGCCTGAAGAACGTCATCTCGGTATTCCTCGTTAACCCCTACAAGATGGCAGCCATGCCCGCCCTCGTCAAGGCGTCGCAAGGGGTCATCATCGGCTACGACGACACCCCGCTTATTCGCGAATATGCAGCCCAGGCCGTCTTCGGCGGTATCAATGTCGACGGCCGTCTCCCCGTCACCCTCAAAGGGCTGTTCGACCGCGGCGCCGGCGTCGACCTCAAGAAGACCCGACTTGGCTATTCGAGTCCAGCGGTAGCAGGCATGAAAGCCTCGCTCACCGACAGCATCGATGCTATCATGGCCGAGGCCATCGCCAAAAAGGCCGTGCCCGGCGCTCAGGTGCTCATCGCGCACAAGGGCGACGTGGTGCTCGACAAAACCTACGGATTGCAGACAGCGGGAGGAGAGGCTGTCGACCCTTTTACGGTCTACGACCTTGCGTCGGTATCTAAAGCCATCGGCACACTCCCCGGCGTGATGGTAGCCGTCGACAAGGGTCTTATGGACGTCGAGGCACCCTTGTCGACATATATCCCCGGTCTGCGCAACACTGACAAGGGCGACCTGAAAGTCAAGGAGTTCCTGTTCCACGAAACCGGTATGCCCGCGTCTATGAACATGTTTACAGCCATGATGGACACCGCCACATATTCTGGTCCCCTCACCAAGGCCAAGGCTGATGCCGACCACCCCATTCTTATCCAGAAAGGGCTATACGGTCACAAGGATGCACGCCTGCGCACCGACATCATCAGCACCGAATGCTCGGCCGAATTCCCCGTAGAGATGGCCGAGGGTCTGTTTGTCGGCCAAGCTGCCATGGACACCGTAATGCAGCGCATCTACAACAGCCGACTACGCGCCAACAAGAAATACAACTACTCATGCCTCAACTTCGCCCTTCTCATGGACGGCGAGCAGCACGCCACCGGGATGCCCCACCAGGTGTGGTGCGACTCGACGCTGTGGCAACCGTTAGGTGCATGGACCATGGGTTACCGACCCACCGAGCGTCTGCCCAAGAGTCAGATAGCGCCCACGGAGAAGGACACCTACCTGCGCAAACAGACCCTGCGCGGATACGTCCACGACGAGATGGCCGCCTTCTCGGGCGGTGTTTCGGGTAATGCCGGTCTGTTTGCCAACGCTGACGACATCGCCAAGATGTGCCAGATGTGGCTCAACGGCGGCGAATACGGCGGTGTGCGCATTCTCTCGCCCGAGACCGTCGACCTGTTCACCAAAACCGTCAGTCCCTCGTGCCGCCGTGGCCTCGGCTTCGACAAACCCGACACGAAGAACCCGCGCAACTCGCCCACTACCGACCTGGCCAACGCCTCGACCTACGGCCACCTCGGCTTCACCGGCACCGTCTTCTGGGTTGACCCCGACAACGACCTCATCGTCGTCTTCCTGACCAACCGCGTCAACCCCACCCGCGACAACGCCGCCTTCTCCTCCCTCAACATCCGCCCCGACATCATGCGCCAAGCCCTCCTCGCTATCCAATAAAAACAATTAGAGCTTTGGAAATCTTTAATCCAAAGCTCTAATTGTTTTTAGAAAGCTCTATTACTGTTACTCGGAGACGGGGCGGATGCCGAAGGCTTCGAGGCGGGCATCGGTGGGCATGAGGTGGGTGACGGGGGTGCGGGCTTCCAGGATGAGGGCGCTGGCCTCGTGGATGTTGGCGTGCGAGGTCCACAGCTCGGTCATGGAGGCGCCATTGCTGGTGACGGTCTCCGCGCCATTCTTGCCCGATCGGTAGCCGAGTGCGGGGAAAGTCATGGTGACACCGGAAGCGCCCGTATAGGTGAACATAGCCGGGCTGGCATAGCCGGAATACGGCGTGAAGGTGTATTCATTGTCTGCCGCGTCACGCAGAGCCATCAGTTCCATACCGGGCACCAAGAAGCCGACGGGACAGGGGTCGTAGACGGTCTTGACGGGATGCGAACTCGATCCGAGACTCCAGTTTGTAGTATAGCTGAAGGTCGGGTTACCACTCATCGGCATGATATAGAACGCCTGAGGATTCTTGATGGTCGCAGCCGCAAAATCATCTCCGAGATTGCCCGTGAAGTCATTGAGATTCTGAACATCGATAGCGGTAATCTCGGTATGGTCAGCGTAATACCACTCCTTGATACCCGAAATCATGGGGTCCTTGCGTCCCCACTGGTAGAAGCTGTGGCAGTCGGGGGTAATGACGTGCTTACCGGCCTGTTCTACTGTGACAGTCACCGATTTACCTTCCGAAACGTCGACAGGCTTCTGCGTAAAGCGCACCAGTACTGAGCTGGAGGGGAAATCCGTTTCGTCGCCACCTACTACATTACCCAGATTGCATGGCATCAGCGAATAGGTTTTGCCCGAATAGGTGATGTTGCGCAAGTCATTGCCTGGCACATAGTCGGTTACCCACAGCTGCCAGCTCCACATGATCTCGCCCGACTTGCTGCGTACAGCTACCACGGCGTTGCCCTGGCGGATGGACGAGGCAGGGAGGTCGAAGACGATGCTCTTACCGTCGGACGACAGGCGGACATCGCGTATCATATTGAGACGACCTTCCCATACGAGGACGGCGTCACCGACTTCGCAACCAGCGTTATCGTAAATGTACGGATGCTTGATGCGCTCGCCGAGGTGATTGACAAACGGCTGCTTGGTCCGCGTGGGCACGTAGGCCGCCGTGTTGTCGGCGCCGTTCTTGATGGCGTTACCGTAGACGAGAGGCAACGAGTAAGTGCCGGGTGCATTGATAACGTAAGTGTTGGCCGTATTCTCGACAGTGGCGGCGCCCGTAGAATTCGCAAGATTGTAAGGCGAAGCATCGGATCCGACGGCGGCACGCGAGCGTAACTCGCGGGTCTGCGCACTCATGCTGACGAAGGTCGGCTCTACCATAGCCGTGGTAGCGACACACTCGCCGCTGCCCGAGCCCGATGCGGGTAACGAAGTCACCCAGTCGGGAGTTGGAATGACATTGCCGTCCTTGTCGACAAATTCGGCTATCCAGGGCACTTCGTCGGTGGTCAGTTGACCGCCGACCATGCGTTCGTGCTGACTGGTGACGTTGTAGCTGAGTTTGCCACCGGTGTAATTGAATGTCAGGGGCGACGGCACCGAGATAACGAAGCGGTCGAGGTAGGGATTGGCCGACAGACGGTAAGTATATGTATTACCAGCCGACCATGTCTGGCCATCAAGCGATGCGCTGAACTCGACATTCTGCCCGTTATAGTCCAGAACGATGGTCACAGCTACATCATCGCCGAGATTCTGCGGCAAGAGCATGAAAGTATGCTCGCTGTCGGTGACCGGGGTATTCTCGGCCACATACTGCTCGCCGTCGGCCGCGCTGAGCACCGTGTTGAGTTCGGCAGTGTAATCGACAGCGCCGGCACAGTCGGTCCATGCACCCGTCTCGATATTGAGGTAACCACGGTCGTAGAGACCCGAGATAGTGACACTCTTGACGGTGCAAGGGGCCATCTCGGCACCCGTAACGAAGCGGACAGCGGCCAGGGCGTGATTGAACGTCATCTGACACGGGGAGGCCGAAGCATCCTTGGGGTCAGCCCACATCAGGTCGATTTGCTGCGTAACATCGGCGGGGACGACATACGACAGCACGGGCGACTGGCTGCGGTCGGACGACGGCAGCGCCGTAACACCGCCCTCGTCGGCCGTGGCCGGCTCGGCGCAGTACGGCGAATAAGCGTTGATATGCAGCGAGCCGCTACCGGGCCAGAGGTACTCCTTGACGGGAGTCCACTCGTTGGTCTTGGTCACCTCGACATTATCCATATAGTAGGCCGATGCCGTCGCATCGTCGGTGGCTGCGTAGACACCGAACGAGGCGATGGTAGAGCGGTCCACCTCGGCTGCTCGCGAGGCACTCGACTTGACGCTGACCGGCGTACGCGTCACCTCGGGAATGAGGTAGAGCTGTCGGTCCACACCACTGAGCGTTACCGTCGACAGCGAACCGAGCGACTGCGCGTCGGCCCCGTCACCACTGCGACTCCAGGCACCCGAGGTGCTGACTTCGAATGTTATCTGACGCTTCGAACGGTCGACCGAGTCGATGACATCGTCGGAGCAAGCGGTCAGGGAGACAAGCATGACTATCCCCGTGGCCTGTATCGCGGTAGTGATGAATCTGTGGAATGTGGTACGCATCAGTGTTGTGTTTTTATAGATTATTTAGCGGTCATGGGCACATCGACGGGAGTATCAACCCAGTCGACTACATCAACGGTGAACTTGATGGGGCCACCGAGAACAGGTGTACCGGGATCGGGATCGTGGGGATCGACATTACCGGCGCCGTTGGTCAGGTCGAGAGTATAGATATACTTCTTACCGGCTTCCCAGTTGGTGTTGATAGGTATTGCAGCCCACTGGCAATCGCCGTTAGAGGGGAAGGGATAAACCTGGACACCGGTTTCCTTGGTAGTAATCTGCAGTTTGACAGACAGGTAGGCACCCTGGGCGGTATTGGTTGCGTCGCCCTTAGGATCCCAGGCTACGAGTTGCTGAGGCAGAAGGATGGCATTGCCACCGTCGCCCATTACCGAAACAGCCTCGGGGGTAAGGGTGCGGGCATCGGCGTAGGTATCTGTATAGATAGCCTTGTCACTGCCGAGTGTCCAGTCGGTGGTCACGAAGTCGAACGAGCCTTTCGCAACGGGTTCACCGATGCGGACACCGCTGATTTTGAAGGTATAGACGTCGTTCGAAGTCTTGGCGCGCACTTCGATCTGGGTCAGTTGGTGATTGAATGTCAAAGGAACACCGGCCGATTCGTTCACACTCTTTTTGCCGGTAGCGTTGGCGGTTACGAAGTCAACCTGGTCGGCCATGTTGGCGGCCACAGAGAAGTCGGTGAGGGTTTTCGACTCGGGAGTGATGGTTACCGGGAGCGGCGGGAGCGTATGCGTAGAAGGTAAGTTCGCTGTCGTCACCGGGCCAGTAGTATTCGGTAGCCGAGGTGAAGAAGCCGTCGCTGCCCTTGCTGTACTCCGAAACGGGGAAGAAGAGCTGGTTGCCAAGGAAAGCAGCCACATTAATATCGGTCAGGTTGGCGTTGGTCGTTTCGGTGGCACGCGAGCTGATGGCCGAGCGGAAGTCGATGGCGCGACCGCGTGATGCGGCTTCAGAAGGTTCGTCCGACGAGCAGGAAGCAAGCGTCAGGGACGCGATAGCTATCACCGGAAGCAGTGTTTTTGACATTTTCATAATGCTTAGTATTAGTAAGTTAAACAATTAATAAGTTTGATATTTCTTGATGATTTACATGGGGAGATCGATGTATATGTCGTTCCAATCGTTGACGTCGGGGACAAATCCGCCGCTGCCCGAAACGGGTTTGGGGAGGTCGAGTCCGTCGATGACGATATGCACGTGGCGCGGGTCCGGGGCGGTGGTTACCTGCTCGGTGACATCGAAGGTGTGATACCATTTCGTGCCGTCGGTCAGGTAAAGGTAGACTGTCAGCAAGTGCTGGACCTTGTTGGTGTCACATTCGCCGAAAGTGAGGAATTCGGAGTGTAGAGAACTCTCGGCTTGCGACGGAGTCAGTGTGAATGGCATCGTCACGGCGACATCCGTGGTGGTGCGCTTGCCGTGCAGGTAGCCTTCGGCCATGCCCGACAGGGTTGCGTCAACGGCTGCTCCGTGCAGGTATTCCAGGTTCTTCACATTGAGGATGTCGACAGTGTAGTGGCAAACGATCTCGTCGGGATAGAAGGTAATGATGCGGTCGCCTTCCATGTCGACAGGCAGGTCGATGTCGTTCTGACGGTCGCTCCACATCATGCCCGGGGTCATAGCGATACGTTCGCCCTCGACACCCTTGGCGCGGGGGATGGAACGCGAGGATAGCCCGTAAGCCTGCAGCTGCTCGGCATCCTTGGTTAACACCTCGAAGCGGTCGGGGTCGTCGGTATTGCGCAGGCTTGCCCAATAGCTGTTGTCGCCATTGAGGCTGATAGCGTCGTAAGTACCGAAGGGAATACTGATTTCGCCACCTTCACGACCGGCAAATGTGTATTCGATGGGTTCGCCGGCAGCGCCGAAGAAGTATGTAAGCATCGAAGTCGGTTGGGCATCGGGAGCCTTGGTCCAGTCGAACACCACATAGATGCCCACGCGGTGATTGTGGTCGAAGCACAGGTCCTTGTGGAGGCACGATGTGAGGAACAGTGCCGGGAGAGCTACCAACAGCCCTGTCAGTTTACGCAGTTTCATTTTGAGCCTCCTTTCCGGTTATAGTTGTCGCAACCGATAAGCCAGACAACCGATATTTCGAGTTTGGTTGGACCAACCCAGTTGAAATGCTTGGTTTTCTGCCAGACATAATGGTTGTCCTCGGGAACATATTCGAGCACCTTACCGCCGAGGTAGCCAAGGCCGATGGTGAAGTCGAAGTTGATGCGGCAGCTGACTGGCAATGTATAGCCGTATTCGATGCCGCCCATGAAGTTGCAGCGGTCCCACAGCGAGCGGTGGGGCAGACCGCCCATGTAGCCCTTGCCGCCGAACTCGAAGTCGTAGGTGACAGCGCCGGCATACAGTCCAAGATGGTGACCGGTCAGGGGTTTTTCCTCGGCTCGACGGCCAAACCAACGGCGCACGTTGATGTCGCCTCCGTATGCGCGCCAATAACGATGACGATGGTCGTTGTCCCACCAGCCATACATCCAGTTGGCACCGATCGACCAGTTTTTGCCGACGTAGAAGTCCAAGCCGATGGCCGGGATGGCGAGAGCGTCATACAGCAGGTTGGACTTGACGTCCATATAGAACGGACGGCACTGCTTGACGTCACCGAGGCTGACAGGAACATCCTCGACAACATCGACAACCTCCTGTACGGCAATGTCGGGCTCGACAACGGTTTCCTGCTTGACCACAACGGGTCGGGGCAGTTCGTCGTACTCGACATATAGGCGCGAAGCCCGAAGGCCGGGGAATATATGAGTGTAGAGATAGCGATAAGATACGCCTCCGTGCAGTGAGCGCAGTCGGGCAAGGATGGTGTCGGAGGCTTGGTTGCCAATAGCGGTATCGCTCGTCACTGACGAAAGAACATCGAGAACTTCGCCGCGGTAAGGTACAGCGGGATCAGCTTCAACCATCTTGCGCAAACCTGTCCAGTCACGACCGAGGAACTCGAACGTGGCGACCGAGTCGGGAAGTGGTTCGCGTTGGGAAACGAAGTCAAAAATGCTGTCGGCACGACGGCGCGACAAGCTCTCGTTGATGTTCACGCTACCCTCGGGTGATGCGCTTCCGACTACGCGGACGCTGCGGAGGGTGTAGAGGGAGTCTTGCGCTCCATAGCGATTGATAAATGCGTCGAGGCTGTCGAGTTGGGCGCGATTGTCGCCTCGCGACAAGTCGAGACGGGCGCTCGACTGGCGGAATGTTATAACAGCCGAATCACAGCGCTCGGTAGCTTCAACTGTTGAGACGCATGCAACTCCCGACAACAGCAGCGCGGACACACAAACAGCGCGCCAACAGGCCTGGCGTTTGTGGTGTCGGGGCAAAAAGTCGGAAGAATGATTTATTGAGCCTGTGTGATTCATAGATTAAATAGTTGAAACATTTCAATTAAAACACCCCGAAGTTAATTTTTGTTCACGACTACGCGTCCGGAGGACGCTGACCACCGCTTAACCGGGTACGCCGCAGGCGTGCCCGGAAAACATGTGCTACAGAAGAGTGGCGTCCGGAGGACGCCGACCTAAAGCACAGATCGGCGTCCTTCGGACGCATGCATGTTTAAGACCTTGAAACTATCTATTAAAACTTTAGTTTACGAGATCCTGGAGCTCGAACAGTTGGATGGCAGCGGGTGTCATGTACTTGACGAGCTCAGCCGGGAAGAAGGCAATCTGGACGTTGCCGAGGTAGTGAGGTCCGACTTCCATGGGCTGGTAGCTGAAGACAATCTCGTCTTCGCTCGACAGGTAGAAGTTGCCGCCTTGAGGCAAGTCCTCGATAGCCACAACGTCGGCATAGACAGGGTTGGCCTGCGCCTGCTCGGCAATGGCTACAGGCAACTGCTCAAGACCCTGCTCGGTAAACAGGTCGCTGAGGGTGACAAACTTGTTCTCAGTCAGAGAGTAGTTGATGTAGTCCTTGGTCTGCAGACCGTTGGCTGCTCCGGGCTGGTAACTCGACGTGGTGATTACGTACGACATCAGCGAGGGCGTCAGGTTGACCACCTGACCCTGAACGCGCTGGAACCCGTCGGCCTGGTCGGCGGGGGTGTTAGCCGCAGCGGTCTTGTAACCGTATTGCTCCGAGGCAGCCGTCATATACTGATTGATGGCGTTCTCGATGGATGTAGCGCCGACATTGAAGGCACGCGCCATGATTGTGTCGCGGAGTGCCTGTACGTCGTGGCCACCAAGTGTGACGGGGAGAACGATGGCTACCGAGTCGTTGATAGTGACGTCGGCATCGCTGCCAAAATCGGCGGCACTGCCCACCAGAGTATATGAGTTCGACTTTGTGTACTCGTTAAAAGCGGTCTGAGCATTCTCGCTCGAGTTGCCGCACGAACTGAGTCCGACGCCGGCACCAACCGCCACTGCTATCAGGGAAAGACTGAGAATTTTCTTCATGATTCGTTGTTACTTTTGTTTCGCTTTTCTATTATCAATAGATAAACAAACAATAACAAGGAAGGTTTGCCAGTAGGGACGCGATTCAATATGTTTTACTTAAATAATTACATTACGCGTCCTCCGGACGCTGACCCTTCGTAACCGGGTACGCCGCAGGCGTGCCCGGAATCAGGCCGAACGGATGGAGGGCGTCCGGAGGACGCCGACCGTAGATAATAAAGATGTGTGCGCTCGGTCGGCGTACCTGTCGGCACGCCTTTTACGAAGTCATCTTGTCCGGGCACGTTTCGCTATGCTCGACGTACCCGGTTACGAAGGTTCGACGTCCTCCGGACGTAATTCTGCATAACTGGCTGTTTACTTCACTACCTTCTTTGCTTCGTTGCCGCGCACCTCGATGTAGAGATTGCCGGCGGTGGGGTTGGTCACGCGGATACCCTGCATGTTGTAGTAAACGGGCGCTGCGTCGTTGTCGGCGGTGATGTCGCTGACACCGGCGTGTGTGTCAAACTGAGCTGTTTTGTTATTGAGGTCGAAGGTACAATCGTATGTGCCGGCAGGGAGCGAGTAAGGGATATTGCCGGCCTCGCCAAATACCTCTTCGAGCTGAATGGTCTTGGGGTACGAATCGAGCATTACCGACTCGGGAGTGTTGGTTCCGTATTCTTCGGCCCAACCTGTGCTGGCAAACTTAAATTCGCCGGTGGGCTCGGTGATAACGAGGTCCTCGGTCTTGTAGACGCCCTCGGTCTCGGTGGGGAAAAGTTCGACAGCGCCGTATGTGTCTTCGGCAACAAACGAGCCGTTGAAACCGCAAACATACCACTTGATTTCGCCGGCGAATCCACCGGTAACGGTAACGGTGAGAGCGCTGATGTCGAGCACGATGTGGGGATTGACCACTTCGGTTACGCCGTCAAGGGCGATGTTGCCCGACGCACCCGAATTGTTGAGCTTGTAGGGTTCTCCGGGAACAAGTTTCTTGCCGTTCGAACCGAGATTGTACTGACCCGACCACGAACCGTCGTTGAACTTAAAGCCCGTACCGAGGGTCTGGCCGGTCCATTCGTAGATACCGCCGCCTTTGTCGGTGAATTTGGCATCATCGGCCTTGAGGGTCCATGTTTTGCCGTTTACGTTACTGCCGATGACGTACATGTCGAGGGCGAAGGTGGTTACTGCCGACAGAGCGGCTGCTGCAATGAGTAAAAGTTTCTTCATAAAATAATGATTTAACGGTTAGTAAGTATGAGGTGAATATGGCGTAACGGCGGGAACGGGAGCCCCCGCCGTCACATAGATATTTTAGGCTTTTTTGCGGGTAGAATCCCAGATCATATAGGCAATAAGCAGTCCGTAGGCCACAAGACCGAGTACCTGCGGGGTGAACTCGCTGCCGTTTTCGGGCTGCGGCACGCCACACATGATGGTGATGGCACTGAACACGCCGAATAGGGCACCGCCGGCAATCATACCCGACGCGATGAGGGTGCCGCGGTCAGAACGCACGCGACATACTTCCTTGTCCTTCGAGCTGTTAGCCACAATCCAGGCCACCAAGCCGCCCACGAGCATGGGGGTGTTGAGGCTGAGGGGCAGGAACATACCGAGGCAGAAAGCCAGTGCGGGCACGCCCAGGAAGTTGAGCAGTACGGCAAGGATAGCGCCGACGATGTAGAGAATCCAGGGGGTCTCCTGACCGGTCATGATGGGCTCGACCACGCTGACCATGGCGTTAGCCTGGGGAGCCTGCAGGCCGCCTTCGCCGAAACCGTACACCTTGTTGAGCATCAGGATGACACCGCCTACGGTAGCAGCCGAAACGAGTGTTCCGAGGAACTTCCATGTCTCCTGCTTGCGCGGGGTCGAGCCAAGCCAATAGCCAATCTTGAGGTCGGTGACAAAACCGCCGGCCATGGACAAGGCAGTACATACGACACCGCCGACAATCATGGCCGTCACCATGCCCGAAGCGCCCTTAAGACCGATGGCAACGAAGACACCGGCTGCAATAATGAGCGTCATCATGGTCATGCCGCTAACGGGGTTGGAACCTACGATAGCGATAGCGTTGGCGGCCACGGTGGTAAACAGGAAGGCGATGAAGGCCACCAGCACCCAAGCGATAACTGCCTGCCAGAAGGTGTGGATTACACCAACCCAGAAGAAGGCGAGCACAGCCACGAGAGCCAGGATAATGAAGTAGGTGATATGCTTCATCGAGATGTCTGTCTGCCAGCGAACCTGTTTGTTCGAACCCGAAGCGCCTTTGAGTTCGCGACCGGCCAAACCGACAGCCTGACGAATGATGGGCCACGACTTAATAACGCCGATGATACCGGCCATGGCGATACCGCCGATACCGATCAGTTTGGCGTAGTTCTTAAAGATGGCATCGGGACTCATGGCCACGATGTCGGCCGAACCATAAGTGCCGAGAAGGGGCACGATGAGCCACCAAACGAAAATCGAGCCAGCGAAGATGACGAAGGCGTAACGCAGGCCGACGATATAGCCCAGACCGAGCACGGCGGCACCGGTGTTGCACGAGAAGACAAACTTGGCCTTGTCGGCAAGAGCCTGTCCCCAGGCGTAAGTAGTGGTCGTCACAGTGTCGGCCCAAGTGCCGAAGGTTGCCACGAGGTAGTCGTAGATACCGCCGATAAGCGAGGCGATGACGAGCAACTTGGCCTGACCGCCCGATGCCTTGGCATCAGTGCCGTTACCGCTGACCAGGACCTGCGTGGTTGCCGTTGCCTCGGGGAAGGGATACTTGCCGTGCATGTCCTTGACAAAGTACTTGCGGAAGGGGATAAAGAACAGTATGCCCAAAACGCCGCCGAACAACGACGCCAGGAATATCTGGATAAAGTCGATGGAGATTTCGTTGTGCTTGGACTGCAGGATGAACAGGGCGGGCAACGTGAAGATAGCGCCGGCCACGATAACGCCCGAGCAAGCGCCGATGCTCTGTATAATGACGTTCTGACCCAGTGCATTGCTCTTTTTCAATGCTCCCGACAGTCCAACTGCTATGATGGCGATAGGGATGGCGGCTTCGAACACCTGACCAACCTTAAGACCCAGGTAAGCAGCTGCAGCACTGAAAATTACGGCCATGATAAGACCCATCGTCACCGAATAGGGCGTAACCTCGGGATAGTTGCGCGCAGGGTGCATGACGGGACGATACTCTTCGTCTTCGGCGAGTTCGCGGAAGGCGTTTTCCGGCAAATCGAGCGGGTCGACATCGGCCGGCGGGATGCGTGACGCTCCCGGCGCGTTGTCGGCCGCCAAGGTTGCGTCAAAATCATCAAGCGGATTGATTGGCTTATTATCCATTTATCAGATATATAATAATGTGATTAATTTCGGGAGGACACAATTAGCGGCGGCGACGTTTGGACGACGACTTCTTCTTCGACGAGCCGGCCGCCTTCTTCTGAGGGATAGTCAGGGTTTTGCCGGCAGCGATATTGTCGTTCTTGAGTCCGTTGGATTTCTTGAGTTCGTCGACGGTCACGCCGTACTTGTTAGCGATCTTAAAGAGATTTTCACCCGACTTGACCGTATGGCTGACAGTCTTGGGCTTGGCCGGTTGAGCCTTCTTGCCCGAGTCGTTCATTGCTTTCGAAACCTTGGAGGCCGGGGTAGCCGCAGGAGCAGGAGTAGCGACAGTATCAGCCGGGACGGGGGCAACTGTAGTCGAATCAGTGGGAACGGTAACATTAGCTACCGAATCTACATTCTGAACTGCCGTCGAATCAGCCGGTGCAGGTGTCGATTCGATAAAGCGACGACGGATAGTATTGAGTTTCAGAGTAGTACCACGTTTCAGCGAGCGCTGACCCTTGTTGGCGCGTTTCACCTCGCTCTGGCTTACGCCGTAGCGCTTGGCCACGCTGGCTATGGTCTCGCCTTTGCGCACCTTGTGGTACTTGACGACAACCTCCTCGACATACTCGCCTGTCGTACCCTCGGACACCTTAGTGCCCGTAGCGGGCAGCACGACATCACGACGCGCATACAGTTCGGCATTGTGGTTGACGATAGAATCCTCGTTGGCCAGATAATTGAGTGCCTGGAGGTTGGGGAGCACCAACGGATAGGGTTTGATATCACCGGGGATAAGGTCGGTACGATACTGGGGGTTGAGTACGCGCAGCTCGTCCATCGGCACACCGAGTACATCGCTGATCTGCTGGAAGTGTACACGCCGGCTCACATGGACCGAGTCGGTGATTATAGGCTTCGATGCGAGCACCGGCGATATATTGTGGTCCTTGTAATATGTCATGGCGTAGTTGGCCGCAATGAAGGCCGGGATATAGTCGCGGGTCTCGGCGGGCAGGAAACGATATATTTCCCAAAAATCCTTTTTGCCGCCACCGGCACGACGCAGTGCTTTGTTGACGTTGCCGGGTCCGCAGTTATATGCGGCTATGGCCAACGACCAGTCTCCGTAAATATCATAAAGCTTCTTGAGGTAACGGGCAGCAGCGTCGCTCGAACGGTACGGGTCGCGACGTTCGTCGACGAGCGAATTGACCTCCAGACCCTCGCCGAGAGCCGTCGGGGTCATGAATTGCCACAAACCTGTTGCTCCGGCCTTTGACACGGCGTTAGGGTTGAGCGCCGACTCGATGACGGCAAGGTTGCGGAGTTCCATGGGTAGCCCGTACTTATCGAGTGCCTGTTCAAAGATAGGCATGTAATACAGGCTCATGCCCAGCATCGACTCGACAAGACCCTTCTTGCGCTCAACGTACATCTTGATAAAACTGCGCACGATGGGATTGAATGGCATCTCGATGACGGTGGGCAGTTTCTGCAGACGGTCGATATATTCCTGGTCGGTGAACTCGACGGAAGGACGCTTGTCGGCATCCTTGTCCATCACTGTATAACGGTTCAGGTACCAGTTGGACATCAGATTGTGCACGTCGACTTCGAAACTCTCGGGCGTAACAATTTTGGCCGTATCGAGGTCACACTGTATGTTTCGGATATTCATGGCCGGCCGTGCCGAGGCAAGCATGGACATGCCGACGGCCACGGAGGCAAGCAGTATTTTGCGGAAGCGATTGGTATTTATGATTGTCATGATATTCATGGGGAGTTTAGAAATTGAAGGCCCACGACATTCCCACGCCGGGCAGTTTGTGGCGCACATCGGGAATCAGCGTTGGGGTGACGTCGAGCGACAGGTCGGGGGTGATGTCGAAGTGGCTAAGCGATGCGTCGACATACGCATCGACCATAGCGAGCAGATAGACGCCCACCATGCCGATGATGCACAGGTCGCGGTTGCGGCGATAGAAGTCCTTGCGCGACTTGAGCAGGTTGGTCAGCCACGTCTTGTCGAGGTCTCCCTCGGTGGTGGTAGGCGGGAAGAAGTTCATGTACGAGTTGGTCGAAGGGTCGTTGTCCATGATGTCGCGGTAGGCGCGCTGGTAGTCGGTGAGCATGGTGTTGTTCCACGACGTGGCGTATGCCAGACCGAGATAGCCGGCCACGATGATGGGCAGCTTCCAGTAGCGGCGGTTGTATGCCTGACCGAGACCGGGGAAGAGCGCCGACATCCACAC
>CAZNGJ010000005.1:0-51815 GCA_964572615.1 uncultured Bacteroides sp.
GTGGGACCAGGGGGAGGTGTCGGGGTATTTGCCGAAGAGGGGGTCGGGGGAGGCGTACCGCATAAGGATGGGGTCGTGCATGCGGGCGGTGTTGTCGTACAGGTTTAGGCCGGAGTGCCCCATCCATCGGTTGCCGATGTGGAGTTGGTCGGTCACTTCGTCAATAGCCTGCGGTTTTGTCCACATCGCCTCGGTGGGGAGCACAAAGGGTGTACCCGACGGATAATAACCGTTGCGTTGCACGACTTTGCCGGCTTCGTCGACAACTGCCGTTGTCGAGCCCTGGCGGTTGGTAATGTACCAGTAGCGGTGTCCCGTGGTCAGATCAACATAGCCCGCGGGGGTGAGCACGCGCCGTGCCTTTTGGCTGCCACTCAGCGTCCAGAACGAGCCGAGATAGGTGTTGGTGTTAGTCGTCGTTCGGGTTACCTCGCGCCTCACCGTATCGCCCGAGGCGTTGACACTGGTGACGGTCTCGATGCGCTTCGACGAAAACGTGCGGTTGAGCAGCGTGCCGTCGGGCAGGTAATCACTGGCCGTATAGTCGCCGTTCTCCATGGTAATGCGTTTGGGGCGGTCGACAGACGAGTGGTATGTTATCTTCTTCACCTGACGGGTGCCATCGGCGATAAGTCGTCCGTTCTGGTCATAATCCAGTGTGTACTCACCGTCGGGGAAGTTGCCTACAAAGTCGGCATAGTAAGGCTCGGTTTTTAAGAGAGCGGGATGGAAACGCCGTGAGGAGTATAAAATTCTATTCATTTTCTTCAAATGGGAGAAGGTAGTAGGGAATAGCGAAAGAGCAATCCTATTAAGTTGCAATAAGTAAAAGAGTTATAATAGTTAAGGCTTTACTATCGAATATAGGGGAGTAAAATGATATTAGATGCTATATTCCATTCTTTTACAAGTGGATACGCATCGATTATTCTTGTATTATTGAATGTAAAGAATCTAAGATTGTGTAATGTTTGTCCTATGTCAATATATTTGTCTGACTGCAAAATGATACTTTTATAATTGCCGCGCTGAATTGTTGTTAGCAGATAATCTAACGGGTAGACAGAGTTAGTACGAGGGGAAACAATATCAACAAGGTCTTCAAACATCCAACTTGTGCCTCGAAAGTTGTCATAAAGTCGGCTGAAATTTATGAGTAAGTTTTTGTCGGTAGGTGCGGTAATTTTTAGCACAGCCACAAATATTTTTGAAACTCTTCCAGATGAGTCTGAAATTTCGTATGCGTATTCATCTTCGAGAGTGCAATATTTGCTATAGTCCCAGTCTAAAGCCATTTTATTCTGTCCAAATAGAGCGATGTGGCATGTTAGAACAAGAATTATAAGTAATGTAATATTATTTTTGATTTTCATAAATCTCATTAACTGTATTAATAATTCGATTGACGAGATTAAAACTCCTATCATTTAACCCCTCAAACAGATGGATTGATTGATAATAGCAGCCAGTGTATTGAGCACTTAATAGCATCCATATTTTGCATTTTTTATCATTGACAAGAATTAGGCTATGAACAAGTACTATATGGGTTAGCGCACTGTTCTTCACTTGGCAACCATCCTTCAATAATGTTGCCATTTACTTCTATCTTGATTTTAAGCCAACAGTCCTTAACTCCAATAACTTCGAGTTGATCGTATTCTTGATTCGATTTCACAGTTTGGGAATTAACATCTGGAGATAAATAAATAATCAATGGATCTATATCGGGCCTGTATTTTCGTGAGAAAATTCTTAGGGGCGTAGATTTACTTATGTACCCACAAGCAATTTCCTCTCCATTCAGGGGATTTGAGACATAAACGAAATAAGTAGAATCAGTTTGGCTTATTAACCTAAGGTTAGGATAGACTTCTTTTACCGGATCATTCTTTATCTTTACTTTTTTGGACCCTGAATATAGTTCTATGGGCTCATAAAAATGGAGATCAATAAAAACTTCAGGATGCAATCCAATTTCTTTTATGTAATCTTTATTACAGTCGGTGTGCTTCACAAAATTGCTCCCGTCGTTCTCGCCTAACGCCACGCCCACGCCACACAAAACGCTTAAGCATGCCACGAGTTGCCCGAGGAAAGGCAACATGGAGGCGAGGAGGAAATGTGCGTAGCGTTTCATGGATATACGGTATAAAAATGATTGGCTTATATCCGCAAAGTTAAAGATTAATGACCGCTTTTCCAAATTTCCATGTATAAAAATACTTTTGTGTTTCTATAGCAGGGTGAAGGGGAGGGAGGCGGCGCGGAGGGCGGTGAGGGTGCGGGTGTCGGGGTTGACGAGGTAGTTGGTGCCGGGAGTCGGAACGTTTTGTGCGGAGGCCGAGGGGGTGCAGTGCGATGGGACTTGTGCGGAGGCCGAGGCTGTGGAGGGGGAAGTAATTTGGGGTGGGGTGCAGGCGGCGAGGAGGGGGAGGTCGTCGAGGTGGTCGGTTATGACGGCGGCGAGGTAGTCGCCGGGTTGCATTGCGGCGTGGACGGCGGCGAGTTTGGCTGTTCCTCGACACTCGTGGCGCTCGGGGTTGTCCCGCGTCGGGGTGGCCACAAAGTCGCCATTCCAGATGCGTGGAATGTAGACGTCGGGTGCAGCTGTGGCAAGGATGACGCGGTAGCCTTCGGAACGGAGGCGATCAAGGAGTCGGGTAACGGCGGGGTTGAAATGGCGGCTAACGCGTGCTTTGAAGTCGTCGAGGAGTGCGTCGGTCGGTTCGATGAGGTCGAGGATGGCGAATTTCATCCGTTGGTGACTTGCTAAACGCAATCTCCTGGCAGCAAGCCAACAGAGGATGCGTAGCCGTTTGGCCATACCGACATGTGCGAGAGCGGTACGGATATAGATATGGAGTGTGTTGCCTGCGACGAGGGTGCCGTCGAGGTCAACGGCAGCTATCGGCCGGCCGGTATGCGATAATCCTTCGACCATGGGAAGCGCAGGAGGGTTTTGTCGGTATAATGGTATATCGTGTAATCCGGATAGACCGCCGGGCGCGCGGTAGTGATGGTGAGCACTGCGCTGCGGATGTTGGCATTGGGGACGATGTCCCGAAGTGCGTCGAGAACGGTGCCCAAGGTCGCTCCGCTATCTACTGCGTCGTCGACAACGAGGATGTTCTTAGCTCCTTGATACGCAGTGCCATTGATCGAGGAGGGGTCAAACTCCGTAGCGGGACGTCGCTTAGCCAGCAACTTTGACTCGGTGATTCGCAGCAAGTTGCGCAACGGTTCGGGTAACGCCTTGATAACGCGCCAGGCGAATTCCATCCGGCCTTTGGACTGCGTCGAGGGGCGTCGAGCAGAGATATCGGTGTGCGGAATGTTAGTAAACATACGTTCGGCTACATACGTGCCACCGGACGCGATGGCAACCACCAAATCGGGTGCGAAGTCGGAACGGATGGCTTCCTCCAACGCCCGACAATGCGCGATAAAATCGTCGTTATGCAGCGTAACAACCTTCATTGCAGTAGGTTAACTTGGCCTTTACGGGTGGTTGTGCGACGCCAATGTATGGCATGGACGGGGCATGCATGGTAACAGGTGGTGCAGAAGGCACACTTGTCGCCCCACACGGGGTGTCCGCCCGCGTCGTAACTAATATTGTCCATGGGGCAGACGCGGGCACACTTACCACAGCTGATGCACGTCGAGGTGTCCACGCGGAATCCGCGCGGCGTCATGCGATAGCGCACAAACCAGGGGTAGACAATAGCGGTCTTTGCCCATGCCATGGCGCCCGTCACAACAAAATCATCCGAAGGCGAGGTTTTTCCTGCGTGGATGGCCTTGACAATTAGATCGATACGGTTAGTCGATGCAGCGATTTTGCTTTGGGCAAGTTCGGGTGAGTCGACGTCGAAGCCCGACATCATGACGTATGTATTGGGCATTTGCACTGAGTAGACGGCACCTGCGTGGAGCCCGCGTCGCCCGGCATCGCGGCGGAACATCTCAGCCAGGTCGCCAACGTCGTCGCCACATGTAGTGACCGCAATATGGAGCGCGTCGGCAGGGAAATCGAGCCGAGCCTCACGCATGAGTGCACGGACCACGGGTGGGACTCCCCAAGAGTAGGTGGGAAAAGCCCATACGATGAGGTTGTCGCGTGACGACAACACGGCTTTCGACGGCTCGCGGAGCTCGTCGGCGCTGAAGTGATGCACTTCGGTATGGAGCAGCTCGGCCAACGTGTCGGCGACATGTCGGGTGTTGCCCGTGCCCGAAAAACAATATATCATTTCTGTCTGTGGTCGAATTTGTCAGGATGCTGACGGATAGTGACTTGCGTGGCGCCGTAACCGTACTCTTGGAACGAGGCGTCCTGAACGTCATGGCCACGGTAGCGGTGGTTGAGTTCCTTGGTCAGAGCCTTGCGGAGCACTCCTTCGCCTTTGCCGTGGATAAATATGATCTTGCGTCCGAAATTCCGCAGATTCTTATCCATGATTTCGCGGAACGTATCTACCTGGTAATTAAGTATATCAGCGGTCGACATGCCGCGGGTATTGTCAAGCAAACTGTCGATGTGCAGGTCGACTACGAGTGGTTCGTTGGGATTAGTATTGTCAGCCTTCTTCGCGCGAGGGTTGGCTGCATTGCGGCGGTTAACAGGGCGGCGTTCGGGTCGGCGGTTGTCAGGCGGGAGTGTGATGGTGCGCAGAGGCTCAAGGTTGACCGCTTTGGCCGTAGCCGGTACATCGTCCTCGACGAACGCAAAGGCAAGTACCTCGTTATCGAAGTACGGGTTAGTATGATAGCAATGGAGTTTGAAGAACTTAGTAGTGTCAACCTTCAGTTCGATCGACCCGGGCGCTTTCTGCACGAACTCCTTGCCGCGTTTGAAGGCGACATACTGAAGGCAGAGACGGTCGAACAGAGCGATGTCCGCACGCGTGAACGTTCCCAACCAAAGTTCAGTGTTAGGTTCGACGATACCGGCATAACGTGTGGTCCAGTCCGCCGAGTCGTCGTCACGGCTCGTCAGGGTGAAGTACAGGTAATAGTTTGAATCATTGATGAGGGATGCATCGAAGTCGGTTTCGCTCAGGCGACTGCGCTCTGTTGGCTCGAATCCTACGGTGATGTTCAGCTTGTCGCCACCCGGCACTTCCTCGGCCTCTTCCGCAGGGTCGGGTTCGGTATGAGCATCCGTAGCTTTAGTGGGAGCGGGAGCTGAGGCAGGTTTGGGTGCGACGGCAGTCTTTGCGGGATCCGGCTTTTGTGCGGCCTTATTTGTGGCTGCGGCTTGTTCGGCGGTGCGAACCACAACGCACTCGCGAACCGGCACAGGGGTTTCGAATCCGTCGTCGTCCACCCAGGCTATGTTGCCTTCGATGCGGACAATGGGGCCACCTCCGACGGCGTTGAGGTAACGGACTATATCTCCTATATTTGGCATGGCGTAACCGGTAACTATTCCGGCACTTCTTAGTTGATGCGGAGTTTCTGGCCCGGTTGCAGTTTGGCCGAACTCTTTACGCCGTTCAGTTTGCACAGTTTGGCAACGGTGGTCTTGTTGCGGGCAGCAATGCGGCTCAGCGAGTCACCCTTCTTGACAGTGGCATACTTGGACGACGACTTCGAGGAAGAACCGGACGTAGCTGCTGCGCGTGCGCGGCGAGGATTAGCCTTGGTGTATTCCGATGCATAGGCGGCGTTGGCTTCGGGCGAGAAGTTGCGCGCCTGCTGATAGGTGCTCTTGTCGAAGGCGTATGTGTCGGTGTGGGTGGTCTGGTTGGCGAAGTCGAAGATACCGGCGGGGTTGATGGCGTAACCCATGTAGCGGGTCTCGAAATGGAGGTGGGGACCGGTGCTGCGACCTGTGTTACCGGCCAGTGCGATGGGGTCGCCGGCCTTGACGTACTGGTCGTTTTCAACCAGGAAGCGCGACAGGTGGCCGTACACGGTTTCGAGGTCGTTATAGTGACGGAGAACGACATATTTGCCGTAGCCCTTAGCTTCATAATTTGTAATGCGGACGCGACCGTCGAAGGCAGCGCGCACGGTGTCGCCTATCTGAACGTGGATGTCAACACCCTTGTGCATGCGGCCGAAACGTTTGCGGTAGCCGTAAGGCGATGTGAGGTATCCGGGGTGAGGCATGCAGAAGTTGCGCACGTCGATTTCGACACGCTGAGGAACCTCGACGTTAGCGTAGCAGTTAACGCGGTTGCTGTTCCAACCCAATTCGTACAGGTCGCCTTCGGGCTCGGCTTCTTCTTCGAAGTTGAGGTAGTCGATCGAGGGAGCCACAAGTGCGTTGGGCTTCGTGGATGTCTGGTTGGCGAGGAGGTTTTGCGACTGCTGGGTGTGCTGACCGGGCAGACGGTAAGTCTGCGCCATCGAGTCAAGACCGACCATGGCAGCTGCGCTGACGAGGAGTGAGATTGTTAGTTTTTTGAAGCAAGAGAGGTTCATTTTCTGCGATTGGGTGTGCCGTCAAGGTGCTCGTCGATTGGTGGGACGCCGGGACGGCTATTTATGATTGATAAAAATGATTGCGGCCTTCTGTGGTGGCCGTTAATGAAGATTGGTGCGGTGAAGCCGGCCGGCTTCAGGGTGCTTGTTGAGAACCTCGTCGTGGAAGACGCTTATTAACGTCGGTAATCGGGCCTGTCGAGCTAAAGCTCGTCGGGTGCATAGATGGCGGGAAGCGTTATGGGAGTATAGTCGAAGATTTCGCCGGGGCGGAAAAAGCGCGCCAGTTCAATCTTGGCATTCTCTACCGAGTCGCTCGCGTGGATGATATTTTCCTGGCCGCTCATGCCGAAGTCGCCGCGGATAGTGCCGGGAGCGGCGTTGCGGCAGTTGGTTGCGCCAACCATAGCGCGGACGCATGCTACTGCATCCTTGCCGCTGATGGCTGCAACGATAACCGGCGTTGCGGTCATCGACTTAACCAACGAGGGGAAGAAGGGTCGGTCTACCAGGTGTGCGTAATGCTCGCGAAGTATGGTCTCGTCGAGCTGCATCATCTTAAGGCCGCTGATTATCAGTCCTTTTTGCTCGAAGCGATTGAGCACGCGTCCTACGAGGGCACGCTGCAGCGACGAGGGCTTAAGGATGATTAGGGTTTGTTCCATGACGTTTTAAGATTCTTTCACTATTAAATTCTCAACACCACGAATTTACGAATTTTTGGCCGTTATTCCAAAGAACTGCGCTCTAAAAAATCAAAAAAAGTGTTCCGTGTGACTAATCCTGCCCCTAAACTCTTTATATACACAGTATTACAAAAATATGTTTTATAACATGTTTTTGGTTTTGCGAGGGTTAATAGTCGCCTTTCAATCAATCTTTGTGTTAAAATATGTCAACTTTCATACTATAAAAACGGCTCCGCACCATCACGGTGCGAAGCCGAATCATCTTTAACTTTATTAATAACTAAAAATGATGAATATCAATTCTTCCATCATGCTCTTATATTTGTTCTATCATGCTCTTAATCCTTGAATTCGATGATGACGTCGCCGGTAGAAATGACGTCACCGGGAGCGAAGAAGACGCGCTTGACAGTTGCGTCGGCAGGCGCTTCGACATCGTTTTCCATCTTCATGGCTTCGTAGACGAACATTACCTGGCCTTTCTTGACGGTATCGCCGGGCTTGACGCGCATTTCGACTACGCGGCCGCCCATTTCGGTCTTGTATGTCGGACCGGTGATGGGACCGTTGTCGGCAGCGGCAGTTTCGGTAGCCGGAGCTTCGGCTTCAGCAGCAGGAGCCGCGGCTTTCTGAGCTTCGAACTCCTCTGTGCGGCGTTTCTTGAGGAAGCCGTTTGCAACGGTGGGCAGCAGTTCGAGCAGAAGCATCTCCTCGTCGTTCTTAGCCAATTTTACGCCACCTAATTCGGGGAGCGTCGGGTTTTCCGGACGCTTGTAAGAGCTTGTGTCGTAAGCTTTTTCGGTGGGGTCTCCGGTTATTTTAGCGCGGAATTCGGGGTCAACGGCAACGGGTGTGTGGCCATATTCGCCCTTGACGAGCGAGATGAACTGGTTGGATTTGGTTGTATAGTCAGGTTTGCCGTTGCGACGGTCGATAGCCACCATAACGGCCTGCGAACCAACTATCTGGCTGGTGGGGGTAACGAGGGGTACCAGACCGGCGTCGCGGCGCACCATAGGTATGAGGCGCATGGCGTCCTCGAGCAGGTCGTCGGCTTTGAGAGCCTTAAGCTGTTGCACCATGTTGGTGTACATACCGCCGGGAACCTCGGCATTCTTGACCAGTTCGTTGGGTTTTGGGAAACCGAAGTACTGTTCGATGGCATGACAAGCGTCGAGCAGGGCTGCTTCGTCGCCGGCTTTGGCCGCGGCAATGGCAGCGTCGACCTTGGCGTCGATTTCGGCGGGTATCTTGTCATTGAGGGGGTCGAACTCCTTAGGCAGCGGAGTGGTGTCGACTGCCTTAAGCGATTCGCGGGTTGCGCGCAGGTGCTTACGGATTTCGCCGACGGCCTTCATGTCGACATCGATTTCGATGCCTAACTTCTCGGTAAACAGGTAGATAAGTTCGATAGCGGGAGCTGCCGAACCGCCGCCGAACCACCAGATATTGGTGTCGAGGATGTCCACTCCGTTCAGTATGGCCATCAGGCTCGAAGCCAGGCCGTAGCCGGGAGTGCAGTGGGTGTGGAAGTCTACGGGAACACTGAGGTTGGCCTTCAGTTTGCTGATGATCGAAGCGGCGCGCGAAGGATTGACCAGACCGGCCATATCCTTGAGAGTGATGATCTTGGCGCCGAGACGTTCCATCTCTTTTGCCTTCTCGACGAAGTACTCGTCGGTGAATATCTTTTCGGGCTCAACGAGCTTGGGAGCGGCCTTCTTGCCAAACAGTTTGGCGAAGAAACCCTTGGGCGCGTCGCCCTCCACAAGGCGAGGTTCGCTCTTGGGATCGACGGTGTAGCATACAGCGCCGTCGGCGATGCCGCCGAGGTCGTTGATCATCTTTATGGAGTCCTTGACGTTGTCTATATCGTTGAGAGCGTCGAAGATACGCATAACGTTAAGGCCGTTTTTGATGGCCTCTTTATAGAAGCCTTCGAGCACGTTGTTGGGGTAGGGCACATAGCCGAACAGGTTGCGGCCGCGCGACAGAGCGGACAACAGCGATTTGCCCTTCATGGCTTCCGAGATGGTGCGCAGACGGTTCCAGGGCGATTCGTCGAGATAACGCATCACCGAGTCGGGAACGGCGCCGCCCCATACTTCCATGATGTAGAAGCCGGCATTTTCGTAATAAGGAAGGAGTTTGTCGATTTCGGCCTGGCTGAGGCGAGTGGCAAACAGCGACTGCTGACCGTCACGAAGCGTCAGGTCGCGGATTTTAAGCTTGCGTTTTTCCATGATAGTTTTATTTACAAGTTTGTGACGCAAAGATAAAGCGAAAATTTGAATTAAAGAAAAATTTCGCTAATTATTTTTCAAGAAAATTCAACCGTTACCGGCGTTGTTGAATAGATATTCGCTTAATCTGTTGAGTGCAAGTACTTTATCCGAGCTTTTTACAACTACCGAAATGTTGTAGTTCGAGCCGCCGTAACTGATCATTCGTACCGGTATATCGCCTAATGCCTGTAGAGCTTTCGACTCGAAGCCTACATTGTGCCAGTCCATATCGCCGACTACGCAAACGATGGTCATATCGCGGTCGGTGGTGACGGTGCCAAACTCCATCAGATCGTCGACGATGGCGTCGAGTCGGCGTTCGTCGTCGATGGTAACCGTTACGCCAACCTCGCTGGTGGCCATCATGTCGATGGGTGTGCGGTGATTTTCAAACGTCTCAAACACCTTGTGCAAGAAACCGTAAGCCAGCAGCGAGCGTCCCGACTTGATATTGATGACCGTGATACCGTCCTTTGCAGCAACAGCCTTGATGGTCTTGGTGGGAGGCATGTTGTAGATGAGGGTCCCGGGACGGTCCGGCTCCATAGTGTTGAGCAGGCGCACGGGGATATTGCTGATACGAGCCGGCAGCACGCACGACGGGTGCAGGATCTTGGCACCGAAGTATGCCAGTTCGGCAGCTTCCTCGAAGTGTAACTCGCTGACAGGCTGCGTGCCCTGTACGTAGCGCGGGTCGTTGTTGTGCATGCCGTCGATGTCGGTCCATATCTCGACCTCGTCGGCGTGGACTGCGGCGCCAATCAACGACGCTGTATAATCGCTGCCACCGCGTTGCAGGTTGTCTATCTCGCCGAAGGCGTTGCGACAGATAAAGCCCTGGGTAATATACAGATCGGCGTCAGGTTTCATGTCCAACAGACGCTTGAGTCGCGTCGAGATATACCGCATGTCCGGTTCGCCGTTTGCATCGATGCGCATGAATTCGAGTGCCGGCAGGAGGATGGCGCGTACACCGGTCATGCGCAGGTAGGCAGTCATCATTGCCGTCGACATCAGTTCGCCCTGAGCCAGTATCTCCTTTTCGTCAGCCTCAGTGAAATCTACCCCGACCATCGACGTCAGGTATTCGAACGAAGCATCGACAGCACGGTCGGCTTCGGCACGGGCCGAAACGGCAGCGGCATTGGCCATTGCACCGCCACGCGTACCGCCTGTAGCACGATGGGAGTTAAACAACTCGTCGAGTACACCTTCGTATTTGGTGCGCAAGCGGTTTATCGAGTCCTGGGCGCCGGCCTGGTTGCCTTTGGCCAGATACTCGCTGATCTCGACGAGCGAATTTGTCGTGCCCGACATTGCCGACAGCACCACGATGTTACGGCCGCGACTGCTGACCAACTCGGCCACATTCCGGATGCGCTCGGCCGATCCGACCGACGTACCGCCAAACTTAAGTACGTTCATTGGCTGTGTTATACAAAGTTGTTAGAGGTTCATAATTTAGCCGGTGAAGGCCACGCCGAACGAAAACGGCCTACAAAGTTACGCATTTTCCGCCGCAAAATATGCCCGAGCGGTCATAAAATGCCCAAAAATTTGGCCACTTCGCAAAAACAATGTAATTTTGTGATGTCTAACGGCCCGGCTCGTTGTGCCATTAATAAGCACGGCGTTCCTGACGTTGGGCAAAACAATTCCCTATGCGGTAGTGGCTCAGTTGGTAGAGCATTGGCTTCCCAAGCCGAGGGTCGCGGGTTCGAGCCCCGTCTACCGCTCCAAAAACCTACTCCTTAATTGCGTCGGCGAGTCTCATTCGGCTCGCCATTTTGTATATATGAGTTAGAAGTTCTACTTGTTTTTCGGCTGGAAGGAACGATTCTTTAATTATTTCGTTCCACTTTGGGAGTACACGTGAAAATTTGGAGAAAACATTGGCTATTGCTTTCTCGTCCATCCCGCTGTCCTTCATCGCTTTTTCAAAGTCATCTCTGTTTATTCTTTTCTTTTTGCCGTTAAGAGTGAGTGCCAATTCTTCGTCATCTTCAGGCATTACAATCGCAGTTGACAATAGATCGTATGCCGGAGTTAAAATGTAGGTGGACTTGGGTTTATAAAGAGAGAAATTTTTCAGATGCATGTCAGCATTTCCTGTAAGCCACGAGAAAAGTACAACCTCCCAGAAGTTAACGACGTCCAATATCGGGGCCGAAGAGTGTATCTTGATTAGTTTAGCGATGCGTTCGTATGACCCTTTGTACTTATCTTCGGTCAGGCGCTCAGAAAGTTGACACATATCTTCCATAGCTAGCTTTTGACCATCTTTAGCTCGATCAATACGTCTGGTTATATAACAGATTTCGCCGTCAGCAAAACGGATTAATGAATGTGGCATAGTTTTAATTCCTGCAGCTTCAGCAAGGTGCATAACCAAATCTTCATTTTCAGGGAGATTTTCAAAACGGTCGGTTTGGGGTTTCAAGATGAACCGACCCCAGAGACCTACTATTGTGAAACGCTGTTGTTCACCATTGTTCGCCCTTGCAATATCAAGAGACAGTTTAGCCTGTACACCCGGCACAGTTGTACTGGCGGTCACGATTTCTCTTGCCAGGTCCTTTATGTTGGTGCGAGTATAAGGTAAATCCGGAGCCGTATCCGATCCGAATATCTTTCGTGCACAACTCTTATGATAATCTTTCTCATCGGTGTCGAGAGGTTTGTAGCAGTATAGGCATTTACTCATGTCCGACCTCCATTTCTTTTACAGGATGAATGCTTATATTTCCGATACAATCTTTGCAACATGCCAACAAAAGAGAAAACCTGTCTCGCGTTGAAATCTTCCAACTTTGTTCTGCTATGTCAAGCAGCCAGCCTTCCGGTATCAAACCGTCAAAGAATGGAAAGAGAATCCGGTCACGGTATGGTTCATTAGTCAGCGGTAATGTCAGACTTATTGCTTCGGCATCTTTCGACGAAAGATATTCCGAATCATAAACAAACGTGTAGCCCGTATCATCTTCAGTGAGAATACCGGCTAAAGTAGTATTGATATATACTTTTGCTTGTTTCATAATTCAATCTTTTTGCCGGGTAGCATTTCGTCGCCGAAGAGGATGAGTACTTGATTGACTTTATCAAGTCGAAGAGTTTCTTTACCTTGTTCCATTTCGCGTACGAATCGCAAACCGACCCCCGATTTTTGTGATAGTTCGATTTGCGTAAGTCCATATTCTTTGCGCTTCGCCTTTATATATTTGCTTAGTGATGTCATAATTATACCCTTTTGGGTGCAAAGATAAGATTTTTTTTTGAAATTACACCATAACGGGTATAATATTTGCGATATTTGCGCGGATTACACCCGAAGGGGTATATTTTTAGTATGAAAACGGCAGCGGCGTCAACTTGGTGTTGGCGCCGCGGGCTATATTAGGGAAGTGAGAAAGTCGGGTGTATTAGTCGAGGAGGGAGGAGAGGGTGGTTTGGAGGCGGGATTGCTGTTCGGGGGTGAGGATTGAGCCCGATTCGTTGAAGCAGACCGTACCTTCCTTATCGATAACCACTGTGAGGGGTATTCCCCCGGTGGAGAATCTGCGAAGAAGGGTTGAGTTCGTGTCCCAAGCGGTTGCGTCTGCCAACCATCGAAGCGATGCGCCTCGTGGACTGGCAAAAAAGTCGGTCAATTCCTGTGCGTTATGGTTTACACTGATAGGTAGAAAGACAAAGTCGGTTCGATTGGCATATTGGCCGACGATTGCAGGAATGTGTTCCGGTTTCAACTCTTCGATACATGGTCCGCACCAAGTTGCCCAGAAGTTGAGGACAACGATGCGACCCGACAAATCGCGACGGTAATTGACTGAGGATGTTTCAGTTGTCTTGAAGTACGGGAGAGTGAAGTCGGGAACTGTGTCGCCGACTGTCATCAGGGCCGAGCGCGTGCGTTGCGCGTCGAGGAAGGCTTCGATGGCTGCAATTTCCTTGGCAGACCGTTTCAAGACAAGCGTGTGACCCGGCGATGAAACGGTGTCGATACGTGCGTATACGCTGAGTGTGAGAGCACTGAATACAGTATCTCCTTCTGTCCGAACAGCCCTGACACGTATCAGAGCAGTGTCGACCGCGCAATAATCTTCATGGGAGACTTCGACTTTCCCAATGTAGAATTTCTCAATTTCGGCAAACGCAAACACCGAAATAATTGAGGTTAATACGAATGTAACTAAAGGTCTGAGCATTGGCTATTGAGGTAATCTTCGTGCAAGTGGTAATAGCGTTTCATAAAGGCGATGTAGGCGATGGAGAGGAGGACTACAACGCCAATAAGATATAAGTAGTTATTTATCGGCAGGAGTATGCAGCCCACTGAGATCACCAGTTGAAGGGCCATATAGATGGTTGCGACCGTGACGTGGTGCATCTGCAATTCGTTGACCATCAGTTGATAGGCGTGTTTGCGGTGAGCTTGGCCGAGGTGCTCGTGCAGCATGATGCGATGGCAGATGGTCAGGAACGCATCGGTGCCATAAACGGCCAAGA
Source organism: uncultured Bacteroides sp. (assembly GCA_964572615.1). Taxonomy (GTDB): domain Bacteria; phylum Bacteroidota; class Bacteroidia; order Bacteroidales; family Muribaculaceae; genus CAG-873. The sequence goes on from CAZNGJ010000005.1 coordinate 13,913, forward strand.
AGACTATGTAGGCAAAATCGCCGGTTTGCAGAATCAGCAGCCCGAGCGCAAACAGCAGTATGAATGCAATGGATATCGAGCCGACATCGCCGGCAAAACACTTGGCCTTGTTGCGGAAATTGAAGAAGCAGAAAACTAACAGACTGAGTCCGGCGACGTACAGATAGGGCATGCTAATGAACGGTGTGCGGTAATTCAAGTAGATCAACGGTAATAGAACAGCGATGGAGTAGCCGCCGGTGATACCGTTGATGCCGTCCATAAAGTTGTAGGCATTGATGATGCCAACACAGACTATCAATGCAACGATTACCATCCACCAATCGGTCGGGTTTAGGATGCCTAACTGAAAGAATAGCAGCCCCATAGCGACAAACTGGACAGCCAGACGCACTGTCGCAGCCAAGGAGCGAATGTCATCCATAAAACTCACTATACCGACAAGGCTCAGGCCGAGAATGAAATAGGAATATTGCATCCCGAAGAAGGCCCAGAATAGCCATGCGCCGAACAAAAAGACAATGCCTCCGCCACGAGGCACGATGGAAGTGTGCGAGCTGCGCAGATTCGGCTTGTCAAAAATACCGAATTGCCTGGCTACCCTGAAGTAAGCCAACTCGAGTAGCACCAACAGCGTTATGATTATGCAGTAGATCAAGCTATTATCGGATTTTGAAGTTCTCGGTGACTTTCAGCGGTTGCCAGCGCAAATCGGAGACGGCTTTAGCGTTGGAGAACGTGAGGGAACGAGTCAGTTTGGTGAGTCGCGGGGTGTTGATGGGCGCTTTGCGTCCAAGGCAGTCGCCGGCGAGGGCGAGGACTTTGGCAATCCAGTACGGAATCGAAATCGGTTTAGACTTGTCGAGCTGAGAGGCTATTATCTCGGACAGCTCGTCGTACGATGGTTGGTCGGTATCGCAAACATTGTAGATACCACCTTTGTCTTTCGACAAATCGAGCAAGGTAGAGATATCGTCGGCCATGAGGATACTCTTTTTGGCCCGACCGCCGGCGATATTGAGGTAGAATCCGCGCTTGATGCCCGAGATCATGTCGCCGAGGTTGCCGGGGGGATTAGTGCCGGCAATAAGAGAAGGCCGTAAAATGGTTAGTATAACACCGTGAGCCTCGCACCATGATGTCAGGTAGTCCTCGGCCAAAATCTTGCTCCGTGCGTAGGGCGTCTCTCCGTTGCGAGGGTGTGCTTCGTTGATCAGCTCGCCCGACTCGCAACCGTAGACGGCTACCGAACTGATGAAAATCATCGATTTCGGAGCCCCGACTTTTTCGAGGGCAATGCAAAGATTCTTGGTACCTTCGTAGTTAATATCGTAGAAAGATTGTTCCTCCGCAGGAGTTTTGGGGACAACGTGGGCTTTGCCGGCGGCATGCAGCACGATGTCGTAACGGTGCGGTAACACAGGCACTTCTTGTGCCAGGTTGACATCGATGTTGTCTATAGGCAGATTTCCCAGCGTCGTTACTTTGTAACGCTCTGTAAGTGTGGGCATTATATTTTTGCCTAAAAATCCGGAAGCTCCTGTGAACAGTAGTGATTCCATTGCTAAGAGAATAATTGGGAATATTTGGCAAGGATGGTGCGCTCGGAGAACTCGTTTTGCGCAGCAAGGATGCCATTAATGCCCTTAGTTTCAAGTTCGTTTCTGTGATTGTGGGAGAGAGAAGCGAGCCAGTCGGTCAGGCCGGCTTCGTCGGAATTGTCAAATACGAATCCCAAGTCCTTTTCGCTGATAGTCAGCGCTATTTCCGACTGTGGATCACCGACAAAAAGTATAGGCTTGCCGGCGGCCATGAGATTGTAAGCCTTGGAGGGGACGCCAAGACCGTACATGCCGTCGGAGAGCGAGACGAGTCCGATGTCGCAGTTGCCGAGGATGTCAAACTGCTCGTCGCGCGAGTAACTGTCGCCAACTACGATGTCCGCCGGGGATTTAGCCGCTAATTTCCGTACATCTTCAGCCATGGCTCCACCACCGCGAATGACGAGGCGCAAGTTGGGGTTGGCAGCCTTTTCGAATATCCGGATGAATCGGTCAATTCCTTGACAGCGACCGACGTTACCCGCATAAAGGATGGTTAATTTGTCGTCTTTTCGCGGAGCCGGTCCGTAGGCTGCCGGCACCGGGTCGGCCCAGTTCTCGATGATGCGGATGGACGGTTGTTTCTTGTGTTTGCGGAACTTATGCTCGAATACCTCCTTCATGTCGCGGCCCAGTACGATCAGGGTGTCGGCCGAACGGAATGCTTTGGACAGCGTGGCTTTGGACAGACGGTACAAAAGGTTGCGTTGCGATTTGACGACCCCTGCGGCCACGGCGTTTTCGGGGAAGACGTCGTGAATGAGGATGTGGAGCCGGAAGCCACGCAACCGCTTGATGACAGCCGCCAGCACCGGGAACGTCGCAGGGTTGGTAACTATCAGAACGTCATCGTCTTTGCGCCCCTTTATCCATAGATGGCGCCCCAACTTAAGCGAAGTCACCAGGAAGCGGAGCGCGCGCGAGGGCAGTTTGTTCTTGTCGTAGCCCTCGGCGGTGATACGCTGTATCGGGTACGGTTTTTCTCCGGCTATACCCTCGACGCAGTCCGAACTGTACGACTCGGGCCCGGCTAATACCATAATGTCATGCTCTTTGGCCAGGTGGTCAGCAATCTTCGTCAGAACATGCGCGGTCGATGTCCCGTCGGGGTAGAAAAGCTCGGAAACTATGATGATGCGACTCATCAGTGGTTGGTAGTCAGTGGGTTACTTCTTGTCTTTGTGCAGTTCATACTCCATTATCTTGGCATCGACGAGGAACCGGTACCAATAGGCTTGCAAGAAGGCGTGAACGTAGCCGGCTTTGCCATCGAGGAAGCCCAACTTGAAGTAGTAGCGGTAAATGAAGAACAGCTTGGCACGCAAGAACTTAGGGAGTTTGTAGTACAGGTTGTCGCGCAGTGCGCTGGCCTTCTTGGCCTCGCCATACAGGTCGTTGCGGTCGGCCTGGCCGACGGTGCGGACGGCGATGTAGTCGTTGACCTCGCGGGTGGCGTACCAGTTGTGTTTGTTGATCCACGCATCGAGACTCTTGAAGTCGTAATGGAGACAGTCGTTACGGAGGTCGACGGTGCTCCCATAGGTCAGCATAACATGCTCACCCATAGCGCGATGCTCGTAGCGACCCTTGCCAAACTTAAAGATGGTCAGATTGTAGAACGGGTACATGCCGCCGTGCTTGAGAAACTTGCCCATGAAGTAGATTTTGAACTTCATGACCATGCCGTTCACATCGTCGTCGTTATGCAGACGACACTGCTCGACTATCTCGGCGCCCAACTCCGGAGTCACCACTTCGTCGGCGTCGATGCGGTAGACCCATTTGGTCGTCACGCCTACATTATCGAGTGCCCAGTTGAACTGAGCTGCGTAGTGTTCGAAGGGTGCGTGATGGAATATCTCGGCACCGAGGCTTTCGGCAATCTCGACGGTGCGGTCCGTACTGCCGCTGTCGACCACGCAGATGCGGTCGGCAACGCCTTTGAGCGAGTTGATGCATCGGGCGATGTTAACCTCCTCGTTCTTGGTCAATATTATGGCGGTAATGTCTGTCATATCGTTAGTTATTAGCGGCTTCCACCAAGAAATCCACAGTAGCGTTATAATATTCTTCGAACCCGGAGAACTGTTTGAGCCGTTCGTCCATTTTGGCGATGAGTTCATCGCGCAAAGACTTGTCGGTAGCCAGTTTGACGAGTTTCTCCGCAGCTTCGTCAGCGTTCATCGGAGTGTAGTACAGGCAAGAGTCGGCCATTACCTCGGTATTGAACGGTAGCCTGGTTGCTAAGGTAGGCAGCCGGAAGAACATTGCTTCTATGGTGGATGCCGAGAACACTTCGAGCACCGAAGGGAGGAAGCAGAGGTCGCATTTGCGGTACATAACGGCCAGATCGGTCTGCTTCATGTTGCCGTGGTTCACAATCCGATCTTCACATCCGTACTCCTTAAGTTTTTGATTGATAAGAGGTAACACGGGCGACCACTCGGGCTGGGTTATGTGGAACCGATAGTTAATAATTCCGTAGCGGTTCTCGAGCAGATGCAGTATGTCGGGGATGATGTCGAGGTTTTTGTGCTCACCGGCTCCGACGGCTGCGATATCGACAAGCCCCTCCGGGTCGGGGATATGGTCGCGGCTCATTGACGTGTAAACGGCCGGCAGGACGTTGCGGACAACGCGGATCTTGTCGGATTCGAACCCGAGTTTGGCCATCAAGTCATTCTTTATTGTATCGGTCTGCGTGACAATGAATTGCTTCTTGCCAATAAGATGTTTTAGCAGGACGTTGTGCAACTTCATTTTAAGGCGTGTACGGCCATGGACAGTCCGCCAAGCATATTTGTTGGCTGACATCACCCAAGCATTCACAAAGCGGATCACCTCCGTCGACTTGAAGAAGTGGTACGATGGACCGAGTGGGGTGAACACTACATCGATTTTGTGCTCAGCCTCAAGTGCATACAGCTGTTTTTGTACTTTCCGATATGTACGACGGAAGTCCGGCTGATTGGGGAAGACAAAGTACCGACCGGCGATTTGCTGCTTGAATTCGTCAGGCAAAAAGTCCTCGTCAAGTCGCTCTGATACAGCGTAATACCACTCAACGTCGGTACGCGGATACTTAATAGTGGCCAGGATGAAGTTGATCACCACTTGCAGACCTCCGCCGACGTTGCGGGCATTTGTTGCGTTTATAAGAATTTTAGTCATACAAGTTTGCTGACGAAATCAGCCATTTCTGTCTTATAATTACGGTAGTCGAACTTACTGCGGGCTGTTTCTTCGGCACAGCGTTTCATCTGTTTTTTGTCAAAGTCCGACAGATTGACGATTCGCTTCAGTCCCGCCTTAATGCTTTCGATCGAGTGGTCGGGGATGACAATGGCGTTTTCACCGTCGATGGTGTATTGTGCCAGGTCGCTTGTGGGGTTCAGAAGTACAGGACAACCGGATGCCATAGATTCAACAAACTTTGTCGGGAAGCCCGCTGTATTCTTGCGCGAAGGCTCGCGGATTATTGCCGAAAAATCCGATGCGCGATAAAGCGAGGGCACCACCTCCTGAGGTACACGGCCGAGGAATACGAAGTTGTCGGCAAATCGGTCAAAGTCGGAATGGTTGGCGAAAAATAGGCGTGCCGACGGTGCCTCGACTCCCGCCACAACCAATTGAATGTCAGGAATATCCGGCAAGAGTTCACAAATGGCATTTACTAAGTTTCCAAGCAGGTCCTTTCGTGCCGGCGTACCGGCATACACAATTCGTGTACCGTTAAATGGTGCCAAACGCGGGTCTTCAAGTACGGCCTTACCGGTCCATTTCTCGTCTGTCATGTCCACTAACGGGGGCAGTACGATTGAATTGGCACTCTTGTAGTAATCCTTTAGATATGAGCTGATTGGGATGAGGTTGCCCACTCGTTTCTGCAAGTTGCGGAAGTTGTATTCGCTCTGCCAATAGATTGGTGAATACTTGCCGCCGGGAGCCTCGTTGGGCGCCGGCCATTCGGTCAGGTCGATGATGTATCGCAGACCGAATTTGCGGCTGATGCGACGCAAGCGTGCGTTGAGCGGAGCCGTCGGATTGTAGACGATAATTGCGTCGCAATCGGGCGCTAATTCCCTGATAATGCGGGCGGCATTAGGCGCAGGGGCTATGTATCTCAGTGCTCGCTCCGTAAGGCTATGCGTATCTATGTCATTGGTGTTTAGATACTTGATACCGTCGTAAACGTACTGTCCTCCCTCTCTGTCTTCGGGGCGTGGAGTTCCACCAAAGCTTATCACCGTTACTTCATGGCCCAGGTCGCGGAGCAGCCGTGCGTTGTTGAGAACGCGCGAGGCAGCTGCGTCGCCGTTAGGGAATCTGAAAAAGCCGGTGTAGATAAACTTCATTACTTAATTAAGTTCTTGAACTCCTTGATAATCTTTTCGTTATCGTATTTGAACGCAGTAGGATTCTCTCTCATGTCCTGCATCAGCCCGGGTTCGTTCACGGCACGGAATATAGCCTCGGCCATCGACTCAATGGGGGTGATGAGACCTGTTTTCTCCTGCTCGATAAACTCGTCGGCCGAGCCGAAGTCGGTGCAAACTACGGGTGTGCCCAACACCTTGGCCTCGTTGACAACGTAGGGGCAAGCCTCGGAAATGGAAGTGTTGACAAGCAGGTCGGCGTGCTTGATGAAAGGGTAGGGATTTTGCTGCTCGCCGAGGTAGCGTACGGTGTCTTGCAAGTTAAGCCGTTCGATGTCGGTCATCAGTTTGCGATACTCTTCATCTGTGCCACCTTTCGGCCCAATCACCCACCATGTGAACTCCATTCCCTTGTCAATCAGTTGTTTCGCAATGCCGGGAATAGCCGACAGCCGTTTCACGGGGTCGAGTCGTCCGATAGAAACAATGTTAAACGTGTTGCTATCGAAAGTCACCCCTTCGGGCAAACCTTTTTCGGCCAGATTGTGCATCATCGCTGTGTCAAGCACATTATATATTGCATGAGTTTTGTCCGCCAACGTCGGATAAATACCCGTAAACGAGGATTTTGTAAAGTTAGAAACACAGACTATCGACTTGTAACCATCGTAAATCGGCAGTTCGTCCGGTTGGCCGGCCATACGATGAAAGTTGGCGTAGTCGCAATGTATCCAGGCTACCTTGTTGGGATGCTCGGCCATCGACATGAATTTTGTGACGAGACCCTCGCTGAACGCCACCACCATATCATAATTGCCCTTTTTGATGAGTTTGTTGGCGCGACGTTTCAGCATCCAACGGTTGTAACGCCGTCCCGACAGACGGTCGAGGACCTTCAGCGCGGCTGCCCCACGCCGACGCCACCCTGTAGTGGATGCGTAACGGGCATACAAGAGTTGCAGTTGACGGTCAGCCGGCACAATCGAGCAGTTGCGGAACATACCCTTCTCGAACATGCCCTCCTGTACGAGTCCGAACACATCGACCTCATACTCAGCAGTATCGAGCACGTTCAGCAGATTCTGCAACGCCCTGCACGTCCCCCCGCAATCGAAGTATGTCACAACAAACAACACCCGCTTCATTCCATCATGCGTTTATGGTAATCCTTGAAACTCATCAGGTTAAGATCCTTTTCTGATATGATAAGATTATCTATGCCACCAATTTTGTCAAACGGCCATGCGATGCCAAGGTCTGCATCGTTGTACATGATTCCCGAATCGCCGGGGCCGTAGAATACGTTGCCGCATTTATAGCTGACCACGCTGTCCTCGAGCACTAAGTAGCCATGTCCGAAATACTCGGGCACGAAAAGTTCAAGTCGGTTATTACCGGTCAGGTCGAATCCCATCCAGTGGCCGTAGGTGGGCGAGTGAGGTCGCAAGTCGACAATCACATCGTAGACGTGGCCCGAGATGCATCGAACCAACTTGGCCTGCTGGTGCTCGAGTTGAAAGTGGATGGCACGGATAACTCCGCGCTTCGAGAGGGTGTAGAATGTTTCTTTCAGCTTGTAATCAATCCCGTTGTCTCGGAAAGTGTCTATGTTATAGTCCTTTATAAACCCACCGCGTTCGTCGTCGGCAAAGAACGGCTCGATGAGATATGCCCCCTTGAGCGGTAGTTCCTTGAAGCTGAATTTCTGTATCATTGTTCGATTTCTTTTAGCCAGTCCATTGTCATCTTTGTTCCCTCGCCAAACGTGATTTCGGGAACAAACCCGCAATCCTGCTTGAGCGCTTCGATGCCGAAGACTTCGAGAGGCATATTGGTACCGGTGAAAGGTATATCGCCGAAAATCGGCTCGGTGACGGCGCCGCAACTTTCGGCCATTTCGTGTATGAATTTCTTAAGCGGTTGGGCATTTCCGCTGCCGATCATGTACTCGCAGTACGGTTTACCCTTTTCGGCAATGAGATAGAAGGCGCGGGCTACGTCGCTGACATATACGAAGTCATAGTTTTGAGTCGCTGCCGTGAATTGCAGCGGCTCCTTACGGATAACCTTACGCAAAGTCGTGTTGACAAACCGCGGCGAGATTTCGCCCACTCCGTAAGCATTGGTTATCATAGGCCACAGCAGGTCAATACCCAGCTCGACGGCGACCGGTTTGCACAGACAGTGTGCCAGCAATTTGCTGATACCGTAGATATATGCCATGCCGGGACGGCTGCCTTGGGCATGGATGGCCGCTTCGGCTTCGTATTCCATAATACTGCCCGCACATAGGAATCTGTTGCATCCCAGCTGTTTAGCTACTTTGAGGCAGGCTACGGCTGTTAGAGCATTCCGGGTTTGCAGCTCATAGTCCATGCGTTCCGGGCCTGCCGAGCCTCGCCAGGCGAAGTGGATAAAAGTGTCGTACGTTTCGCCGGCGAGAAGTTCATTCAATACCTCCGGATGAGCGATATCGCATTTGAGATAGCGCAACCCGGGGTGCGGTTTTAGTCGTTTTGGCTCGTCGGCAACGTCGATAGCTAAGACCGTCTTGCCTTGTGACAGAAAATATTCGGTGGTGTAGCTGCCAACGAATCCATCGGCACCGGTAATGATAACTTTTTCCATCAGCCTATAAAATCTGCTATTTGTTTATCCATGATTTCTATAACATCCTTACCGTCAGCCCAAGCTTTGGTCCATTCGACAACCTTTTCGATAGCCGTTTCGAGATTCCATCGAGGCGACCAACCGAAGGTGGTTTTCAATTTCGAGCAGTCCAGTTTCAGGAAGTTAGCCTCGTGGGGTCCTCCATCCGATTGGTTTATCCATTTCAGGTCGTCTCCCCACTTCTTGACGAAGAGGTCGACCAGCGCGCCGGTCTGAAAGCAATCGGTGTCGTTCGGGCCGACATTATACCATCCTGCAAAACGCGCATTCTCGCATTGTTTTGCGGCAATCATCAAGTAGGCGTACAGTGGTTCGAGCACATGCTGATACGGGCGCGTCGAGTAGGGGTTACGCACCGTTATGTCATGTCCGGCAAGGGCCGCGCGCACACAGTCGGGGATGATACGATCCTTGGCAAAATCGCCGCCTCCGATAACATTGCCGGCGCGCGCGGTACTGATTGGCACCGCTTTCCCGCTGCGTGGATCGGAGAAGAAACTGCGCATATAGCTGTGCGTAACGAGTTCCGAGCACGACTTCGAGTTGCTGTACGGGTCGTGACCGTCCAATTCCTCGTTTTCGCGATATCCCCATTCCCATTCGCGATTCAGGTAAACCTTGTCGGTGGTGACATTGAGGAAAGACTTGACGCTCGGCGATAACCGCACACATTCCAGGATGTTCACCGTGCCCATAACGTTTGTTTCGTATGTATAGCGGGGATTGGCGTAACTCTCGCGCACGAGGGGTTGTGCTGCCAGATGGAGCACGATTTCGGGTTGCTCTTTGTCGAATACGGCCTTGAGTGCGTCAAAGTCGCGGATGTCGCCAATATAGGAAGTGACAATGTCACCGATACTGGCTATATTGTAGAGTGATTCCGTCTCCGGAGCGAGGGCAAAACCGATCACCTTAGCGCCGGCATTATGCAACATCCGGCACAGCCACGCGCCCTTAAAGCCGGTGTGGCCGGACACCAAAACCTTTTTCCCTTTGTAGAAGGACATTGCCGTATCTTCCATATTACCAGACTTTCCAAGGCGCTTTGCCTTCATTCCACAGATGTTCAAGTTCGATGTTGTCGCGCAGCATATCCATGGGTTTCCAGAAACCGGTGTGGCGAAAGGCATGCATCTTGCCGTCGCGCACCAAGTCCTCCAACGGCTGGCGCTCGAACATCGTCGTGTCGGCGTCGTCGTGGAGATAGTCGAAAACCTCTGGCTCGCAGACGAAGAAGCCTGCGTTGATCCAGTTGCCGTCGCCGTCAGCTTTTTCCATGAACGATTCCACCATTCCCGAGTCGCCGTCGATCTTGACAGCACCAAAACGGCCAACCGGCTTGAATACCGTCATCGACAGGTAAGCGCCACTCTTGCGGTGAGCTTCGATAGATTCAGCAATGTTAAGGTCGGTAACGCCGTCACCGTATGTCAGGAGGAAGGGTTCGTTGCCTATGTACTTCTGTATGCGCTTCAATCGGCCGGCCGTCATCGTGTCGAGACCGGTGTCGACGATGGTTACCTTCCAGTCCTCCGAGTGGTTTTCGAGCAGGTGCACACTGTTGTCGGCCAGGTCGACAGTGATGTCGTTGTTGTGCCAGAAGTAATTGATGAAATACTCCTTGATCATATACTGCTTGTAGCCGCCGCAGATGATGAACTCCTTGATGCCGTAAGCGCTGTAAATCTTCATGATATGCCACAGGATAGGTTTCCCACCGATTTCGATCATCGGTTTGGGCATATATTGGGTCTTTTCGGAGAAGCGGGTGCCTAAACCACCTGCAAATATCACAGCCTTCATCGATTACATTTTTTTTGATTTATAATACTTGGCCAAGGCAACTCCCGGCAAATACAGCAGCCCGGACAACATGCGGTTGGACGTGTTATGCACCGGCTCATAAACCCAGTCGGGATTGTCCGTCGGCCGTCCGCCCTTAATTATCTGTTGGAAGGTGTTGTACATCATTACGTCCTTCAGTCGCGTCTTAGCGTCGGTGAAGTATTCGTCGTAATGGTCCAACTTGAATTTCATGGCGAAAAGCATGTTGAGTACATGCTGCCTCGTAACCTTGTTTATCTGAGTGTTGGTTATCGAATCCGATGAATCAGTATAATACCGCTTCAGACAGTCGTTTATGAATCGCGAGTTGTACTGCTTGCTTAGTCTGTCCCATAGGATAATGCTGTCAACAACCCAGGTCACGCCGTCCGGCTCGGGGAACGGATACAGCTTCAGGCACTCCGTGCGGTCCATACTTACGCACTCGAATCCGAATCCCGGCTGATGCCAGAATCGGTAAGCCTGTTCACGTGGCATCGTGTTGATTGCCTCGGGAAACCGTCTCCCTATCTCGTTCCCGTTCTGGTCTACGCACCGACCAACCACTTCGCGGTATTGCGGCCTGACATCTTCGGGTATCGCCATCCATGCGTTGTAGAGAGTTGACACGCAGTTCGGCAGCAGTTCGTCGTCGGAGTCGAGCATAACGACGTACTCCCCGCGGGCTGCGCGGATAGCGCTGTTCTTGCCTGTGTGCGGACCTGCACCGTTGTCGCGCTTGATGTACAGCACCGGCATTTCTGTATGCTCCATGAACCCCTCGACGACATCGTCGATATCGATGGTCGAGCCGTTGTTGACCACGATATATTCCAGGTCCTTGAACATCTGAGCAGCAACCGACTCCATGGCCCGCAGCAGTATCTCGCGCCTGTTGTAGACCGAAGTTATCACCGAAACCTTAGGCATCGGCTTCGTTTCGTACGCCGCGTTGTGCTTATACGTTTCCATGCCCACGCTTCCTGAAAAGTGAGAGTATACGTTTGGCGAAAATAGCAGCTATCGGCTTTTTCTGAAGCCAAAGTAGCGACCAAAAAGGAGCTGTATTGCCTTTGAAATAGGCGCGGTGACAATTGACTTTTCTCATGTCAGAGCGCCATTTCTTGAATGGTATATTACCTTTCAACATTGAAATAAAGTAGGTGTCTTCAGGCACGCAATATACCATGTTGACAGAGGATTTCTGAATCTCTGATTTATAATCTGCGCCGGTGGCCCACAAGTAATATATATATGGCAAATTTGTTCCTCCGGCTGTCACACTTATTCCGTTGCCGTCGTTGCGAAAATTCATTTCAAGGAAGTAATCCTTTCCGTCTTTGCCATGCATGAATTCGACGCTGAACAGCCCCGTGTAACCGTTAGCTTTAATGAACTCATTCGTTTTTGTTATCAAGTTTCGGAAACGTTCATTATCTGGAACTTTTTGATACTTAAGAAAAGTTGCATTAGTAAAGTCAAACGCTTTTTCAATATATGTATAGCCGGGAATAATTATTGTCTTACCGGAATCGAGAGAACAACCAAGAAATTGGAATTCGTACTCACTGTCTATTAATTTCTGGACTTGTATCTGTTCGTCAGCGGGGAGTTTTGCAAGAAATTGCTTCAGATCGGCAGCAGAGTTGCATATCGAACACTCAGTTTTTCCATGACCCACACTTGTGATGGATTTAGTGACACATGGATATTCAATGCCAGTCAACGTTGAGATAGGAGAAATTGTACTGGTAAGCGGAACGTTCATTCCGAGAGACTGAGCTAATTCAATTTGTTTGTCTTTTCTAACTAATTCTCGTAGCTCTTTATCTGCGCCTACTCCTGGAAGAATAAAATTATTGGGCAGTCGTTCTTTATTGTCATCAATGAACGCTGCTCCATCATCGGAACAAGTAATAACTATTACTTTTTCCTCTGGAATATTGTAGTTACGCTTTAATAACTCAAAAACGTTATCAAAATTTTGAAAGTGATATCCCTTGTCAATATACTTACTCTTAAGTACGAAGCTACTTTTAGCGTTACATACGATTATGGCATCCGTGGTGAATCCTTGTCGACCAAGCGATTCAATAACTCCCAAGGGACTGTGGTGATTACCTCCTATTACTAAAATGCGTGCATTCATAAATGTTACTCAAGAATAGAGTGATATACCGAGTGCGTAAACCATTCACTGTGGGTCCAAAGGTACATTGCGTAACTTATAAATCCTACAACAAAAGCTAAATATGCTTGTTTTAATAAGACCTTTTGGGTTCGGCTATACATTACCGGGATCGCCATTACCATGTATGGACAATAATATTGGGTAACTCGGGTATTGAGTACACCCAAGAAGAATGAAAGGCAGTAGATAAGGAATAGATTGAACAACTTCGTTTGCGATGCATTCAACTTGGTTGTCTTCATAAATATCAATACCGGAACTGTAATAATTGCAGCTCCAAGATGTATTAGCCATGGATCATGTTCAAGTGAGTTATTTATTTCTCGAATCACTGGATTATATCGATCAAAATTATCCTCGACGTACGGAGTGATAAATTCGATCAAACCGGAAGTCGAACTAAACAGGAAGAAACCGAATACACAGCACCAAACTATCAATGCCTTTTTGTTAAACGGTCCGTTGAGAATGCCCACCAAAAACGCGATCGTAAATGCAAAGAGAGCACTTGTATGAATATTATATGCAATATAACCTATTACAAAATACAAAATTAGTGGCTTTATCCGTCTTTGTATCAACGGTATGGCAAGCATCAACAGTGATACCGCAATGCCATTTCGGAAAGATTGTAATATAAAATAAACGGAGTTGTTAGCAGATAAAAACAGCAATACAAAAGCTACCCATAGATACTTCCGTGGTACATATCGGTACATTAACGTGCCGAATCCAAGGCACATTAAGAAAGATACCAAAATTACCAAACTCCGGAATGTCGGTAGAATGCAACATAAAAAGACAAAGCCCTCTTCGAAGTGCTCGTCAATTTGCCATGAGCTTTCGCCTAAATGGATTAATTTGAACGATTCTTCGTACGTTCGATAATCTCCTTCGCCGACGCGCAGTGCTCCGAATAGAAACAGTGGGATAAGACTTATAAAGATCCTGCGTTTGTACGAGGATGCATTATAAGACGGGATAATGTGTTGTAAAACTAAGGTAATAAGGAATACTACAAAATAAACGAGCATGTTGGTTCCTTATTTATTGTCAAATTTTTCCTTTTTCAAGGTTAGGTATGGCCGCCCGAACAGGTAACCGCAGCGGAATGTACCTAAATCTTTGAACCCGCATTTCAATTGAACTTTCATTGCCGGAGTATTGGTGTGCAAGACCATGGCGAGTACCGTTCGTTTACCGGATTCATACAGTTTTCGAATACGGTAGTTGTTCATTTTGCCATGCAGCCCTCGGCCTCGAGCAGAAGGAGCGCAGTATGAATCTTCAAGCAAGCCTTCGTCCGCAGCTAACAGTATGGGCTTTTTAGGCTTAATGGCAAGTCCAAGATGCTTTAATGATACCCACGTCGAATATATTAGACGGTTGTTCTCAATTATGCCATACCCACGATAGTTTGGATCTTTCAGTCGAACCTTTAGGAGTTCGAGTTTTTTGCCATGAAAGATATTTTTGTCTCCTTTTAGGAAATCTTCGTATGTCAATTCTTTAACCGGCAGATCGAAACCTTCAAGAGCCTTATTGACTTTCTCAATGTCAATCTTGAGTCGCATATAGTGGAGTTTCCCTATCTGAGTCTTAAATACCCGACGGAGAACGCCCTTATATATCTTCTTATAAATATTCATTTATAGGTTTACGTGGGATGAATCTTTAATGAAGGTATTACTTGTAAAAGTCTTTATATTTGCGGATTATGCAATCCCAGCTGTAACGACCTTTGCGATAATCCGTTTTGATATTGTTCTCAAGCGTTTGGCGTAAGGTCGAGTCTTGCGAGAGTTGGATTATGGCTTTGGCTAATTCGTTGGTGTCTTTCGGAGGTACGATTAATCCATATTTGCCAAACCCAGCCATTTCGGGTAGGCCACCGACGTTAGTCACAATTGCCGATTTGTTCCAGGCATAATTGGTCATCAATACACCGCTTTGAGTTGCATCTGTGTACGGACAGACAACAAACTGCGAATTGACAATCATTTGCGATAATTCCAAGTCATCGATAAATCGATTCTCTATGCGTATATATGGATATTTCTTGTATTTGTCAATGTCGAAATGGAATCGTCCTGAACCTGCAACTATTAATTTAAGGTCAGGCACACTCTCATGTACAATCTGCATCGCCTCCAGGAGATACTCTATGCCTTTATATGGAGATATGCGGCCAAAAAATAGGATATATTTTTCAGACGATTGTTTTTTGACTTGATCTTTATATATATTTAAGTACGAATAGACACCGAAACGGCTAACATATACTTGTTTCTCTTCTAAGTTGTTCAGTTTTATAAACTCGACACGTTGGCTTTCATTATACAGAAGGAATCTGTCACATTCTTTATATGCTTTCTCCAGTCTTATTCGCAGATTTTCGCTTATAACTTTGTCGGAATGGAAAATTGGGTCGTGACGGCTAATTATCAATTTTTTCTTGAAGCGATATATCCAAAATCGGGAAATATCCGGTACATACGTTATATGGATAATATCAAAGTTGTGCTTCTTGACAAATCTGTAAAGCTGCCATTCACGTTTATATTTGGCAAAGAATCTAGAAATACGTTTCCCCACAACAGTGTTAAGTACGTACATTCTGCCGAGGTCGAACAGCGAACTGTACTTCTGCATTTCCGGATACACACTTGCTGGGAACAAGCCCGTGTGCGGATATACTTTCTTGAAGTCTACAGCACACGACCGCAAAC
The DNA here is from genome assembly GCA_964572615.1 of uncultured Bacteroides sp. Classification (GTDB taxonomy): domain Bacteria; phylum Bacteroidota; class Bacteroidia; order Bacteroidales; family Muribaculaceae; genus CAG-873. Next base: position 29,304 of record CAZNGJ010000005.1, read on the forward strand.
CCTTCGAATGCACGTCCATGAGATAATACGTGTCATATTGACGCATCAGTTCAGGCATCAATGAAAAGTCTAAATCCGAAAAATGTACGTTCGAGATGTATAATACCTTCATAGGAAGCAAACTGAGTTATTTGAAAAGCCCTCTAACTTTGCAGCTGTAATTTAGATCCGAATTTCGTTCGGCAATTTTCTTTGCCGGGATTCCAGCGACCACGGAGTAAGGTTCGGTGTTTTTTGTAACGACAGCACCGGCGCATACCACAGTACCCTTCGCTAATTTTACCCCGGGAAGAATTGTAGCGCCAATACCAATCCACACAAAATCTTCAATATCGATACACCTTGGATTATATCTAAAGCATGAAGAATTGACTTCGTGAGTGCCGGTTATAATATTTACTTTGCAGCTGATAGAGACCGAATTTCCAATAGTAATACCACCTCGACCATCCAATATGCAAAGACGGTTCACGTGCGAACCTTTGCCAATTTTGATTCCTGCGGGGTTGATAACCGAATTGCTCATTTCGATTAAAGAGTCGGCTCCAATTTTCAGTCCAAACAGTTTGTAATATAGCTTCCTAAAATTCCAGAACGGGATATGTTGAAGAAGTCCGTTCATTATTAGCCGCAAGAATAACGCGGAGTAGAAAGAGTATAATGGTCTATAAATAATTAATAATACCTTCTTAATTGAGGAACTCATAGCTATGTCTAACGGAACTTAAGTTTGTTGGTGAAAGAAGATATTTTGGTAGACACATTCGCTTTCTCATAAGAGTTCAACCCTAAATAGTATGCACAAAATAGAGTTGAGCCAATGGAAGTGATTACGACAGCAATAAAGGAAAGCAGATTTTGCGGTAAGGTATACCAAACTAAAATGGGAACGACCACGGAGCATCCGGCTACTAACAATACTCGAAAAAGGACCTGATACACGTATTTCGATTTCGGCATGTGTATCTTATGGCACACCAGGAATATTCTTAGAATTTGAACAAAGAACATTATGACGAGTTGTACCCAAAAAACGGATATGGGATTTCCTCCCATTTTCAAGACTATATATGCAACAGGTAATATGAGGAGCAAGGTTCCACCTTCGACTATCTGATAATTTCGTATCTTGCCGGTTGCATTATTAGCTATACCCAATGGATTTGCAAGAGTATCAATTAACAGAACTCCCATAGTGAGAATGGCAAATTGAGCTGTATAATCAGGTACCTTCCCCAGCCATATATGCAGGATGGGCTTTATCTCCAGAGATATTGGGAGCATGATACACAGCATCAAGCAAAAGGAAAACTTTGACCCAAATACTATGAGCTGTTGGAGCCGTTTGTAGTCTTCTGCGGCGTATGATTTGGTTATCTGAGGGTTGATTGCCATTTGAAAGTTAGTAATGAATCCTTTCACGGCGCCCTGTATCTGATAGGCAATACCTCGTGCTGCATTGACCACCGGTCCGAAGAAGACATTAAGCAGCAAGTTAAGCCCTTGGATACAACACAATGTTGCTAAATTTCCGATTAGACTCCAACCTGCAAAGCCCATCATTTCTTTCATTATGGCGTAGTTCTTTGGTCGTTGAAATTTAACCGTTTCGAACTTACGAAAGCAATAAATCTGATAAATGACAATATTAAGCAGGTTTACTCCTAAATATAAAAGTGCGTATAGAACGAGTCGGTCACTCGAAGTTACAGTTATCGCAAATGCTATTCCTAATTTCAATATCGCGTCCAACAGAGAGATATAGGCGAACGCCCCCATCTTTTCGTGAGCGATGATGGTTGCATTGAAGGGCACACAAAGTATAGTAGCAACACATGAGATTATAGAGAGTTGATATACCCAAAACGCGGCTGTCATTCGCGATGCCGGTATTATCATCTTGTTATAGAAGAACCACAAGCCGATGTTTTCAGCCAATATAACTATAATGATAGCCAATAAGGCATGCACAAGAATCGAGACGTTGAATACGTTGATTGAGTGCTCGTTATCTCCTTTGCCGAGTGCATACGTAATGAAACGGGAACTGGCGTTGCCCATTGCTGCATTGATGAAAGCGAACATGCTTACCACTCCGCCTACCACGTTGTAGATACCGTAGTCGTCAAAACCGAGGGCCGCCAGGATGATTCGGCTTGTATACAGCGACACTGCCAACAGCAGTATCATTCGAATATACAGCAGAAGCGTATTCTTGGCTAAGCGCTTGTTCGCGTTTGGTGCGACAGGAGGCATCGACCTACATTCTTTTAATTATACGGTGGAGGATGTCGCGGAGATAGGCGGGACGCGTCAGGTAGTCGAAGGCGACGAGGCGTTGGCCTTTGAAGGTTACGGTCGAGTACTGGTGGCCACCGTGGGGGTAGGCGGGATTGGGCAGCAGGGTGCGGGCAGTTTTCTCAACATACTCCGTAGGGGACAGTGTATCAATAAGTTTCGCGCTAAGACCTCCGCCGTAAATCCCGGAGCAGTCTTGCGCGATGCGATAGTTTGAGCCCTCTGCGGAGATAATGGAGCCGCCACAGCGGGCATCCCGGTTGTCGGTCGATATGGGTGACGCGGGATGAAACTGCCAGTTGTCGAGGTTGTCGTCGCCGATATAAATGCGCGCCTCGTAATCGAGCCCGTCTTTGACGGCTGTGAACAAGTAGTTCACGCCATCGTGACGGAAGATGCAGCTATCGGTGAAGTTTTCGCCGCTCAGAAGCGTCTTTACGTACCTGCACGAAGCCATGTCCGGCGACATCTCGTAAAGGCGAATATCCTGATTGTGACCCGTTTCCGGCATCATATATATCTTGCCGTCGTACTCAAATACGTTGGGGTAAGAGAGATGGAAAGGTTCGTCGAGAATGACTATGGGTTCGGTCCATGTTCTCAGGTCCTTGGTCGACGTCATTTTCAAGACGCCCTTTTCGGGGTAACGTCGCTGCTCCTCATAAAAGAGATACAGGGTGTCGCCCTTGACGAACAGGAAGGGATCGGCTTCTATGACAACGGGGTTCTTGGCGAGGAAGTTCTTGGTGGACAGTATCGTCTTGACAATTTCAATTCCGGTGAGGTCGAAGATGTCGTCGCCCTTGACAATGCCCACGCAGACATTGAACACCGGTGTTTGAAATTTGCTTATAAGACTCATTTTCAGGACTTACGCCAGACCATCTTGTTGACGACGGTGACGTACGACTGGATGATTTTTACGACGATGTTCGACACGTTTTCGCCCACATAAACGTCAACAGGGGTGCCGTCGTCATGGTTGCGGTTCATGGCGATGGCAGTCTCGACGGCCTGCAGGAGCGACTTTTCGTCGATGCCGGCCAGGATAAAGCCCGCGTTGTCGAGCGACTCCGGCCGCTCGGTCGAGGTGCGGATGCACACGGCGGGGAAGGGGTGGCCAACGGAGGTGAAGAAGCTCGATTCCTCGGGCAGTGTGCCCGAGTCGGAGATAACGGCTGCCGCGTTCATCTGCAAGCAGTTATAGTCGTGGAAGCCGAGCGGTTCGTGCTGAATGACACGCTTGTCGAGTTTGAAGCCCGACTGTTCGAGACGCTTGCGACTGCGCGGGTGGCAGCTGTACAGGATGGGCATGTCGTACTTCTCGGCGATGGCGTTGATGGCGTTGAACAGGCTCAGGAAGTTCTTCTCCGTGTCGATATTCTCCTCACGGTGTGCTGAGAGCAGGATATACTTGCCTTTTTCGAGGCCGAGGCGAGCGTGGATGTCGCTGGCTTCGATGTCTTTGAGGTTTTGGTGGAGCACTTCGGCCATAGGCGAGCCGGTAACGTAGGTGCGCTCCTTGGGCAGACCGCAGTCGGCCAGGTAGCGGCGAGCATGCTCGGAGTAACACAGGTTGACGTCCGATATGATGTCGACGATGCGGCGGTTGGTTTCCTCGGGGAGGCACTCGTCCTTGCAACGGTTGCCGGCTTCCATGTGGAAGATGGGGATATGAAGGCGCTTAGCGGCTATGGCGGACAGGCACGAGTTGGTGTCGCCAAGGATGAGCAGCGCGTCGGGCTTGATGTCGACCATCAGCTTGTACGAGCAGTTGATGATGTTGCCCACGGTGGCGCCCAAGTCGTCGCCGACAGCGTCCATATAGACCTCGGGATCAGCGAGTTTGAGGTCCTTGAAGAATACGCCGTTCAGGTTGTAGTCGTAGTTCTGGCCAGTGTGAGCCAGGATGACGTCAAAGTACTTGCGGCACTTGTTGATGGTTGCCGCCAGGCGGATGATCTCCGGGCGTGTACCCACGATAATCAGCAGTTTTAGTTTGCCGTTGTCTGCAAACGTGATGTCTTTATAATCGGTTTTCATTTCTTAACTACAGGGTCGAATTTCACTTCTTGACAACAGGGTCGAAATATGTGTCAGGGTTAGAAGGGTCGAAGACTTCGTTGCAGTACATCACCGTCACAAGATCCTCGGTATCAGACAGATTGATAATGTTATGGGTGTACCCGGGCAACATTATCACCGACTGGATTTTGTCGCCTGAGACCTCGTATTCAATTATCTGCGGGGTGGGGCCGCTTCCCTCTTTCCTCATTTGGATGAGGCCGTGGCCTTTGACGACGATGAATTGTTCCCACTTGGTGTTGTGCCAGTGCTCGCCTTTGGTGATACCGGGCTTTGAGATGTTGATGCTCACTTGGCCGCATTTGGGCGTGTGGATAAGTTCGGTGAAACTGCCACGATTGTCAACATTCATCTTTAGATCGAACACGGCTTTGTCAGCCGGCAGATATGAAAAGTAGGTGGAGAACAGGCGTTTGGCGAAGCTGTCAGCGGGAATCTCGGGGATCATGAGGGTCGACGGCATCTCGGCGAACCGGTTAAGCAACTCGACTATCTCGCCGAGAGTGACGTGGAACGTCACCGGCACGGCGCAGTAACGACCGTCCTCGCGCAGCACGGTGTCAATGCCGTCAAATTCGCAGTGGTGCTCCTTGCCTTGCAGGGCGAGAAGCATCTCGTTCACAAGGTCGTCGATATAAAGCAGTTCAAGCTCGACTGACGGGTCGTTCACCTGAATGGGTAGCCCGTTGGCAATGTTGTTGCAGAATGTTGCAACCGCTGAGTTGTAGTTGGGGCGGCACCATTTGCCGAACAGGTTGGGGAAACGGTAAACCAACACCTTGGCGCCGGTCTCCTTGGCGTAATCGAAAAACAATTCCTCGCCGGCCTTCTTGCTCTCGCCGTAAGGATGGCCCGCGTAACGCCCTATCAATGTAGCCTGTATCGAGCTCGACAACATGACGGGACACTTGTTGTCGTGCTTCTTGAGCGTGTCAAGCAGGGTCGACGCGAACCCGAAGTTGCCCTTACGGAAATCCTCGGGATTCTCGGGGCGGTTGACACCCGCCAAGTTAAATACGAAGTCGGCCTCGCGACAATATCGGTCGAGATCCTCGGGTGTCGAGTCGATATCGTATTCGAATACCTCCTCGATGTTCAGGTCGGGGAACCGGCGGTCTTTTCCGTCCTTAATATTATTGAGTTGGGCGCAAAGGTTCTTGCCTACGAAACCCTTTGCTCCGGTAACGAGAATTTTCATTGTACGAAATTGCCTTCGCCGGACAGCTCTTTCTGGATGTATTCGAGGGAGGCGATTTTGGCTTTGGTTTCCTCGACGTTGAGCTGGCGGGTGTTGTTGGAGTTGAATTCGGTCAGAGTGTTGCGCGTCTCGTCGCCTTCCTTGAAGAACTTGTCGTAGTTAAGACCACGGTTGTCTGCGGGCACACGATAGAAGTTGCCCAGGTCCTCGGCCTTGGCACACTCCTCGTTGGTGAGCAGAGTCTCATACATCTTCTCGCCGTGGCGGATGCCGATCACCTTGATGTCGTCCTTGTTGCCGCCGAACAGCTCGCAGACGGCCAATGCCTGGGTGCCGATGGTACACGCGGGGGCTTTCTGGACAAGAATGTCACCATTCTGGCCGTGCTCGAAGGCGAACAGCACAAGGTCGACGGCCTCGTCGAGGCTCATGATGAAGCGGGTCATCGACGGCTCGGTCAGCGTCACGGGGTTGCCACTCCGTATCTGCTCGATCCACAAGGGAATCACCGAACCGCGCGAGCACATGACATTACCGTAGCGGGTGCAGCATATCTTGGTCTTGCCCGAGTAGCGGCTCTTGGCCACAGCCACCTTCTCCTCGATAGCCTTGGTGATGCCCATGGCGTTTATGGGGTAGGCGGCCTTGTCGGTCGACAGGCAGATGACGGCCTCGACGCCGGCTTCGACGGCAGCTGTCAGGATGTTATCCGTACCGATGACGTTGGTCTTTACGGCCTCCATGGGGAAGAACTCGCAACTCGGCACCTGCTTGAGGGCGGCGGCGTGGAAGATGTAGTCCACGCCCGGCATAGCGCTGCGGCACGACTGGAGGTCGCGCACGTCGCCGATGTAGAACTTGATCTTGTGAGCCACTTCGGGATAGCGCGACTGGTATTCGTGGCGCATGTCGTCCTGCTTCTTCTCGTCACGGCTGAAGATACGGATTTCCTTGATGTCCGTGTCCAGGAAACGGCGCAACACCGCGTTGCCGAACGATCCGGTACCACCCGTTATCAACAGAGTCTTATCTTTGAATATTGACATATATCTTAGGTTTTTATTATTATATTCTTATTATAATCTTGCGTCGACTTCGGCCACGGGGCGCGCGGCCTTGACGTCGAACAGTATGTGTTTCGGCTTGAGGACCGACAGAATGTCCATGTCCTTGAACTCATCGTGTGCGACGGCGACAATGGCCGCGTCGTATTTCTTGTCTGTCGGCAGAGTGTTGACTACATCAAGACCGTATTCCCGCTTGACCGCTTCGGGGCTGGCCCACGGGTCGAAGATGGTGACGTCGAGGTCGTACTCCTGCAACGCCCTGACGATATCGACCACCTTGGTATTACGCACGTCGGGGCAGTTCTCCTTGAATGTAAAGCCGTAGATGATGATGTCGCACCCCAATACCTGGATACCCTTCTTAAGCATCAGTTTGACAACACGGTCGGCCACGTAGGCACCCATGCCGTCGTTCATGCGCCGGCCCGCCAGAATGATTTCAGGATTGTAACCGTAGCGCTGGGCGCACTGGGCCAGGTAGTAGGGGTCGACCCCGATACAGTGACCGCCCACGAGGCCGGGCTTGAATGGCAGAAAGTTCCATTTCGTGGCCGCGGCGTCGAGGACATCCTGGGTGTCGATGTCCATGAGCGTGAATATCTTTGACAGCTCGTTGACAAATGCTATGTTGATGTCGCGCTGCGAGTTTTCGATAACCTTGGCCGCTTCGGCAACCTTGATCGACGGCGCCAGGTGAGTGCCGGCAGTGATAACCGATGCGTACACGTCGTTGATGAGCCGACCGATTTCGGGGGTCGACCCGGAAGTCACCTTCTTTATCTTGTCGACGGTGTGAAGTTTGTCTCCCGGGTTGATTCGCTCCGGCGAATATCCGGCGAAGAAGTCCTTGTTGAACGTCAGGCCACTCTCTTTTTCCACTACGGGTATGCACTCGTCCTCGGTAACACCCGGGTAAACAGTCGATTCGTAGACCACGATGTCGCCGGGCTTGATTACCTTGCCCACTGTAGCCGAAGCCCCGTAGAGCGGCGACAGATCGGGGTTGTTGTTAGCGTCCACCGGTGTCGGCACGGCCACGATGTAGAAATTGCAGTCGCGTATGTCGTCGATATTGGCCGTGCAACGGAACCCGTGATTCTCAATGGCATCGCGGAGCAAATCGTCGCTGACCTCGAGGGTGGCGTCGTGACCTGCCATCAGGGCTTCGCAGCGCTTGGCATTCATGTCGAAACCGACCGTCGGGAACTTGGTCGAGAACAGGCGTGCTAACGGCAACCCGACATAGCCCAGGCCGATGACGCATATCTTTATGTCTTTCAGTTCCATAGCTTCACAGATTAGCTTTATACCACTCGATGGCTTCGTTGAGGCCCTTGGCAAAATCGTACTCGGGGTCGTAACCTAACAGACGCTTGGCCTTCGAGATGTCGGCGTTGGAATGTTTTATGTCGCCTTTGCGGTCCGGGCCGAATATCGGCTCGATGTCCTTGCCCAATGCCTTGGTCAGCGTATGGTAAATGTCTATAAGGTAATCGCGACCACCGTATGCTATGTTATATGCTTGACCTGCCGCTTCGTGGGGAGCCAGGCACGCCTTGAGGTTTGCCTCGATAACATTATCTATGTAGGTGAAGTCGCGACTCTGCTTGCCGTCGCCGTTGATGGTGGGACGTTCGTCGTTGAGCAACTGCTTGATAAACTTGGGCAACACGGCAGCGTAAGCTCCGAATGGATCCTGGCGGCGACCGAAGACGTTGAAGTAGCGCAGGCCATACGTGTCGAGTCCGTAATGCATCGTGTACTGCTTGGCCCACTCCTCATCGCAGCGCTTTGTCACTGCGTAGGGTGAGAGCAGGTTACCCTCGACGCCCTCTTGCTTGGGCAGGTGCGCCTCGTCACCGTAGACCGACGAACTCGAAGCATACACAAACTTCTTGACGCCCTTTTGGCGCGCTGCCTCAAGCATATTCAGTGTTCCTTGGATGTTGTTGAGGCTGTAGAAGAGGGGCATCTCAATCGACCGAGGTACGCTGCCCCAGGCAGCCTGATTCAGCACGTAGTCAACACCCTCGCACGCCGCCATGCAGGTCTCAAGATCCTTGATGTCGCCCTGGATGAACTCATACCTCGGATTGTCGATAAAAATGTCTACATTGGCCTGCTTGCCGGTCGACAGATCGTCCAGGCATCGAACCCTATAACCCATATCGAGAATGGCCTCGCATAGATTCGAGCCTATGAACCCGGCTCCGCCGGTTACGAGAAACAGCGAATTGTCGGGAAATTTGAGATCACGAAATCCCATGAATTGTGAAAAATGATTATTGGTTATTATTCCGAACGTCTGTGAACAATTCGGTATCAACCCCGGTTAAGCTATAGAGTAGAATTGGAATCGAAAAAAATGTTTGCCCGAACAATGAAAAAACGAAGGGGGGGAAACTTGTGGACATACCTATTATTCGTGCACAACGCGCCAAAAACCGCGTCATACATCAGGCACAACCGTCCGTCTACATTACCGCCTCGGATCCATTGAACGAGCCTATACAGGTGCTTATCAAAGGGTTGCGGCTTGGCATCCACGACTAATGGCATCAGGATATATCCTAATATCCTAACGTGCGATTCCAATCCACTGCAAAGTTAATAAAAATAAACGAAAATCCCGCATCCTTAATTGGAAAACTGGATTAAGCAGTGGTAGAGCATAATAAATCTATTTTCGAAGGTATCCGGCACGATGCAGACTTTTTCGCCATTGGATTGGTGTCGTTGGCGTGTAGAGGTAAACCTTTATTCGGTCGTTCGGATTCTTATAGCAAATAATCCTTTTAAGATAAATGATAATGAAAATCAAGTCTTTTTTAGCACTGGCATGCCTTATAGCTATGGCAGTTGTGGCGATGTCCTGCTCGGGGACAGAAAGCGCAACCGACAGTAATGAATCCGCATCCGACCAGCGTCCGCTCCGCAAGGGTGGTGGCCCGCAGTTGGGTTCGCCCGGTGGAGGTCCGGCCATCGACAAGTCCGGTGACGAGACATTGCAAGCCATGATTCGTACCATCGTGCCCGAGTTCAAGCAGTATGAGTACACCGATGCCGAAACAGGCAAGACCATCAAGTATAACCTCTTTACGCCCAAGAATATGGATGCTTCGCGGGCATATCCGTTATTACTGTTCACGGCTGACGCCAGCACGCCGGGCACCGACGTCACACGCCCCTTGACACAAGGCTATGGCGCATTGGTATGGGCCACTGACGCTTCACAGGCAGCCAACCCCTGCTACGTCCTTGTCCCCCAATATTCCGGTGTGGCCGTTAACGATGCCTACGAGCACACCGACGAAGTCGACATGGTGGTGCGTCTCGTCAAGAGTCTTGCAGCCGAGAAGAACATCGACTCCAATCGCCTCTATACCACCGGTCAGTCGATGGGCGGCATGATTTCGATGTATTACAATATTACCTATCCCGACGTATTCGCAGCGTCGATATTTGTTGATTGCCACTGGGATACATCGAAGTTCGGCGAACTCGTCAAGCACAAATTCACCTTCATTACCGCCGGCAAGAGCGGAGGTTCGTACGGCAGCTACCGTGCAGTTGAAGAAGCTGCCGAAAAAGCCGGTGTCCCATACGAATTTGCAACATGGAGTGCCAAGTTGCCGCAGGCCGAGCAGGACTCGTTGGCACAGGCTCTTCTCGCTAAGGGCGCTCCCGTCAACATCATCAACTTTACGCCGAAGTCCGTATTGCCCGATGATGGCAAAGGCAGCGAGCACATGTACTCGTTCGATTACGCCTACCGACTCGCCCCCGTCCGCGACTGGCTGTTCCGCCAATCCAAGTAGCCCGTACTTCGTACCTCGTAGCTCGCTACGTTCCCTCGCCTTCACGACCAAAATCCCTCCGCGATATGCAACCCCGCCGTTAACTTTTCTTGTGAAACAAGCTCTTAATCCAGATATAATAGCCGGTGAGGGGTAGGGAGGCTCCAAGGAGAGCCCCGAGAAACCAGAGAATGCGAGTCCAGATGCCACCAATACTGCCCGTGTGAATGGAGTAGATCAAGCTGCGCAGGTTGTCAGCCTCGCTCTTTTCGGCCTTACGTTCGGGGCTTACGGTAATCTCCGGAGCGTCGGGATTCTGAGCGCGCAACTCGTCGTACATTTTCTGCCAATTACCGAACTCCGAGTGATGCCGTTTGTCCCCTTCTCTACCACCATGACGGTGTCCGTGACCTCGACCTTCGCCGCGGCCTCGGCCTTCGACCTTGGCTTCGGCAATGTTCCGGGCGAAGTTGCGCGGAGTATGCTCGACACCGCAAACAGCGTAGAAAGCAGAACGGTACCAGTCGAACGACCACGTCAGGCCGGTCAGTGCCATCGCCAGCACGAAAATCAGAGCATACATACCGCCCGCGACATGCAGACCTTTCCAGAATCCTCGCCACCCCTGCGAGAACGGGATAGTGATGTTCTTCTTGAAGTTGCGGCGTGCGCGAGGCCACCAGATAATCACACCGGTGATGAGGGCGATGGCAAAAATCAAGGTTGAAATGCCTACCAACAGTTTACCAACCTTGACGCCGTCGCCGTGCGGGTTAGAGCCGTCCAGGAGCCAACGGTGCAGCTTGAACATCGTCGAGAAGAACCCGATGCGTTCGTAACGTCCGGTAATCTGACCGGTATATTGGTCGACAAACACCGACGCGCGGCGCGGCTTGGACAGGTTGACCTGATAAGTGCGCTCCGGGTCCTTGAAAACCGTCACGCCGGTGATACTGACACTGTCGGGCAGAGTGCACTTGACACTCTCCAACAGCTCGGCCATCTGAACCGGGGCTTCCTTGACCGATTCTACATAATATACGTCGCTTTGGATCGAGCGGGTAATTTCAGGCTCGAAAATCAGCATGGCGCCCGAGAAGCATATCAACGTAACGAAGATGCCGAACGGCACCGAGAGCCAAAGGTGTATCTTTCTGAAAAACTTTATCATAGCGGTTTATTTTATAGGTGTAAGATAGCCGAAGCCATTGATTTCGGTTGCCTGCACCGATACGCCCTTGACGGCATTGGCAGTCGAAGTATTGATGGCGTAGATGGCAGGCTCTTGATTCTCAATATTTACGGGAATATAGACATTCCCATTATTATTATATACTGTTTTGCCCACCGACGTTACGTTTTCCGGCAGCCCGGTGACGTATGTCAGTTTCTTGGTGGACGCATCGAAGATGGCCAGTTCGGTGGCAGCGGGATTACTCTCTGTAAGCGAGCGGTCGTACATGACCATCAGGAAACAACTTCCTCCGGCAGGCCAGCATCGCATAAACGAACGATTGCCACCGGGGGTCTGAGCCTCGATATTGCAGTAGTAGTCGTCAAACTTGGTGCTACCGGCCGGTATTCGGCATACGCCCGCAGGGAGGGTGGTGCGCTGCCCGGCATCGGTCATGGTCTTGGCGTAACTCGACGAGAACACGTAGATGTCGCCATTGTCGGCAGCCCAAACTGTCTGATAGTACTGCGAGCGGTAGCGACCGCAGGGAGTGCTGATCTTGTCCGTCTTGGCCAGTACGGGGTTGAGCAGCTTGTCGTTATCGTAGATGGCTACCCAGCACTCGTCGGGATACTGAGTGCCGCTGAGTTCGCCGGCTTTGTAGGCGCCCGAACCGGAACCGCCCGCTTCCTGATGCACGAGGTGCTCGAACCCGGGACGAATCCACTTGCCGTTGTCGGCAGCGACACCGTACTGGCTCAAACCCATGGGAACGGCGCCGCAATACAGTTTGGTGCCGCTCTGTTCGGCACCGGCAAGGGTGACGTACTCGCCGTTGCCAAGGAAGTTCTCCATCGAATAGGCGCCGGTCGATGTATCGTTGGTGCGCGAAGTTTCGTTGACCACGTCGAGGTAGGTGACGAGCAGTGTCATAGGTTTGTAGCCATGGCTGTCAGCTAAATTGGTAGGCCCTTCACCGGTCGACATGGTGATGATGTCATTGTTGTAGGTGCCGTACGACGAGAAACGGCTAATGCGGTACTCGATGGCGCGAGCCTGTGGTTGCCCGTTTTCGCTGAGGATATAGCTGCGAGTCGTACCCGCGTTACCTTGATTATACGTCAGGGCATAAAGATAGTTGCGGTAGAACACCCATTGCGTGGCACCCTCGTTGAGCAGACCGTTGTTGACCGTGCTTACATAACCGTTGTCCAGCGATTCGCCGGTGACAAGGTTATAAGCCGTGCCGTTAGTGCTTTGGATGGTTGTTGCAAACACGAACTTGCCCGTAGGATTGTCTTCGTTCGAAGGCACGTCGGGTTCGTCACTTTTAGAGCATGCGCATAGTGCCATGGCCGGTATCAGCGTGGTAGCGAGCGCTTTAAGGATAGATGTCTTGTTGGTCATATAGATTGTTTTTGAATTATTAGTTTCCGAAGTAAACTCTTACCTTGCCGTAGAAGGCGCGTCCGGTCTTCTGAAGACTGAAGTTGTCATATAGCTTGGCATTGGTAAGGTTGTTGCACTCCAGCGAGAGGTTATATCGGCCTTGCCCGATGCTGTACGAGAAGGTGATGTTGTGCGAGAACTGGTCGGGCACGATATAATCGCTATTGTTCGAGCCTATATTGGCTGTGTAGTAGCAGAAACTGTGGGTGTACTGATTGTCGTAAGTTACAGTCAATATATTGCTCTTACGACCCAAGCCGTTCCAATAGAAGTTGACGTCCGAGTCGGCAAACATGTACGGCAGGTTGGGCATCCGCTCCTTGTATGCGATGTTGGGAACGGTGCTCCCCTGAGCCGTCCGCATATTGTCGCGCACGTTCATCTGAGTGAAGTTGCCGCCTACGCTAAGCCACTTCGAGAAGTGGTAGCGGGCAGATATGCTTACGCCCAAAGTCTTAACCTTGCCATAGTTTACGTATGTCGCTGCCGACTTGCCCCCGCTCAGCGCCATGATGTTGCGCTGGATATAGTCGTGGGTGTCGCGGTAGATAACCCCGGCTTCGGCATAAACGATGTTGGGCCCGAACGTGGCGTTGTAGCTAAGGTTGAGATTGACATTGTGGCTCGATTCGGGGCGCAGTGAGATGTCGCCTACCTCCAGATCCTCGTCGCCAAACATCTCCTCGATGGTCGGCAGGCGGTAAGCCTTCTCATACGAAGCCTTGAATTGCAACCCGAGTGGTAGGAACCATGTGCCCGCGGCTCCATAGCCCAAGTAGTCTATCGAACGCGATGTCAGCTCGTAGACATCTTGCGCCGACGTGGTTGCCATAGGCCCCGACACATACTGGTGATATTGCTTTCCGAACGCAGTAATGTTGAAGCGCCTGTTGTGCGCGTAGCGGTACGACAACCCGGCGATGTTCTTGGTGGTTACTTTGGAGAACTCGTCCTTGCCGGCCGGTACGGTCAGCAGGTCCTCGTTGGTGCGGTTGAAGGTGTTGAACACCTCGCTGAACGACAGCGAGTGTCTGCCTGCAAATTGATAGTTTATCACTCCGGAGCCGGTCCAGTTGTTATTGATTGCCTTCGAATACTGATAAGATTGTTCGCCGGGGGCGTTCATTGGTGCCGTGTGACCGAACCAGTTGTACTTGACCGACGAGGTGTCGACATTGATGGTGTTGTCGCGGTTATAGTTGGCGTTGACAGTCACATCGAGTCCCGTTACGCCGAGGTCGCGCTTGGAGTATTCCAACGACGGCATCAGCGAGTTGCCGTGGCGATGCTTCGCGCCGTATACTATCTCCTGCCTTACGCCCGTCTGCACCTCCTTGTAGACGTGGGAGTAGGTCAGACCGAGCAGCAGTCGGTCGGCCCAACTCTTGTTGACAAATCCGAATTTGCCGATGACGGCCTCGTTGTGATAGGTGTCGTTGAAGCGCTTCACGTGCTCGGGCTTGTTGCGGTTGATGGAGCCGGTCGTGAAATCCTCGACGGGTGAATCGACCCAATAGTCGTTGTCTGAATAGTTCTGAAATGCATTCAACTCGTATTTGAAACCGTTGCGGAGGGTCTGGCCGAAGTTGACGTACGATTTGTGGGTGTTGAACGACCCGAACGAGTAGGAAGCATCGACAAACCAGCGGCGTTGGCGACGGGGAGTAACGATGTTTATGACTCCACCGATAGCGTCGGCACCGAATGCCACGGGCACTACACCGCGATACACCTCGATGCGGTCGGCGTAGTTGACCGGGATGTTGTTCAGTCCGAACGAACTGCCCACGCCCTCCTGGGGTACTCCGTCGATGAACACCTTAACGTGTTTGCCGGAGAAGCCGTCCATGGTCACGGCCATATCCGAGCCTACGCCACCGCTCTCGCGTATCTTCATGCCGGGCGCCTTGTTAAGAGCCTCGCTGAGCGTCTTTGTGGTGTTGACGAGATCCTTGGTGTTGACAGCCGTAGCGTTGTATGCAGAGTTTTTTACCTTGCTCAGTGTATTGCCGACTATTACCACCTCGTCGAGTTGCTCTACGGGCTCTATCGCTTCGTCGGTGGAGTCCGACAGCACTTTGCCCGCAAGCATTCCGTCGGTGCCTTTGGCCGAGGCGCTTAATGTGATGAAGGCTATGATAGCCCAAATGATGGAGATTTTTCGGTAGGTCATGATGCGTTAAGGTTTTGCGGTGCAAAGTTCGCAAGATATTCCCGTCCGAAAAATACTCACTATTGAGTAATGCTTTGCTAAGTCATTGAATAGTAGTTGCTACGCTTTTGTTACAATTGGTAAACCACGCGTTTTTGATGGCGAACTGCCATTCTTAGAGCTTGTTTGACAATCTCTTGTTTTTTGGTGTGATGCGCTCGTGTAGATATTGGAACACTATGAAAAATACCGGAACCATAAACAGCAGTGCGAGCGTACCGAAGAGTAGACCGCCGACGGTACCTACACCCACGGAGATGTCGCCGTTTGCGCCGACACCCGAGGCGAACATCAGAGGTAACATGCCGAAGACCATGGTTGCCGATGTCATTATAATAGGGCGGAATCGTGCTTTAGCAGCCGAAATGGCCGAGGCGACAATGTTCTTATGTACATATTCGTGAATTTTCGGGCAAATTTAGCGAATTAAACCAAAGCCGGAATCGATGGTCATAAGGTAAAATGGTTAACGTTCGGTCTATAATGGCGAACGGTCGAAGACCCTATCACGATAATTGGCTTGAATTGATTAACTTTGTGCAATCAACTTTTCCCACGTCGAAGTATGAAGAATCTTCCTCGCTACATAGATCTGGCTTTTTGCCTGATGGTGTTGCCCGTCATGGCGATGATATACCCCGTCGAACGGTGGTTGCACAATTTTCCGTGGTTTGTGGTCATGGCAACCGGATGGCTTTACGGGATCTATGTGCTCAATCGCGCCGTCACGGTGCCGCTCTTGTTCAGCGATAGCCGTCGACGCCGTTGGGGGATAGCGCTGATATTACTCTCCATTGTTGTCACATATTTTATTTCGCAAGTCACCCTGTATGAACCTAAACCGCATCTCCACGAGCAGGGAGCGCTTCGCTTGTTCCCCTTCCTGCAGCATTACCAGCAGGCCGTATGGTCGCTGTTCATGATAGTCGAGGCATTCAGTTTTGCCATCGGTTTGCTGACTCAAACCAACCGCCAGCGTGCGCAGCGCCGTGCCGTCGAGGCCGAACGCGACCGCGCGGCCATCGAGTTGTATAAGGCGCAGATCAAGCCCCACTTCATGTTCAACACCCTCAATTCGCTGTACGGCTTGTTCCTGACACGCGACGAGAAGGCGCTCGAATCGCTCGAGAAGTTCATATCCATGTTGCGCTATATCCACACCACGTCGAGTCGCGACTTCGTCTCGCTGTCCGACGAAGCCGATTATATCCGCCGGTATGTCGATTTGCAGTCGTTGCGGCTTAACGGCATGACAAAGGTCGATTTGAAAATCGACATCGAGGATGCCGACGTACAAGTGCCCCCGATGTTGCTCGTTACATTCGTCGAAAACTGTTTCAAACACGGGGTATCGCCTGTCGAGCAGAGCGTTATCTCGATTCGTCTGACCGAGCGTGACCATACCCTCGAACTTAACACACAGAACCGTATTTTTCCCGTTAGGCGAATTGGCGAACATTTGGGTATCGACAATTGCAGCAAGCGTCTCGCATTGCTGTACCCCGACTCCCATCTGCTCGACATCACCGACGACGGGAGTACATATAATGTTAAACTAAGAGTATTTCTCAACCCATGATTAAGTGCGTAGCCATTGACGACGAACCGATAGCACTGAGCATTATCAGTGAGTATTGCACCCGGTACGGCAATATCGAGCTTCAGTGTTTCACCTCGCCCGTAGCAGGTATGGAGTGCATCCGTGCCACCCGCCCCGATATAGTGTTCCTCGACATCGAGATGAACTCGCACAACGGCGTAGCTCTTGCCCGCGAGCTGCCAGAGGGCGTGTGTCTAATCTTTACGACGGCTTACGCCTCCTACGCCATCGACGGTTACAATGTCGACGCCATCGACTTCCTGCACAAGCCCATATTCTATGCCCGCTTCGAGAAGGCCATGGAGAAAGCCTGGCGTTATCTCCGGTCGGCAGCCGACAAGCCTTCGGACGAAGACGGTATAATAACACTTAAGGCCGACTACAAGAACGTTGTAGTCAGCCTTAAGGATATCATCCTTATCGAAGCCATGGACAACTATGTCAAGGTCTATCGTCAAGATAAACCTACCATCGTGCCGCAGATAACGATGAAAGAGATCGAGTCGATGCTGCCCGATGATGCCTTTGCCCGCATCCACCGATCGTACATCATCTCGGTACGCTACGTCGAGAAGTTCTCCAACCGCACCGTCTACCTGCAGAACTTCCCGCGCCCCATCCCCGCCGGCCGCAAATACATCGACCAATACAACCGCCTCCGAGTACGTTGATTTTTCCTGAAAGGCTCCTAAATATCCACTTTGTCGTAAGTGTCAATTAAGGATTGTAGTTCTGATTCGGAAGGCAGCAACTCGGCGGCTTTCTTGGCTATATCAAGCTTGTATTCAGCGACTCCGAGTGGTTGATTCATCCCTCGAAAAGACCACTCGACTACAGTATTGTCTTTTGACTTGCAGATAAGGAGGCCGATTGTAGGATTGTCATCCGGTTGCTTCATGAGTTCATCGACTGCCGAGACGTAAAAATTCAGTTTGCCGGCATATTCGGGAACGAAAGGTGTAACCTTTAACTCAACTACGATATAAAGCTTTAGTCGGGTGTGGTAGAAAACCATGTCCGGGATAAATGTTTGACCTCCGGGCATTTTCAGTTCCATTTGGCGTCCAACGTATGCGAATCCTTGCCCGAGTTCGAGAAGAAAACGGGTTATATTTCCGGCCAACTCATCCTCAAGTTGTTTTTCTGATACGATTTTCTTGTCTATAAATCCAAAGTTATAAGGGCTTTTCAAAATTTCTTTGGCCAGTCCGCTATAAGGAGCAGGCAACATATCGTCAAAATTCGTAATGGCTTGGCCATGTTTAGCGTACAGATTATCGTCTATCTCATTCTCTAATTCCGCACGACTCCATCCATGTTTCAATGTTTCTTCTACATAGAATAGAGCTTCTTTCACTGTTTTGCACTTCGTGAGGATGACTATATGTTGCCCCCATGGTATTTGGCCAAATTCAATGGGCATGTCAAATTCGTCAACAAGTTGTTGACGAATTATATTATCCTGATTATAAAACTTATACCAACGTTTTGCGTACTTTATATTGGTAACCGAAAAGCCTGTTTGTCCCGGGAACGCAGTTTTTAAGTCAAGGCTGAGGCAGTCATAGAAAGCACCACCCCATTTGGCTGCTTCGTGAAGCCGTGAAATGTCTCGGCCCATTGCCCAATAGAATTCCAACATGGTAGTATTGACTTTGACGGCGGCCTTAATCTGTGACTTTCTGAATCGCTCTTTCAGGGCACCGAGCAACTCAGCGTAAGCAGTTCCGGAAACTATAGTATCGCGTTTCACAAACGCAGGCGTACGATTATCTTGATTATCCATGGCAAAAAAATTAACGGGTTAGGAGATGATTAACGAATTTGGGATAGAGTCTGAATCTTGTATTGGCTTGTCTTCAGGAATTCCATTTGCAAATTCAGGTTTTTCCAAGGCACGAGTACAATCCTCATTACCAAGTTCGGAACCTTTTGACCAATATATATAAGCATCCCGCAGATTTTCGTCCGCGTAAATATTGCCTAAATAATAGAAAGCAGTAGCAAAGTTGCTTTTGCAAGCTTTTAGTAGCCAATATTTTGCGAGATCGAGATTGGTTTCCCGATTTGATTGGATCTCTCCCATGAATATCAAACCAAGATTTGTTTGGGCCTTAGGATTGCCATTTTGAGCGCTCTTCATGAACCAAAACAATGCGTGGTCAAAGTCAGCATCAGCTTGTTTAAGAAGTGGTTGGCGATCTGTATTGTGGTGTTGATATTCAGCTCTCGCAAAAGCATCTTTCGCTCTTTCGAGGAAAAAACGACCCATAGCATTTTGAGCAGGAGCATAGCCGTCACGAGCCGCTTTTAGCATAAATTCGTTGGGCTCTGCATACCATTCGATTCCTTCAGACATGGAGGGAATGAGCGAGTCAACGGATTGGTGAAATTTATCCACATCAGTCGACTGCAAATTGCAATCAAGTCGATAATCATTTATCGCTTTACCAATCCCAAAGCAGTTAAGAAATAGTGTGATAAAAATGGCCAAGCAACCACTAACAGTTATAGTTAAGGAACCCCAGCCACATATTTTATTTATTGTTCTTGAACCGGATTTTGTAGAAATTAGAAAAACGATAAAGAAGATCAGAAGAACAATGCATTCAACGATATAAGCAGTTTGAAAGTCCCAATGAGCGTAAAATGTTTCAAAGTATTCCGAGTTCCACTTCCGATTAGAATATAGGATACACAAAACAGCGCATAGTACACCGATGATCAAAATTATAGGGACTATAACAGCAAAAGCCTTTCTATATTTCACAAGCTTTTTCATGATGATTCATATAAAAGAAATTCTCCATGCGCAAAGTTATTCAAATTAATTGAATAGACCAAATGTAGTGAGTTGTTCGGTCTATTATAGGGAGTAGAAAAGCATGAGAATCAGTGAACATTGGGGAGGGTGGGGCGTTATTCTTCTATCAGAAAGTGATTTATTAACCCTTTATCGAAAAAGCAAAGTATTATGAAGAAGATTTTGAAACTGTTGCCGATTTTGTTACTCGGTGTGATGGCCATTTCGCTCGCTGCGTGCGACGACAAGGATGATCCGGTTGCCGAAAGTCAGCTTCCGGCAACTGCCAAGGCGTTCCTCAACACGTATTATCCCGGCATAGAGATTTCCACGGCCACCAAGGACAAGAACGAATATGACGTAATTCTTGCCAACGGGCACTCTGTCGAGTTTGACAAGGCCGGCGAATGGAAGGATGTGGATGCACCGGTGGGTCAAACAGTTCCGGTCGGATTCTATCCCGCAGCTATTGATACTTACTTGAGTACAAATAATCCCGGCGACGGAATCAACGAAATTTCGAGAGATAAGTCAGGCTACGAAGTCGATCTCGTCAGCGGAGTCGAGGCAGTCTTCAACTCGGACGGCATCTTCCTGCACTACGACCGTTAAGCGCTACAACCGCTTTCTGTGCTGAGGCGTGATTGTTTGGCGGCTGAACGTGCTTTCAGATGGTAGGTGATTGTGGCAACCACTACCGACGACACCGGCGACAAGATGTTGAACAGGCAGTAGGGCAGGTAGGCTATCGTGGCCACGCCGAGTACGGCGCTTTGGGTCACACCGCATGAGTTCCACGGGATGAGCACCGATGTAACCGGTACCGAATCCTGGATGGTACGTCCTAACAGTTGCGGGCTCAGCCCTGAACGCTTGTAGACATTCTTGTAGACATTGCCTCCTATGATGATCGACACGTATTGGTCGGCCGTCAGGGCATTGAGTGTAACGCCGGTAGCCACGGTGGCGCTTACCACCGAGTGACGGCGCGTCAGTCGGCTGGCCATTGTGCGTGTCAGTCGCTCAAGGAAGCCGCTGCCCATCATAGCGCCGCCGAACATCATGGCCGACAGCACCAGGAATATAGTTGACAGCATACCCATGATGCCTCCGGTGGTGACGAGGTTGTCCACAACGTCGAGGCCGGTATGGCTTACGGCTCCGTTAATCAAGAAGTTGCCAACGGCCATAGCGCTGTCTACAAAGCCCGAAACACCCATCCCGGCGAGCATGTCGCCCTGGAAGACAAACATTCCGACGATACCGGCAATCGTACTGCCCACGAGTGTCAGCAGCGTTGATAGCCGCAGCGCAATCAGCACAACCGTAGCGGCGGGCACAAGCATCACCCAAGGCGTAAGGTTGAAGGTCGAGCCGATGGCCTGACTGATGCGAGCCGATTCCTCGCCCGCTACACCGTGGTGCCCCATGCCCATCCACGCGAATATGGCCAGGCTGACGGCGAATGCCGGTATGGTCGTAACCACCATGTAGCGTATCAACTTGAATATCTCGACGCCTGTTGTGGCGGCAGCTATCACTGTCGTGTCGCTCAGAGGCGAGAATTTGTCGCCGAAATAAGCCCCCGAGATAATGGCGCCTGCTGTCCATGCCGGGTTATAGCCGAACACGGTGCCCACGCCGAGGAACGCCACACCGACCGTTGCTATCGTTGTCCACGACGAACCCGTAAGCGACGATACGACTGCGCACGCCAGACACGTCAGTGCGAGGTAATATGTCGGGTTGAGCAGTGCTATGCCACGCTCTACCAGGTAGGGTACTACTCCACTCAGCATCCAAGATGTCGATACTGTAGCGATAAGTGCCAACAGAGGTATGCACGGTAGCATCTGACGCGCGCTGCGCGCCATACCGGCGATGAAACGTCGGCTTCGCACGCGATACACGCCCAAGGCCAATACAGTTGCCAGGGCTGCTGATCCTAAGAGAATATATGCGCTGTATGCGCTCACGGCGTCGGCGCCTGCGATAGCGATGATGGCGACCAAAGCGCCGAGCAGCGCCACGACAGGTATGGCGGCTACCCAGAGAGGCGCCACCTTAGGCGGAACGTAGCCCGCTGTGTTCGAATTAGTTATATTGTTCAATTGCTTGCCTATTGGTTAATATGACGGGTAAAATGCGTAAACCTTTACAAGTATAACTAACGCAGGTCAACTTAAATTATTGCATGGAAAACTGCCCGAAGTTTTGCGGATTGCGAAAAAAACACTAACTTTGCGACGAATTCGGGGCGTAGCGCAGTCCGGTAGCGCTCCTGGTTTGGGACCAGGCGGTCGCAGGTTCGAATCCTGTCACCCCGACAAATAGCGTGCATGAACCGCACGCACCCACAGCTTGCATCCACCTGCAAGCTAAAAGTTGCCACTATGGCATTACCGATAGCATCTATGTCTGTTCTTACAGGGGACGTGGCTCAGCAATTTGAACACGAGGCGCAGGCCAATTATCAACGACAACTCAACCGAACCGAGCAAGAGAAAAAGGCCGAGGCAGAAGCTCTCGAGAAAGGCTTTGCTAAACTCCGTCGAATGTTGAATAAAGCATATCTCGGCAACAAATGAGCTTTTGGACGAAAATGTACACTGTTTCCGCTTACGCAACCCATGGAAATAGTTGGCTTTTCGTGCGTACTGTTTTTATTTGCCATGTTGTAATCAGATTTACGGGGCGTCCCTCGGACGCCGACTTTGTTTAACCGTGTACGCCGAGTTGTGCGAGGCGTGCACGGAAATTGAATGCCCTTCAACAAGGCGTGCCGAAGGTTACAGTACATGACAATTTCTCAAAGTGGTGTTAATCAAT